>DASZHJ010000104.1:0-7984 GCA_035938015.1 Allostellaceae bacterium
GATCCCGCTTTCCAGAGCGCGGTCTGGGAGGTTCGCAAGCAGGGCCTCAACATAATGATGTCCATGAAGGGCGACGGGAAGCCGATCTCCTTCATCGAGGATTGCGCCGTCTCGCTCGACGACCTCGCGGACTACACCGACCGCCTCACCAACATCTTCAAGAAGCACGGCACCTACGGCACCTTCTACGCCCATGCCTCGGTGGGCTGCCTCCACGTGCGTCCCGTGCTCAACCTCAAACAGGACCTCGACGTCAAGAAGATGCGCGCCATCGCCGAGGAGGCCTTCGCGATGGTGCGGGAGTACAAGGGCTCGCATTCCGGCGAGCACGGCGACGGGCTCGTGCGCTCGGAGTTCCACGAGCCGATGTTCGGCTCGCGCATCGTGCGCGCCTTCGAGGAAGTGAAGGAGAGCTTCGATCCCGCCGGTCTCCTCAACCCCGGCAAGATCGTGCATCCCCCCAGGATGGACGACCGCTCGCTCTTCCGCTTCAAGGCGGGCTATCGGACCGAGGCGATCGACACCGCGCTCGACTGGTCGGAGTGGGGCGGCTTCGCGGGCGCCGTCGAGATGTGCAACAACAACGGAGAATGCCGCAAGGCCGACGCCGGCGTCATGTGCCCGTCCTATCGCGCGACGATGGAGGAGCAGCACTTGACCCGCGGCCGTGCCAACACGCTGCGGCTTGCGCTCTCGGGCGCGCTCGGCCGCGACGCGCTCGCCTCGGAGGCCATGAAGGAGACCATGGCGCTCTGCGTCTCCTGCAAGGGCTGCAAGCGCGAATGCCCGACCGGCGTCGACATGGCGCGCATGAAGATCGAGTTCCTGCATCAGCACCGCAAGACCCATCCGCTCACCCTGCGCGATCGCCTGGTGGCCTATCTGCCGCGTTATGCCGGCATCGCCTCGCGGCTGGCGCCGCTCCTCAACCTCAGGAACCGCGTACCCGCGCTCGCATCGCTCGGCGAGCGGCTTACCGGCCTGAGCGCCAAGCGCAAGCTGCCGGCCTGGAGCCGGCGGCCCTATCGCGTGGCGGTGCCGGCGGGATCGGGCACCGACGTCGTGCTCTTCCTCGACACGTTTAACCGCTGGTTCGAGCCCGAGAACGCTCGCGCCGCCGAGCGCGTGCTGCGCCGTGCCGGCTATCGCGCGATCGAGCCGACACCCGAGGGTGAGCGCCCGCTCTGCTGCGGCCGCACCTTCCTGGCGACCGGCCTGGTCGCCGAGGCCAAAACCGAAGCGCAACGCATGCTGGCCGCGCTCAAGCCGTATCTCGATCGCGGCACGGCGATCGTCGGTCTCGAGCCCTCATGCCTCTTCACGCTGCGCGACGAGTTTCTGGGGCTCTTGCCCGGCCCCGACGCCAAGCTGCTGGCATCGCGCGCCGTGCTCTTTGAGGAATTCATCGCGGAGGAATCCGCCGCCGGCCGCTTCAAGCTCGCCCCTGGCCGCAACGCGCCGCCGAAAGTGCTCCTGCACGGCCACTGCCACCAGAAGGCCTTCAACACGCTGGGCGCCAGCGTTGCCGCGCTCAAGGCGGTGCCGGGCATCGCGGTCGAGACGTTCGACAGCACCTGCTGCGGCATGGCCGGCGCCTTCGGCTACGAGGCCGAGCACTACGACGTATCACTCAAGATCGGCGAGCTCGGCGTATTGCCCAAGATGCGCGCCGCCGACGCCGCCACCGTCCTCGCCGCCAGCGGCACCAGCTGCCGCCACCAGATCCGCGATGGCGCCGCCCGCGAGGCCTTGCACGTCGCCCGCATCCTGGATCAAGCGACGGCGGAGTAGCTTCGACCCCCGCCTTTCAGGCGCGGCTCAGGATGAGCGGGTTGGCGGGTGCACCAAGAAAACACCTCATCCTGAGCCAGGCCCGAAGGGCCTGAGTCGAAGGACGCCACGCCTTTTTGTCTAGCAAAGCAATTAACCAGCTTTCTGCCGCAGTAACGCTGCCGCCGCGTCCTCCACCACCGTGCCGCGGAAATAATCGGGGTTCATCGAGAGGTGCAGCATCGCGGGGTTGACGAAGGTGAAGTCGCGGAAATTCTCTGCGCTCAGCAAACCCGCGCTCACCTGGGTCCAGGCCTCCGTGAGCACGCTCGCGGCCTCGAGCACGTCCCAGTGGCCGATATCCGAGCCGAACACCGGTTTCAGCGGCGCGCCCAGTGGGTTGAGCCGGCGGTTGAAGCCGACGCCGACCAGCCGGTCATCCGCCTCGCAGCCGAAATAGAAGGGGTCGACGAAGAGCTGACGGAGATCGCGCACCTCCCTCAAGCCGCAAGCTGCGAACTCGTCGGGATGGTCGGGGAGTGCCGTCGAGGAAAAGCCCGCGTGCGGGCGCGCGCGGATGCGCTCGGGCGTATGTCGTTTGTCCCCGAACTCGCGGAACAGCCGCTCGAGCAGATCGACATCGAGTGTGCCGGGGTCGAGGTTCCGCTGGAGCGCGTCGATGTTCCGCTTCTCCCAGTGCTCGACGATGTCATTGAGCAGGTTCACCGCCCAGGCGACGCCGCCCTCGAGGAAGGCGAAGCTGAGCTTCGGGAACCGTCGCGTGACGCCGCTCAGGAACAGCGAGCGGCAGAAGAACTCAGAGCCGTTGGCGAAATCGCCGAGGTGATTGAACACGTAGTTGCTGGGCGAGGCACGATAGGTGTTGGCGCCGCGCGACGAGCTGTGGCAAGCCGGCGCCACCTTGAGCTCGATGCACTTGCGCCAGAACGGGTCGTAGTCGTGGGGCGAATCCATCACGATCGAGCGCGTCATCTGCGCGGGCGCGAGGAGCGGATCGCCGCCTGCCGACTTTCGCGCGGGGCCGCGCAGCTCCGTGCCGATCATGATCGCCTTGTGGCCGAGCTCCTTGACCGCGAACTCCAGCTCCTCGATCGCCTCCTGGGGCGTGTAGGTCGGGATCACCGCCACCGGTCTGAGGCGATCGCCGACGTCGGCGAACATCTCGGCATAGAGCATGTTGAGCGCCCGGCAGCTCGCCCGCCGTACGGCCTCGTCGGGCTGATGGATGTGGCCCAGGCCGCGCGTCGTGTAGCAATGCGCGAAGTCGATGCCGAGCTCGTCGAGGCGCGAGCGGAAATAACGCGGCAGCTGCGCCATCGCGCGGTCGCCCGTATGCGGTCCCGAGGGCAGCCCCCACCAGAACCCGCGCACCGTGGGCCCGTGCGAAGCCCCGGTCGCCGCCACCGCCTTGGCGATCTCCGGCCCCGCGATCTCCCGCACGAAATCGAGATGCGCGAAATCGCACTCGACGATATGCGCATCCGCATCGATCACGGGATGATCGAGCTTGGCGCGCACATCGCGCCCGGGGAATCCCTCGAACGACATGGGTTCTTCCTCCGTCAGGCCGGGCGCTTGCTCGCCCTCGTCCGCGCCAGTGCGAGAGGACGGGGCCCGACCCCTGAGCAAGCCGAAGGAGCCGGGAGGGCGAGGGACCGCCCGCCGCAGATCTTCCCTATACCCGCGCTAAGCGGCCATTTCCATATAGAGGCAGAGCATGAAAGCCATGCCCGCGAGCGCGAAGGTCACGAAGTCGCAGAAATCGTACTCTACAAAGGGCACATGCCGCATGGGCGAGCTCCTTTGGATTCCGAGGACGCTAGAGAGTGTACCACGCGCCGCGCGTTCCCCCGAGGGACATCTGCGCGACTTAAAGGGAACATCGGCTCGAAAGCGCCGCAGTGCCCGGAGGGGACGGCCCTTGCTCAGGGGTGGAGGGACGTGGTGGCTGCGCAAAGAAAATCCCTCAATCCTGAATCGGCGCTAAGCGCCGAATCGAGGGACGCATCGATTCCTTCGAGCCGGGACGTGCTCTACCTCAGCGGCCTCAACGGCACCGCCCCCTCCGGCAGCGGCTGGCGGTCGACGTTGAGCACCATCGCCACCAGCGAGTAGTAGCCGCAGGTGCCCGTGAGCTCGATCACGCCCGCCTCGCCGAAGCGCTCGCGGGTTTTGCCGAAGGTGGCGTCGCTCATCTGCGTGGTGCCGAGCAGCTCCGCGCAGAACTCGTAGACCACGGCCTCGTCCGCCGACATCCCCGCGGGCCTTTTCCCTTCGGCGATCGCCTCGCAGATCCCGCCGGCGAGGCCGGCCTCGCGCGCGATCTTGTTGTGCGCGTACCACTCGTACTGCGCGGTCCAGTGCCGCGCGGTCAGCAGGATCGCGAGCTCCCGGAGCGGCGCCGGCAGCGACAGCTTGAACCGCACCTGCTCGCCCAGTTTCTGCGCGGCGTCCGCGAGCCCGGGGCTGCGGAGCAGCGCGTTGAAGGGGCCGCGCATGCCGCCGCGCGGGCCCTTGACGATCGCCTCGGCGACGCGCCGCTGCTCCGGCGCCATGGTCTCCGGTGTCAGCGTCTTGAAGCGCGGCTCGGTCATGGGTGCCTCCAGATGAAAGCGTGAGCTGATTGAAAGACGCCCGGCAACGCCTTGGCAAGGTCCGCTCCGGAAACGCAAGCGCCTCTCGAAGAGATGACCGTCACGCGTGACGCCCGCGAAACGCGCTCCAGAAGCAAGCCTGAGCGACGATCCCCGCACCGGCGAGCACGAGGGCAGCCGCCAGCGCGGGGCTCTGGCCCAGCCCCGCAAGCGCCGTGCACAACGCGCCCACGGCCATCTGGGAGAATCCATAAAGTCCGGAGGCCGAGCCGATGACCGCCGGATTGACGCTGATCGCCTCCATCAGCGCCACGGGGGATGCGATCCCGGCGCCGAAGGTGAACACGAACATCGATGCGATCGCCAGGACGACGGAGAGATGTCCCGACAAGACCGCCGCCAACAGCACGAGAGCGGCGAGCACGCTGACGGCGTTGGCGCCGATCAGCAGTGGCTTGATCGGCACCACACGGACCACGCGGCTCGCGACCATGCTGCCGACCCAGACCCCAAGGATGAGGATCGCGAGATTCGGGCCAACCTCCCCGATCGGCCGGTGCAGTTCATGGACGAAAATGAACGGCGCCGCCGCGAGGAACGCATACATCGACGTGGTCGCGCAGCCGCCGCCGACGGCAAAGCCCAAAAACGCGGGTGTGCGCAAGAGCTGGCCGTAATTCCGGACCACCGCCGCGTTGCTGTGGCGCGACGTCACGCCCGTTTCCGGCAGCAGCCGCCAGGTCAGCGCAAAATTGACCACGCCCAAGCCGCAAAGCACGACGAAGATCGAGCGCCATCCGACGGAGCCGGCCAGGAGGCCGCCGAGGACGGGAGCCACGCCCGGGCCGAGCGTCACCATCAGGTTCATCAGCGCAAGCCGTCGCGCCGCGTCTCTCTGCTCCGCCGTATCGCGCACGATGGCCCGCCCGAGCACGAGGCCGGCGCATCCGCCAAGCGCCTGGAACAGTCGGGCGACGATGAGCATGTTCACGTCCCGCGCCAGCATGGCCGCGGCGCTGGCGGCGACATACACGACAAGTCCGACCATCAGCGCGGGCCGGCGCCCGAAGCGATCGGAGACCGGCCCGTAGATCAGTTGCCCAACGGCCAGCCCGACGATGTAGAGGCTGATCGTCATCTGCATGGCGGCAGCGCTGGCGCCAAGATCCGCGCCGGCGATCGGCAACGCCGGCACGAAAATATGCATGGCGAGCGTGCCCGTGAAAGTCAGCAGCGCCACCAGCCAAAGCGGTATCCGGGCCCGCGGCGGTAGTGTCGTTCCGCCGGATGTATCGCTCAGGGCCTGGCCGGCGTCATTCATGAGCCGGATCTTGCGCAGCGGGGACCGCGCGGCAGATATGCCGAAGCACCCGGACCGTCGCCTCGATGTCGGCGCGCGGGAGCCCGGCCAGCACATCCTCGTGCAGCCGGCGCGCGCTCGCCTCGACACGGTCGACGATGGCGCGCCCCGCCGCGGTCAGCACGATCGCCTTCGCCCGGCGATCCGCCTCTTCCCGACGCACGACGAGCCCTTCGGCCTCCAAGGTATCGAGCAGCCGCACGACGGCGGAGCTGTCGAGCGACAGCGAATCCGCGAGTTCCCGCTGGCGCATCGGCTTGGGGGACCGCGCCACGCGGATCAAGGGCAGCCAGGTGGCCTCTGTGAGACCGAAGGGCTGCAGCCCATGATCGACGCCGCGCCGCCATTGGCGTGCCGCAAGAGCCAACAGGGCGCCGAACCCGCGTCGGACGGTTTGCTGCGGAGAGGGCATGGGCGGCGACCGATTAGATGACAGATCAATAGATGATACATCATGTAAATTCCGCGCAACAGCCCCACTCCGCGCCGTTTCCCTACTTCAAGAGTTGACACCGAACACGATCAGACCGAGCGCTGGGCCGCGGAAGACGCAGATGTGGCCAGGATCGTCGCGTCCGTCGACGCTCGGCAAGCAAGCGCTCTCTCGGGCAGCCTTCTTGTATTGGGCCCATCTGGGTCAGGCCATCGTCATGGATCCCCGCCATTCATCGATCGCAGAATCGGCGATCGACGATATCGGCGACCTGTTTGAACAGTGAACGTCCGAAAGCCCGCTCTTCGCCGACCTCGCGGGTCGCGCAATGACGGACGTCCAGGTTCCGCCAGTGCGCAAGCCTGCCGGTGCGAGGGTTGACAGCGGCCCGTTCCGGCACATACTTTCCTGCATGGTGAACTATAGCGAACGGCTCGACCGGACTTTTGCGGCGCTCGTCGACCCGACCCGGCGGGCGATTCTTGCCCGGCTCGAGCGCGAGGCGGGCGCGTCCATCAGCGCGCTGGCGCGGCCTTTTGCGATCAAACTGCCGGCGGTGATGAAGCATCTCGACGTGCTCGGCGATGCCGGCCTCGTCACCCGGTCGAAAGTCGGGCGGACCGTGACGGTGCGGCTACGGCCCCAGCCCATGCGGGAAGCGATCGATTGGCTGCGGCGCTACGAGCGCTTCTGGTCGATGAGCCTCGACCGGCTCGCGGCCTATGCCGAAGGCAAGGAAGTCGCAGCGAGGAAGAAGAAACGATGACCAGTCTGACGCTCGTCCGCCGGATCAAGGCGCGGCCCTCGATCGTCTTCGACGCGCTCACCACTCCGGAAGGCATCGCCTGCTGGTGGGGGCCCGACGGCGGGCCCGTGCTCGTGGCGGAGACGGACCCGCGGGTGGGCGGCCGCTTCCGGGTACGCTTCCGCATGCTCGATGGCAGCGAGCATGAGAGCAGCGGCGAATATCTCGACGTTGTGAGGCCCGAGCGGCTGAGCATGAGCTGGCGCTGGGCGGGCGGCGCCGAGGATCCCGGCGAGTCGCGTGTCGATATCAGGCTTCGCGCGGTTGCCGAAGGGACCGAACTCACACTCACGCATTCACGCCTGCGCGACGAGGAGACGCGCCGCGGCCACGAGCAAGGTTGGACCGGGGCGCTGGACAAGCTGGAACGCCATTTTCTGGCAATCGAACGGCACTCTCCCTGACCAAAGCCTTCGACGGGCTTGAGTCTATCCCGAGAAAAACCGCAAAGGAGCCTATCGCATGATCACCGTCTCCGCTTTCAAGTGGGTGCCGGAGTTTGCCCAGGGCCAGGTTCGCGATCTGCGCGCGCGCTGGGCGCTGGAGGAAGCCGGCCTGTCCTACGGGACGCGCCTCCTCGAGCAAGGCGATCAAGACAAGCCGGACTATCGCGCGCTGCAGCCCTTCGGGCAGGTGCCGATCCTCGAGGAGGACGGCCTCGTGCTCTTCGAATCCGGGGCCATCGTGCTGCACATCGGCGAGCGCAGCGAGATGCTCTTGCCGAAGGACGCGGGCGCCCGCGCGCGCGCGACGCAATGGCTGATCGCGGCGCTCAATTCCATCGAGCCGTTCGTCATGAACGTCGCCCTCATCGATCTCTTCTACGCGAACGAGGAATGGGCAAAGCTGCGCCGCCCGGGGGCGGTGGCCTTCGTGCAGAAGCGCATGTCCGCGCTCTCCAAGTCGCTCGGCGCCAAACCCTACCTCGATGGCGACCGCTTCACGGCCGGTGATTTGATGATGGCGACCGTGCTGCGGATCCTGAAGCACACCGACATCGT
>DASZHJ010000105.1:0-7964 GCA_035938015.1 Allostellaceae bacterium
TGCCTATCGCGATGGCGTAATTTTTTCGCTACTCAGAAAGAATTTGGAATTCGTGATTCGTGATGTCACCTGTTCCGACTGGTCAGTGGTCCGATCTCGAAAAGATCTTCGTGGGCGAACCAGCGGGCGCCGCAACAGCCATTACCATGTTCGCATCGACCGCAAAGTGCAGGAAGCCCTGTGGGATAGGCTCGGACGGACTGTTGTGAGGTAGGGGCGTTAAACGATTCTTTGACGGCGCATGTCACGCGTCATGACGGTGGCAGAAAGGTAAGCGTCACATCGCCAAGCCAGGTCACATCGCGAAGGCGTCCCGAACGCTTTCCCTCGACATCGTAGGGCGCCATGAGGTGTCCGGTCTTGCTCGGCTCGATGAGGGCATATCCCGGGATTGGACCGAACAGCGGTGCCATACCTCGTGAATTGACTCGATGATGACGGATCGCCGCTCTTGCGAGCGCATCGCGTTCCTTCTCGGTCGTGACAGTCATGGTCGTGATTACGGGCACAACACGCAGAATGAAAAAATCGACCATCAACCCGACGCGAACCAACTGTCGGGTTGTAACGGGATCAAATGCATCCAAAGCAACGTCGCCAACGAGCAGCGATTTGGATTCGTCGCCTGCAATCTCACAAATTCGCATGATCTATTTAGGCGTACTTGAAAAATTCCTGCAGTGAGGCGGTCAGAAGAGAGCTTTAAACTGCCTGACGAATCCGAGTAGCTGCTGCCCTTATGGGGGGCGTTGATGGATTCGCCACCAGTGGTGCCAATGGGGTGATTTTGGGGTGGAGCCCTATTGAGACCGAATCCAAGCCCAGAAAAATCAATAGCTTCTGGTGCTTACAGGCACCTCCGGGGCGGCTCCTTTTTCTTTGTCCACGGTCGAGCGCGCTTTCCTCCCTCAGTTCAGCCCGTAGAACTGCATGGCGCCGCCGGCCATGACCTGATGCTTAACTTCGGGCGAGACGCCCTTGAGCCGCTCCGCGATCATCGACGGGGCGCCCGGGAAGAAGCCGTCGCGGTGCGGGTAATCGGTCGCCCACATGATCTTGTGCGGGCCGATATACTCGGCGAGCACGCCGAGACTGCCCTCGACCGGCTCGAAGGAGATCCAGCAATTGCGCCGGAACAAGTCGCTGGGTCGCATCGTCAAGCCGGAATCATTGAAGCCCTTGTCGTCGAAATGCCGGTCCATGCGGTCGAGCCAGGGCGCGATCCAGCCGCCGCCGGACTCCAGGAACGCGACCCGCAGCTTCGGGTGGTGCTCGACCACGCGGCCCCAGATCATGCTCATGGCCGCCAGCATCATCTCCATGGTGTGCGAGATGATGTGCTGGGCGCCGCGGCCCTCGAAGCGGTCGATGCCCACGGTCGGCATGCCGCTGTTACCGCCCTCGTGCAGCCCGATCGAGAAGTCGAGGTCCTCGGCGGCGCTCCAGAACGGCTCATAAACGGGATCGTGCAGCTTGCGGTCGTTGTAGGGATTGGGCCGTAGGAAGCCGCCGCGGAAGCCGAGCTCGCGGCGGGCAAAGCGCATCTCCAAGATCGCTGTGTCGACCGATTGCATCGGCAGCATAGCGATGCCGAACAGGCGGTCCGGATAAGGCCTGCAATAGTCGGCGAGCCAGCGGTTGTAGGCCCGGCACATCGCCGCGGCGAAGCCGGGATCGCGCACCGCGCCGGCGAAGAGGCCCAGGCTCGGATAGAGAAAGGCCGCGTCGATGCCGTCGAGGTCCATGTCGGGAATGCGGGCATGCGGGTCGAAACCGCCCTTGCGGCCGTCCTCGTAGGCCATGGCCTCAGCCTTGACCACGCCCTGCCGTGCACCGACTCCGCCGATGCCGCCGAACCCTTGGGTGCTGCCGAGGATCTGCTCCTCAAGGAGCAGGCGGTCTTTGCCGTTCTGGTCCTTGACCAGCTTCGGCGCGCGATCGCGGTAGGCGGGGTCGAGGTAATCATTCCACAGGGTGAACGGCTCCAACACGTGTCCGTCGGCATCAATCACATGGTAGGTGCGGCTCATGGTGGGGCTCCCGTCGCGGTTGGCACGCCAGCAAGAGACGCTCAGAATGCTCCGGTTGAGCGGGAGCGGCAATGCGCTAGCATAGACCTCTGGGCGCAAGGGATGGTGCGATGAGCTACGACCTCGTGATCAAGCAGGGCATGGTGATCGACGGTTCCGGCCTGCCGCCCTACCGCGCCGATGTCGGCGTCAAGGCGGGCAAGATCGCCTTCATCGGGCGCATCGCAGCACCCTCCCGGGAGGTCATCGACGCCGAAGGCCATGTGGTGACGCCGGGCTTCGTCGATGGCCACACCCACATGGACGCCCAGGTTTTCTGGGACCCGATCGGCACCAGCTCCTGCTATCACGGCATCACCTCCGTGGTGATGGGGAACTGCGGCTTCACCCTCGCGCCCTGCCGCGAGCGGGATGCCGACCTGGTGTTCCGCAATCTCGAGCGGGCCGAGGACTTGAGCCGCGAGGCCATGCGGGCCGGCATCACGTGGCGGTGGGAGACCTTTCCGGAATTCCTCGACACGCTCGACGCCATTCCGAAGGGCATCAATTACGCGGGCTACATCGGCCATTCGGCGGTTAGGACGTATGTCATGGGCGAGCGGGCCTTCGAGGGACCCGCAGGCGAGGACGATCTCAGAGCCATGGCGCACCACGTCCGCGAGGCCATCAAGGCCGGCGCCGTCGGCTTCTCGACGACGCGCAGCCCCAGCCACGAGACCTCCGACGACCGGCCGGTGGCAAGCCGGCAGGCGAGCTGGGGCGAGCTCGAGACGCTGGTCGGCGCGATGAGCGAGGCTGGCGCCGGCATCCTGGAAATCGCCATGGGGACCGAGGGGCCGGAGAATTACCCGAAGCTGAAGCGGCTGGCGCTCGACACCGGCCGCCCCATCACATTCGGCATCTTCTCGCGCCGCATACAGCCGGAAGCGTGGCGCTTCGGCCTCGCCACCGTCGAGCAGACGGCGCGCGAAGGTGGGCGCATGTTCGCGCAGGTGCACAGCCGCGCGCTCAACGTCCTGATCTCGTTCGAGACGCATACGCCGTTCGACGACTGGGAAGTGTGGCGCGACGTGCGAAAGCTGCCGCTCGCCCGGCAGAAGGCGGCGCTCCGCGACCCCGAGACGAGGGCGAAGCTCGTCGCTGTCGCGAGCCGGCCCTATAACGGCCGGCGCGCCATCGGCGCCGAGGCGCGGCCGCCGGAGTGGGATTGGGTGTTCCTCATGGACAAGATGCAAGGGCCGCATCGCTCCATGGCGGAGCTCGCGCGCGAGCGCAAACTGCATCCGGTCGAGCTGATGATCGATCTCGCCCTCGAGCGCGATCTCAAGCGGTTCTTCCTGCAGCCGATCGCCAACGAGGACGAGGCGGCGGCGCTCGAGCTGATCCGGCATCCGCGAACGGTCGTGACCTTCTCGGACGCCGGCGCCCACGTCTCGCAGATCATGGACAATTCGCTGCAAAGCCATCTGCTGAGCTACTGGGTGCGCGAGAAGCAGGCGTTCACGTTGGAGCAAGCGGTCAAGTTCATCACCTACGACACGGCGACCCATTGGGGGCTGCACGATCGCGGCCTCATTCGGGAGGGCATGGCGGCGGATCTGGTCGTGTTCGATCCGGCGACGATCGGCGCGCACATGCCGGAGGTGGTGACCGATCTGCCCGCGGGCGCCAAGCGCCTCAAGCAAACCGCCGACGGCGTGCGCGCGACGGTGGTGAACGGGGAGGTGCTGCTGCGCGACAACGCGCACACCGGCGCGCTTCCAGGCCGCCTCATCCGCGGCCGCGTCCCGGATTGACGACCGCCATCACTCGCTTGCGCTCCTCGGGCTGAGCGCGGCGAGCTTTCAGGGAGAGCCGATTGGAATTCGGCGTGTTTCACGAGTTTCAGCGGCCGCCGGGCGCCAGCGAGGCAGAAGCCTTCGCGCAATCCTTTGCCGTGATCGATGCAGCGGAGCGCCAGGGGCTCGACGTCATGTGGCTTGCCGAGCTGCATTTCGCGCCCGAGCGCTCGGTGCTCGCCTCGCCGCTCATCCTGGCGGGTGCACTTGCCGAGCGCACCCGTCGCATGAAGATCGGGACCGCGGTCCAGGTGCTTCCGCTCTGCCACCCGCTACGGCTTGCCGAGGAAGCCGCCACGGTCGATCAGCTGAGCCAGGGGCGGCTCATCTTCGGCGTCGGGCGTAGCGGCTTTCCCCGAACCTACGAGGCTTATGGCGTGCCTTATGCCGAAAGCCGCGAGCGGTTCGCCGAGACGCTCGAGATCGTCAAGCGGGCCTGGCGCGAGGAGCGCTTTTCCTACCACGGCAAATACTTCAGCTACGACAATGTCGCGGTGGTGCCGAAACCCTGGCAGAAGCCACACCCGCCCATCCGCATCGCCGCGACGAGCCCCGACACCTTTCCCGCGATCGGCGCTCTCGGGCACGCGGCCTTCGTTGCCGCGCGCATCGGCACGCTCTCGGACCTGGCGCCGCAGGTGCAGAGCTACCGCGAGGCCTACAAGGCCGCCGGCCATCCGGGTCCCGGCGAGATCTATCTGCGGGTGCCGGTCTATGTCGCGGAAACCGACCGGCGCGCGCGCGATGAGCCCGAGGAAAGCATCATGAATTTCTTCCGGTACATCGGCGATCGTCTCGCGGACTCCGCGAGCCGGCCGGGAGCGCGGACGGTCGAGGACCGGGCGGCGCGCGCGCAACAGCTGCAAACCATCGACTACGACGAGGCGCTGCGCGAGAAGATGATCGTCGGCACGCCGGAGCGCGTGGCCGACCGGTTGACGGAGTTGCGTGAGGAGCTCGGCATCAACGGCATCCTGGCAGAGCTCAACCCCGGCGGCCTCATCCCCCATGAGCGCGTGATGAACGCCCTGCGTCTCCTCTGCGAAGAGGTAATGCCGCGATTCAAGTAGGAGCTGCCGGCAACAGCAGAAGGGAACAAGGCGACTTTGTCGATGACCCCGCCGCTGGGCTATGGTGGTGGTCTAGTGTCCTGGGTTCGAATTTCGTCGGATCAACTGGCTCGCGGATGATTGGGCCCCTTCAGCCAGTTGGCGGCGGAACATGCTCCAGGATTCTTTGCTTGGTCCGCATTTTCTGCGCCGAACCGGTGCCCGCTTCGGCGAAAAATGCTCTCGACGCGTGAAGGACGCTGCCATGGCTGAGGCGAAATTTCCGGGATTTTCCACGCTCAGTCTCCACGCGGGGCAGCGGCCTGATCCCGCGACGGGCGCCCGCGCGGTGCCCATTTACCAAACCACGAGCTTCGTCTTCCGCAGCACCGACCACGCGGCGGCGCTCTTCAATCTGGAGGAGCCCGGCTTCATCTATTCGCGGATCGCCAATCCCACGGTCGCGGTGCTGGAGGAGCGCCTGGCGGCACTCGAAGGCGGCGTTGGCGCCATCTGCACCGCAAGCGGCCAGGCGGCGCTCCATCTCGCGATCACGACGCTGATGGGGGCGGGCGGCCACATCGTGGCGGCGGCCTCACTCTACGGCGGCTCGATCAACCTGCTGAAGCTGACGCTGCCGCGCTTCGGCATCGAGGCGAGTTTCGTGGATCCGCGCGACCCCGCGGCGTTCCGCTCGGCGATACGGCCTGAGACGCGCCTCGTCTTCGCGGAGATCCTCGGCAATCCCGGGCTCGAGGTGCTGAATGTGCCGGCGGTCGCGCAAGTCGCTCACGATGCCGGTTTGCCGCTGCTGATCGACGCCACTTTCGCCAGACCTTATCTCTGCCGCGTCCTCGACCATGGCGCCGATCTCATCATGCATTCTGCGACCAAGTGGCTGGGTGGCCACGGCATCGCGATCGGCGGCGCGCTGATCGACGGCGGTCGGTTCGACTGGGAAGCGTCGGGCAAGTTCCCGACCTTGACCGAGCCCTATGCCGGCTATCACGGCATCGATTTCGCCGAGGAGTTCGGGCCGCAGGCCTTCGTCATGCGTGCCCGCGCCGAGGGCCTGCGAGATTTCGGCGCCTGCATGAGCCCCGCGAATGCGTTCCACATCCTGCAGGGCGTGGAGACGCTGCCGCTCAGGATGGCGCGGCACATGGAAAACACCCGACGCGTGCTCGATTTCCTTGGCCGGAGCGAGGCGGTCGCGTGGGTCATTCATCCGGAGCTCCCGAGCCATCCCGATCATGCGCTCGCCAAACAATTATTGCCCAGAGGTGCCGGCTCGATGGTGAGCTTCGGCATCAAAGGGGGCCGGGACGCGGGCAAGCGCTTCATCGATAGCGTGAAGCTGATCTCGCACCTTGCCAATGTCGGCGACGCCAAGACGCTGGTCATCCATCCCGCCAGCACCACGCATCAGCAGATGAGCGCCGAGCAGCTCAAGACGGCGGGCGTCGGCGAGGACATGATCCGGCTCTCGGTCGGTCTCGAGGAACCCGAGGACATCGTCGACGATTTGGCGCAGGCGCTCCGCGCCGCGCAGAAATCCCTGGCCAAGGCCGCGGAATAGCCGTCATGGAGCTCAGCGTCCGAGGCAAGCGGGTCTTCGCGGGCACCGGCGGCCGCGCTTTCGATCCGGCGCTCCCCGCCGCCGTGTTCCTGCATGGCGCCGGCATGGATCACACGGTCTGGGCGTTGCAGACTCGCTCCTTCGCGCATCACGGCCGGAGCGTGTTGGCGCTCGATCTGCCCGGTCACGGCGACAGCGAGGGGCCCTCGCTCTCCGGCATCCCCGCGATGGGAGATTGGGTGCTGGAGGCGCTGCGCATCGCGGGCGTGCGGAAGGCGCGGATCGCCGGCCACAGCATGGGCTCGCTGGTGGCGCTCGATGCGGCGGCGCGCGCGGGCGATGCGGTCGAGGGCCTGGCACTCCTGGGATTCGTCCCGGAGTTCGGCGTTCATCCGGACCTGCTCGAGGCCGCGCGCTTGGGCGCGCACGCGGCGCTCGATCTCATGGTGGCCTGGAGCTTCGGCGCGCAAGCTCGCTTCGGCAGCACGCCTGCACCCGGGCTCTGGCTCTCGGGAGAGGCCATGCGGCTCCTCGAGCGCGCCTCCTCGAGCAGCCTCGCCACCGATCTCGCGTCCTGCGCGGCTTACCGGGGTTCCGACGAGGCGGGGGCCCGCATCCGCTGCCCGACGCTGTTCCTGCTGGGCGCCGAGGACCGCATGACGCCCGCCGCCAAGGGCAAGGCCTTCGCCGAGCGCATCGCGGGCGCCCGCGTCACGGTGCTGCCGGGGGTCGGCCACATGATGATGATCGAGGACCCCGCGGCGACGCTCGCGGCGTTGAAAACCGTGTTGTAGCCGGACGAGAGAGGACGCATGGCCGAGGGTGAGCAGGAGCGGCGCTCAGACTATCCGCGATTTCTGGCAATCCCGACGCGGTGGATGGACAACGACATCTACGGCCACGTCAACAACGTGATCTACTATTCGTATTTCGACACCGTGATCAATCAGTACCTGATCGAGGCGGGCGGGCTCGACATCCACGGCGGCGCGATCATCGGCATCGCCGTCGAGAGCCAGTGCCGCTTCCATCGCTCGCTCGAGTTTCCGGACGTGATCGACGCCGGCCTCAGGGTCGGCCGGCTCGGCAGCACCAGCGCGCGCTACGAGATCGGCCTGTTCCGCCGCGGCGACGAGGCGCCGGCGGCGACCGGGCATTTCGTCCATGTCTTCGTCGACCGCGCGAGCCGACGTCCGGTGCCGATCCCCACGGGCACCCGAGCCGCGCTGGCACGGTTGGTGCGCGGGTCGGCGGGAGGTCGGTAGATCCGGGCTGGATCGACTCGGTGCGTCCTTCGGCACGCTCGCTTACGCGGGCGCGCTCAGGATGAGGCTCCATTTGTGATGCCATCAACAAACTATCCTCGCCCTGAGCGTGCACCGAAGGCGTATGTCGAGGGGCGCACCACCGGTATGCAACCGCCTGACCCGACTCGGCGGGCGATCTCGGCGTTGACGGCGAGTCCGGG
>DASZHJ010000106.1:0-4076 GCA_035938015.1 Allostellaceae bacterium
CCGCATGAACCCCTCGACCTCGCCTTCCGCCCAGGCGAGGGTCGTTTCCATCGGCTCGCCCTGCATGTGGCGCACCGTCATCTTGGTCATGATCCCCTGCGTGTAGATCTGCACCGCGATCTTCGGCGGCGCCGGCGAGGCCGCCATCGACAGGATCTGGTGATTGTACGGATTGGAATAATGGTAGAGCGTGCCCTTGGGCGGTCCCTCCTCGGCCCAGGTATTGAAATCGGTGAACTTCGCGAATGACGGTAGATCATAGCCGCCGCTCGCGGTCACCATTTTTTCGGCCGATGCGCGCTGCGACAGATGCACGAGCAGGCTCTTCGCCGCCGATTTGTTCTTGCCGAAATTCCAGATGCCCCAGAAATAAGGCACGAACGGCGCGTAACGCCCCTTCGGCCCCGATGGCATCCCGTGGGTCCACAGTTGCTCGGCCACCTGCGGAGCATCGCGCTTGGCCACTGCCCAGGCGCTCGGCGGATTCATGATCAGCGCGCCGCGCCCGGAGACAAGCCATTTGTTGTTGGAGGAGTCGTCCCATGCCGGCGCGTCCGGCGGGAAGAAGCGCGCCAGCCGCGTGTAATATTCGAGTGCCTGGCGCACCGGATCGGATTTGACCGTGATGTTGCCCTTGGCGTCGACCAGCGCGGCACCGAACGCGTGGAAGACCGCACCAACGGTGTCGACGGAATCGGCGGTCGTGCCGAGCCCTATGCCGAAGGGACATCCGGCTTTGTGACAGGCATCGGCCGCCTTGAGCAGCGCGTCGAGAGTCCACGCCTCGGCCTTCGGCGGCGCGCCGGCGGGATACATCGCCTGCACGTCGATACCAGCGTGCTGTTTCATGAGATCGATGCGCGAGCATGGCCCCTTGATCTGGCTCCCCACGGTGGCGGGCACCGCGACCCACTTGCCGTCGGGCTTGGCGAGATACTCAACGGTCGGGTTGACGGCGCCATTCTCGCTGATGAGGTGCGCCATGACGTCGTCAACGGGCTCGAGCCGCAGCGCATGATCGGCTGGCTGCCAGCTCGGGAAAGCGAGAATGTCATGGCCGGCTCTGGCCTGCGCCTCGGCGGTGATGGTGATCAGGAGCTTGTTTCCCTGGGAAGGGATGTAGTCGATCGCAACGTCGACCTTCTCCTTCTCCGCCCATTCATTGACCAACGCAGTGGTCGCGCTGTTCGCTCCAGGGACCCAGTGGTCCCAGAATCCCATGGAGAGCTTGCCCGCGGCGTGTGCGCCGCGCACATGCGGCGCTGTAATGCCGATCGATGCAGCGGCAGTGCTCGCCAAGAAACGGCGGCGCGAGAGTTTGCGCGTGAGCATGGGCGTCCTCCGGTTGTTTCCCGCGTGAGCGCCGCCGCTTTCTTTTGCGGTCCAACTGTTGCGGCTTCGCGCCCCTAACGGAGGCAAGCATATCGCGTTTTCGCGGCAAGTGGAATTCGCAAAAGCAGATCCGTAGGGGCGAGGCATTGCCTCGCCCTTACGGACCAGGAGAGTCTCAGGCGACCGCCGCCTCGGCGGTAGCGGAAACCGGAAGCGACTGGCGGTCGAGCCGCAGCGTCAGGCAGAAGGCCGAGCCGCCGCTGCGCAGGAAGGATGGCAGCGGCGTGTCCAGCACGCGATAGCCTCGCGTTTCGAGCTCTCTGCGGAGCCGCTCTCCCGCGCCGGACATGATGAGGCTCCTGCCGATGCAAACGGCATTGGCGGCGAGCCCGCAGCCATCTTCCAACCCGAGCTCGATGCGATCCTTCGGCGCGACCCGGTCACGGATGATCGCGAGCCCGGCGGGGGTAAACGCGGCAGGCAGATACATCACTTCTCCACCCGAGAGCGGACAGAGCGCCGTGTCCATGTGATAGAAGCGCTCATCCGCGAGCTCGAGCGCGACAACCTCGTGGCCGAACATGTCGCTCACGACGTGCCGGGCGCCCGCATCGGAGCGCGGCCCGTATCCCATCCAGAACAGTCCGCGCGCGGCATCGAACACGCAGTCTCCTGCGCCTTCGAGCACCAGATCGCCCGGCAGCCTGGAAACGGAGTCAATAAGCCCGTGCGCCTGCAAAGCGCGAAACGCGGCTTCGAAGTGCGGCTCCTCGCGCCGGCGCTCGGGATGGCGAAAGCGCGCGAGCAGCACGTGGCGATTGAGCACCACGCCCGCGTTCGCCGTAAACACCAGATCGGGTATTCCGGGCGCGGGCGGCACAAGCTCGACCGCGGCGCCGAGGTCCACCAGGCGCCGGTAGAGCGCGCGCCACTCCCTTGCCGCGGCAAGATGCGCGCGCTCGTCCCGCGCCCAGCTCGCAGGATTCATCCAGGGATTGATGGCATAGCTGACGGCGAAATGCTCGGGGCGACACATCAGGAATCGCCCGCCCGGGCGGTTCACGTTTCTCATGTCCATCGCTCCCTCCATCATGTGCATCAGGCTGCTTGCCGATGCCCGCGAGTGCCGCCGCCGATCTCGTCCAGCACCTCCTCGAAGCGATCGAGCGCCCAGTCGAGATCGCGCCGCGCAATGACAAGGGGCGGCGCAAGCCGCACCACGGTCCGGTGTGTCTCCTTCGAGAGGACTCCCTTGGCCAGGAGCCGCTCGCAGACCTCGCGCGCGCTCGCGACCGCCGGGTCGATCTCGGCGCCGACCCACAATCCGCGCCCGCGCACCTCGTTGAGCGCGGGGTGATCCAATGCACGCAGCCGCGCGAGCATATGCGCGCCAAGAGCGGCGCTGCGATCGACCAGCCCCTCGTCGCGGATCACGCGCAGTGCTTCGAGCCCGACCGCGGCGGCGAGCGGATTGCCGCCGAAGGTCGAGCCGTGCGAGCCGGGGGTGAAGACGTCCATCACCTCGCGCCGCGCAACAAAGGCGGAGACCGGCAACACGCCGCCGCCGAGCGCCTTTCCGAGAATGACTCCATCGGGACGGAAGCCCTCGTGCTCGTAGGCAAACCACGCGCCGGTGCGGCCGAGCCCGGACTGCACCTCGTCGAGGATGAGGAGGACGCCGTGCGCATCGCAGATCCGGCGCAGGCCCGCGAGAAAGGCATCGGGCGGCACGATGATGCCCGCCTCGCCCTGAATGGGTTCCATCAGCACCGCTGCCGTGTATGGCCCGATCGCGCGCTCGACTGCGGCAAGGTCCCCGAACGGCACCGCGCGGAAACCAGGCGTGAACGGGCCGAAGTCGTCGCGATAATCGGGCTCGCTGGAGAACGAGATGACGGTCGTGGTGCGGCCGTGAAAATTCCCGTTGGCCACGATGATCTCGGCGCGATCGCGGGGAATACCCTTGACGCGATAGCCCCAGCGACGCGCGGCCTTGATCGCGGTCTCAACCGCCTCCGCCCCGGTGTTCATGGGCAGCGCGACATCGAGCCCGGTCAGCTTGCAGATCTCCGCCAGGAAGGGGCCGAGACGGTCATTGAAATAGGCGCGGGAAGGCACCGCGAGGCGATGCGCCTGCGTATCGAGCGCGGCAAGAATGCGTGGATGCGCGTGCCCGTGGCTTGCCGCCGAGTACGCGCTCATCATGTCGATGTAGCGCCGGCCGGCACTGTCCCAGACATGCGCGCCTTGTCCGCGCGCCAAGACGACCGGAAGCGGCTCGTAATTGCGAGCGCTGTATCGGCTCTCGAGCTCGATCGCGTTCATGGCACGCCTCCTGGCACATCGCACTGGTTCGGCAGATCGAATCTAGGGCGCGGCTGCAACATCGGCGGCGAAAGTGAGAAGGCGGCCCGGCCGAAACGGCGTCCGGCAATCCTTTGTGCGGCCGAAACGGCGGAGTACGCTACGTAGCCCGTATGAGCGTCGGCGACATGCGGAGCCATCTCACCCCGGATATCGCTGCGCTCATCCGGGGGGCTACGCGGCTCAACCGCGCCTGGGCACGAGCAGCCTGTCCGGGTAACCGGCAAAACGAACTATGGGACGCAGCGCTACGTGGCTCACGATGCGCGCCACTCCGAGCGCGTCCTCGTCGATCAGGCTGCTGGTCAGCTCCTCGTATTCCCCGAGATCTGCACAGACGATGCGGGCCACATAATCAACGGCGCCGCTCACTTCCCAGC
>DASZHJ010000107.1:0-11529 GCA_035938015.1 Allostellaceae bacterium
TCGTGCGCATCCTGTTCGGCGCGCGCGTCACGCTGACCATCGTGGCATTGGTCTCGCTCATCGTGGTGCCGATCGGATTGGGGATCGGGCTGCCCGCGGGATATTTCGGCGGTTGGATCGACGCCGTACTGATGCGCATCACCGACATCTTCCTATCCTTCCCGCGCCTGGTGCTGGCGCTCGCCTTTGCGGCGGCGCTGGGACCGGGCATCGAGAATGCGGTGATCGCGATCTCGCTCACGACCTGGCCGCCTTATGCGCGGCTGGCGCGCGCGGAGACCCTCACCCGCCGGCGCGCGGAGTTCATCGAGGCCGCGGAGCTGCAGGGAGCCTCGCACCTGCGCATCATCGCCACGCAGATCCTGCCGCTGTGCCTGCCCTCGGTGATCATCCGTCTCACGCTGGACATGGCCGGCATCATCCTGACCGCCGCGGGGCTCGGGTTCCTGGGATTGGGCGCGCAGCCGCCGACTGCGGAATGGGGCGCGATGGTATCCTCGGGGCGGCAGGTGCTGTTGGACCAGTGGTGGATCGCGACCATCCCGGGCATCGCCATCTTCGTGACCAGCCTGGGGTTCAATCTGTTGGGTGACGGCCTGCGCGACGTGGCGGACTCCCGATCGGCATGAGCGAGGCGCCGCTCCTCACCGTGCGCAATCTGCGGGTGACGTATCCGGGCGATGAGGGTGACTTCGTGGCCGTGCGGGGCATCTCCTTCGCCCTGGGGCGCGAGCGTCTCGGCATCGTCGGCGAATCCGGCTCGGGCAAGTCGACCACGGGGCGCGCGATCATGGGCCTGGTCGCACACCCCGGCCGGGTCGAGGCCGACGAGATGCGGCTCGGCGGCGACGACCTCCTGCGGCTCGACGAGCGCGGCTTCCGACGGTTGCGCGGCAAGCGGGTCGCGATGATTCTGCAAGACCCGAAATATTCGCTCGACCCCGTCATGAGCGTCGGCCATCAGATCGCCGAGACGCACCGGTGCCACTTCCAGAGCAACGCAAAGGTGGCGCGGGCGGCGGCGCTGGAGATGCTGGAAGCCGTGCACATCCGCGATCCCGAGCGGGTTTATGCGCTGTTTCCGCACCAAGTCTCCGGCGGCATGGGCCAACGGGTGATGATCGCGATGATGCTGATCGCCGGGCCCGATCTCTTGATCGCGGACGAGCCCACCTCGGCGCTGGATGTGACCGTGCAGCACCAGGTGCTGGCAATCATGGACGACCTCGTGCGCCGGCGCGGCATGGGGCTGATCCTGATCAGCCACAACCTGCATCTGGTCTCCGCCTTCTGTGATCGCGTGCTGGTGATGTATGCCGGCCGTGTGGTCGAGACCTGCGTCGCCTCGCAACTGGGCGCAGCCCGTCATCCTTACACGCGGGGCCTGCTGGCATCCCTGCCCGAGCTCGGCCGGCGACGCACGGAGCTGCCACAGCTGCAGCGCGATCCCGCTTGGGCGACGGAAGCCTCGTGATCTTGCTGGAGCATGTCACCGTCAGCTACGGCAGCGGCGCCGGACGGATCAAGGCGGCGAGCGACGTATCGTTCGAGGTGGCCGAGGGCGAGGCGTTCGGGATGGTCGGCGAGTCCGGCTCCGGCAAGTCGACGGTGCTGCGCGCGATCGCCGGTCTCATCCCGCACGCCGAAGGCAGGGTGACGCTCGACGGACGCGAGATGCGCGGGCACCGCACCAGAGCCGCGCGCAAGATGGTACAGATGGTGTTCCAGGATCCCTACGGCTCGCTGCATCCGAACCAGACGGTCGATCAGACCTTGAGCATGCCGGTGGCGATCCACCACCTCAGCGACGCCGACCGGCGCGTCTCCGCGGCGTTGCAGGAGGTCGGGCTCGGACGCGAGCATCGCTACCGCTATCCCCACCAGCTCTCCGGCGGGCAGCGACAACGCGTGGCGATCGCGCGGGCGCTCATCCTGGAGCCGCGCATGCTGCTGCTGGACGAGCCCACCTCGGCGCTCGACGTGTCTGTGCAGGCGGAGATCCTGAACCTGCTGGCGCGGCTGCGGCGCGATCATCGCCTCACGGTGCTGATGGTCAGTCACGACCTCGCGGTGATCGCGCATCTCTGCGAGAGGATCGCCGTGATGAGCCACGGCGCCGTGATCGAGACCACGACTGCGGACGCGCTGGCCTCGGGCGCGGTGACGCATCCCTACACCCGGCAACTCCTGCGCTCGAACCGCGGGTTCGATCGGAGCGGTGCCGAGATCGTCGACGTCGCGCTTTAAAATCCGTGCGCGCGGCAGGCCGCGGCGAGCAGACTTGCCTCGCCGGGAGCGATGGGCTGGCCGTTGAAGAGGACTTGGTTGCCCTGGATCGCGATCAAGCCGACCACGGCCTCGAACTTGAAGAGCCTGGCGGCATCGGGAACCTTGAACTTTCTCCTGAGATCGAGCGTGAGGAAGATGGGAAAATTGTCGCCCGCGATCGGCGAGGCGCCGTCGGGCAGATCCGCCGGCGCCACCGGATTGCCGTTGACGTCGACACCGGGTGTATAGGCGACGCCCGCGTCGGGCACGTGCGCTACCACCTCCGCGCAGGCCTTGGATGACACCACGACGCGGCCGTCGGCGGAGACGCTGGCACCGCCCGGAGGCGGTTGCGTGGGCACCGCCCCCGTCGCTGCCGTCGCCCACAGCAGCATCAGCGCGCAAATGCGACCGATCCGCAGCATGGATGCAGTCTAACACAAGCCTTGGCGCGACTCGGGCTCGGGCGCCAGACTGTTGGGGCCACGGGGTTCAGACAGGGGGATCAGTATGCTCGACCGATATTTCGGCCTCAGCGAGCACGGCACGACCGTGCGCACGGAAATCCTCGCGGGTTTCACCACCTTCCTCACCATGGCGTACATCATCTTCGTGAACCCATTGATCCTGGGCGAGGCCGGGATGGACAAGGGCGCGGTCTTCGTCGCGACCTGCCTTGCCTCCGCGCTCGCGACCGGGATCATGGCGCTCTATGCCAACTATCCCCTGGCGCTGGCACCCGGCATGGGGCTCAACGCGTTCTTCACCTTCGGCGTGGTGAAGGGCATGGGATACACTTGGCAAGTCGGGCTCGGCGCCGTCTTCATCTCGGGCGTGCTGTTCTTCATCCTCAGCGTGACAAAAGTCCGGGAATGGGTGGTGGACGCGATCCCGCACTCGCAGAAGCTGGCGATTTCCGCGGGGATCGGCTTCTTCCTGGCGCTCATCGCCCTGCACGAGGGCGGCGTGGTGGTAGCATCGCCGGCGACGATGGTGACGCTCGGTGCCCTCGGCACCAAGTCGACGCTGTTGGCGCTCTGCGGGTTCCTGGTGATGGTCGCACTCGACCGGCTGAAGGTGCCCGGCGCCATCATCATCGCCATCCTCGCTACCACGGCAGCGGGCATTGCGCTTGGTGCCTCGACCTTCGTCGGCCTGGTCTCCGCCCCGCCGAGCCTGGCACCGACGTTCCTCGCCCTCGATCTCAAGGGGGCGCTCGGCACGGGCGCGCTCACCATCATCTTCGTGTTCTTCTTCGTCGATCTCTTCGACAACACCGGGACGTTGGTGGGGGTCGCGCACCGCGCCGGCCTGATCGACAAGGAGGGCAAGATCCCGCGGCTCGGCAAAGTCTTCATGGCGGATTCAACCGCCACCATCGTGGGATCGCTGCTCGGCACCTCGACGGTGACGAGCTACATCGAGAGCGCCGCAGGCGTGCGCGCCGGCGGTCGCACGGGGCTCGTGGGCGTGGTGGTGGCGGTGCTGTTCCTGGCGAGCCTTTTCCTATCGCCGCTGGCCCAGACGGTGCCTGCGTACGCCACCGCTCCGGCTCTGCTCTTCGTGGGCTGCCTGATGGCCCGCGGCCTGTCGGAAATCGACTGGGAGGACGTGACGGAATACGCGCCCGCCGTGGTGACGGCGCTCGCAATGCCCTTCACATTCTCGATCGCGAACGGCATCGCGCTGGGCTTCATCGCCTATGCCGCCGTGAAGCTACTCTCGGGCCGCTTTGCCGAGGCCAGACCCGCGATTGTAGTATTGGCCCTGCTCTTCGTGGTGCGCTACTGGGTACTGCCTCAGTAATAGGATTTCTGCAAAAGAATGAGACAGATGCGCAGAAACTGCGTGACGGCACGCCCCATCTTGCGTAGACTTCCGGCCGGTCAGATCAGAAAGCAATAAGATTGCGCCTGGCCCAAGTTTGGGGAGGAGTGCCTGCGAAGCGGTGGTTGGGGAGACACGCTGAAGCCTGAGAAATAGGCAAGCGATACGGGAGAAAATCGGCAAGACCGGCAGCGGTCTTGCCCATTTTTTGTGCGACCGGTCGGTCTCGCTACTCGGCGGCCTCGGCCATTTCGTGCACGTTCCCCAAGGTACGGGCGCTCGCACCCGCCGCG
Source organism: Allostellaceae bacterium (assembly GCA_035938015.1). Lineage (GTDB taxonomy): Bacteria > Pseudomonadota > Alphaproteobacteria > ATCC43930 > CGMCC-115725 > DASZHJ01. Next base: position 4,389 of record DASZHJ010000107.1, read on the forward strand.
CACGCCGATGAGCTTTTTTGAGAGCTAGGCGTTTCTCGCCGCGGGTCACGCACTTCGCTGGCTGACGGCGCGCGCCTTCCGCCAGGGCGGGTCCAGGGCCACGATCTGCGTATAGACTGGGCAGCGCGGCACATGGGCGCCGCCGATATAGCCGAGGCTCATCAGGAACTCGCCCACGATCTCCCCGCCGGTGAAGCGAAAGGTCTGCTTGAAGAGCTTGACCCATTGCGGCTTGGAGAGCGGGTGGTGGCGGTCGAGCCAGGCCGCGAAGGAGCCGTGCGCCTCTCGGATCGCCTGCAAGCGGCGGGCATTCTCGATCGCCGCCTCGACCTTGAGGCGATTGCGGATGATCCCGGCATCGCCGAGCAGCCGTTTCACGTCGCGAGCCCCGAAGCCTGCGACGGCGTCGATATCGAACTCGCGGTACGCTTTGCGAAACGCCGCGCGCTTGTTGAGGATGGTGAGCCAGGAGAGCCCGGCCTGATTGATCTCGAGGACCAGCCGCTCGAACAGCACGCTGTCCTCACGCGAGGGGAACCCATACTCGCGGTCGTGATACGGCCCGTGGATCGGGTGAGCGGGCGCCGCGTCGCAATAGGTCGCAGTCATATCGGGCTACCGGAAGCTCCAGATGTCGGACGAGACGATAATATAGAGGATACCCCAAAGCACCGCCGCAATGCCGGTGGTGACGACGGCCTTGAGGCCGAGGCGTGCGTTGGCCGGGGCGCCCGCGCGCTGGCCCATCTCGTCCTCGGCGGGCCGGACGCCCCAAGGCAGGATCGCAAAGATCACCACCCACCAGATCACAACATAGGAGGCAACGCCCGTAAACCAGTTCATCTCGGGCTCAGGCCTGCTCGAGCTCGATGAGGGTGCCGCAGAAATCCTTGGGGTGCAGAAACAGCACGGGCTTGTCGTGAGCGCCGAGCTTGGGCTCGCCGTCGCCGAGCACGCGGGCACCTTGGGCCTTCAGTTTGTCACGCGCCGCCCGAATGTCCTCGACCTCGTAGCAGAGGTGATGCATTCCTCCCGCGGGATTGCGCTCGAGAAAGCCACGCACGGGCGAATCCAGCCCGAGAGGCTCCAGCAGCTCGATCTTGGTGTTGGGCAGCGTCACGAACACCACCGTGACGCCGTGGGCCGGCAGCGGCTGCGGCGCCGACACGGTGGCGCCCAGCGCGTCGCGATAGACCGCCGCCGCGCTCGCCACGCTCGGAACGACGATCGCCACGTGATTGAGCCGTCCGATCATCGCACTGCCTCCATGGATCACACCCGCACGACGTGGATATCGGTCACGGGACGCTTGCCATTCCAGGCCTTGAGTCGCCGGCGCACCGCAAGCCGCGCCGCCTCGCTGACGGCCGCGTCGTCTTTCCGATCGCGAGGGCTCAGCCCCTCGACCGCACGCCCGACATCGGCGCCGAGCGCCGCGAGCTGCTCGGCGTCGGGCTCGCCCAAGCCTTGCAGGGTCACCCGGGGATCCGCGAGCAAGGCACCATGGCGGTCAAGCACGACGGTTGCGACTGCCGCGCCATTGAACGTGATGCGCCGGCGGTTCTTCCAGCTCTCGCTGTCGAGGGAGACCAGTTGCTTGCCGTCGAGACCAAGCCGGCCGGTCTGGACCTGACCGACCACCGCGGCGGGCAGTGGCCCCAGCCGCACCATGTCGCCGTTGAGAGCGAGGATCGCCTGCTGCACCTGGCACGCCTCCGCGAGGGCCACGTGCGCGCGCAAATGGCGGGCCTCGCCGTGCACGGGCACGGCCACCTTGGGCCGCACCATCTGGTACATGCGCTGCAGCTCCTCTTGGGCGGGATGGCCGGAGACGTGCACGAAATGATCCTGCTCGGTCAGGATCTCGACGCCGAGGTGGGTGAGCTTGTTATGCAGCCGGTTGATCGCGCGCTCGTTGCCGGGGATGATCCGCGAGGAAAAGATCACGGCATCTCCGGCCTCCAGCACGACGTGCGCGTGCTCGTCCTCGGCGATGCGCGACAGCGCCGAGCGCGGCTCACCTTGACTGCCCGTGCAAATCAGCAGCGCCTTGTCGCGCGGCAGATAGCCGGCCTCCTCCTCGGTCAGAAACCGCGGCACATCCTTCAGATAACCGGTCTCGCGCGCCGCCTGCTCGATGCGCCACAGCGAGCGACCCACCAACGCCACCTGCCGATCGTGCGCCGCCGCCGCCGCCGCGATCGATTGCAGGCGCGCGACGTTGCTGGCAAAGCACGCGACCGCGACGCGATTTCGGCATTGGCCCACCAGCGTCCTGAGCGAGCGGCCGACCGCCGCCTCCGAGCCCGCCTCGCCGGGGCGCAGGGCGTTGGTGGAATCGCAGACCATGGCGAGCACGCCGCTCTCGCCGAGCCGGCGCAGGGCCGCCTCGTCGGCCGTGGGCCCCACCAGCGGGTCGGGGTCGAGCTTCCAATCGCCCGTGTGGAGCACGGTCCCCACCGGCGTGCGCACCACCACCGCGTTCGGCTCGGGGATCGAGTGGGTGAGCGTGATGAGCTCAATTTCGAACGGGTCCACGGAGAACTTGCCCGACATGGGTATCTCCACGATGGGCACGGCGCTCTCGAGCTTGGTTTCCACGAGCTTCTGGCGCAGCAGGTTCGCGGTGAACGGGGTCGCGTAGACCGTGGTCTTGAACCTCGGCCATAGGTACTGGATGGCACCGATATGATCTTCGTGCGCGTGGGTCACCACGATGCCGACGAGCGCATCGCGTCGCTCCTCGATGAAGCCGGGATCGGGCATGATGACCTCCAATCCCGGCATGGTATCGTCGGCAAAGGAGATGCCGCAGTCGATCATCAGCCAGCGTCCGGCATAACCGTAGAGACTGAGGTTCATGCCGATCTCGCCGGCACCGCCCAACGGCAGAAAAACCAGCTCATCCGGACGGTTCAGGATCGCCGGCGGCGGCTGCGCCGCCGCTCTGGTCTTGGGCGAGCTCACTTGGCGTTTCGGCGATAGATGATCCGGAGCCCCCACAGCGTCAGATCGGGATCGACGCGCTCGATCACATCCGTCACGCCATCGAAGACGGGCGCCAACCCGCCCGTGGCGATGACGCGCATGGGATCGCCGAACTCGTGCTTGATCCGACCGACGATCCCCTCGATGAGGCCGACATAGCCCCAGTAGATCCCGGACTGCATGCAGTCCACGGTGTTCTTGCCGATGATCCGCTCGGTCCGCCGGATCCGCACGCTCGGCAGCTTCGCCGCCGCCAAATGCAGCGCCGTCAGCGAGAGGTTCACGCCCGGCGCGATCGCGCCGCCGCAGTAGTTGCCGGCGCGATCCACCACGTCGAAGGTGGTGGCGGTGCCGAAATCGACCACGATCAGCGGGCCCTTGTATCGCTCGTGCGCCGCCACGGTGTTGACCAGCCGGTCGGCCCCGACCTCCTCCGGTCGATCGACCAGCGCCAACGCGCCGATATCGACGCCGGTATCGCCGACCATCAAGGGCTCACTCCGGCAATACCGACGGCACAAGGTGAGGAGATTGAAGTTGGCCTCCGGCACCACGCTGCCGATGATGGTGCCGGTGAGCTGCTTACGACCGAGTTTCTCCATCGCGAGCAAGTGGTCGAGCCAGACGACGTATTCGTCGGCGGTACGCTTCGGATCCGTCGATGCGCGCCAAGAGCCGCGAAGCGCGTCGCCGTCCCACACCGCGAACACGGTATTCGTGTTATTGGCGTTGATCGCGAGCAGCATGCCGCTCTTTCCGCTCAAGCCGCGACCGAGAAAATCTCGCCCGCGGAAATCCGCCGCGGGCCGGTTGCCGTCTCGACCAGCAGCACGCCGTTCCCGTCGATATCCACGAAGCGCCCGCTGAAGCTTTCCCGCGGCAGCCTCACGCCCACGGTCCTGCCGAGCTCATGGGCGCGAGCCAGCCAAGCCGCGCGCACCGGCGCGAACCCCTCGCTGAGCCAGCGCGTCATTTCCCGGTGGAACTCCATGACGATGCTTCGCAGGAGATCCTCGAGGTCGACGGAACCCGTGCTCAGCGCCGCCAGCGATGTCGCGGGCCATGCGGTTCCCTCGGGGTGGCTCTCGACATTGACGCCAATGCCCGCCACCAGCCAAGCGAGGGCTCCGTCCGGCGCGGCGGCGGATTCCAGCAGGATGCCCGAGAGCTTGGCACCATCCACCAGCACGTCGTTCGGCCATTTATAGCGAAGGTCCCGATCGGGTGGCAGCCTTGCCGCAATCGTCTCGCCCACAGCCACAGCGGCCGCGAAGCCCAATTGGGTCGCGGACGCAGCGGAGCCCGCAGGGCGCAGGATCACGCTGAAATAAAGGTTTCCGGGCGGCGACGCAAAGGACCTGCCGCCGCGTCCGCGGCCGGCCGATTGCTCGCGCGCTGAGACCACGGTCCATTCCTCGGCGCCCGCGTCCGCGAGGCGTTTGGCTTCATCATTGGTGCTGCCGAGCTTGTCGTAGCGCAGCAGGCGCAGGAAGGACGGCTGAGCGAGCGGCATCATCCCGCGAAGAGCGTCGCCGCTGCGGCGGCGGCGCTGTCGGCGAGCGGCGCCGGGTAGACGAAAAACAGCAAGATCAGGACCGCCGCGACCGCGAGCACCGCACCGACGACGGGGTTCACGGGGCGATCGAAGGCGGGCGCTGGCTCGTCGAAATACATCACCTTCACGATCCGGACGTAGTAATAGGCGCCGACCACGCTGGCGAGCACGCCGATCACGGCGAGGCCATAGAAGCCGGCATCGATCGCCGCGAGAAAGATATAGAACTTCGCCAGGAAGCCGGCGAGCGGCGGGATGCCCGCCAGCGAGAACATGAAGATGGCCAGCGCCAGGGCGAGACCCGGCTGGCTGCGCGCGAGACCGCTGAGGTCCGAGATGCCCTCGACCATGCGGCCCTGCCGGCGCATGCACAGGATGCAGCCGAAGGCGCCGATGGTCATCAGCGCGTAAACCGCCATATAGATCAAGATTCCGCGCACGCCCGCCTCGCCGCCGGGGGCACCGCTGGTCGCGAGCCCGATGAGCGCATAGCCGATATTGGCGATGGAGCTGTAGGCCATCAGGCGCTTGATGTTCTGCTGGTTGATGGCGGCGAGCGCGCCCAGGATCATCGATGCGATGGAGATCGCCCAAATCACCTGCCACCAGTCACCGACCAGCCGACCGAACGGATCGACCATGACGCGCACGAAGAGCGCCACGGCGGCGGTCTTGGGCGCTACGGAGAAGAACGCCGTCACCGGCGTGGGCGCACCCTCGTAGACGTCCGGCGTCCACATGTGGAATGGCACCGCCGAGACCTTGAAGGCCAGACCCACCACGATGAAGACGATGCCGAACAAGAGCCCGATCGAGCGCGCGCTGCCGCTTTGGAAGGCCTGCTGCAGCGGCTCGAAACCAGTGGCGCCGGCGAAGCCATAGACCATGGAGGCGCCGAACAGCAGCATGCCCGAGGCGAGCGCGCCCAAGACGAAATACTTGAGGCCCGCCTCCGTCGAGCGCACGGAATCCCGGTCGAAGCTCGCGACCACATAGAGCGCGAGGCTCTGCAGCTCCAGGCCAACATAGAGCGAGATCAGATCGTAGGCCGAGATCATCATCATCATGCCGCCGGTCGCCAGCACGATGAGCACGGGAAACTCGAAGCGCGCGATGCCCTGGCGCTGGTTATAGTCGAGCGCCAGCAGCACCGAGAGAGCCGAGCCGATCAGCACGACCACCTTCATGAAGGCGCCAAAGCCGTCGGTGATGAACATGCCGTTGAGGGCGACTTGGCGTGCGACGCTGAATTTCAGCACCAGCCCGATCGCGATCACCAGCGCCGCGACCGAAAGCCAGGACACCAGCGCCGCGCTGCGCTCGCCTCGGAACACGCCCAGCATCAGCAACGCCAATGCCGCAGCGCCCACGAATATCTCGGGCAGCGCGGGGAGGAAACTCGGGACGGCGACGGCCGGCATTCTCTCGTCTCCTAATACCGCCTAGCGCGCGGCCAGATGCGGCGATGGTGCCAGGCTCGCCGCCGCGGGCACCCGCTCCATCACCCGCGCCAGCGAGGCCTGCATCGGCTTCAAGAACGAGTTGGGATAGATCCCCATCCACAGCACCACCGCGATCATCGGCGCAAACACCAGGATCTCGCGCCAATGCAGATCGACCATCTTGCGCACATCCTCACGCGTGATCTTCTCGAAAATGACGCGACGATAGAGGTAGAGCATGTAGGCGGCGCTCAGGATGGTGCCGGTGGTCGCGAGGAAGACCACCCAGGTGCTGGCCCGGCTGGTCTGGCCAGCCTCGAAGGCGCCCACCAACGCCAGGAACTCGCCCACGAACCCGCTGGTTCCGGGAAGGCCGACCGATGCGAGCGTGAAGACCATGAAGCAGAACGCGTATTTCGGCATGTTGTGCACGAGACCGCCATAGCGGGCGATCTCGCGGGTGTGCAGGCGGTCATAGACCACGCCGACGCAAAGGAAGAGCGCCGCCGAGACCACGCCGTGGCTCAGCATCTGGATCATGGCGCCCTGCAGCCCCTCCGCCGTCACGGTGAAGATACCCATGGTGACGATGCCCATATGCGCCACGGACGAGTAGGCGATGAGCTTCTTCATGTCGTCCTGGGCGAGCGCCACCAGCGAGGTGTAAATGATCGCGACCACGCTCAGCCCGAATACCAAGGGCGCGAAGGTCTCGGAGGCGTCGGGCATCATCGGCAGCGAGAAACGGATGAAACCGTAACCGCACATCTTCAGGAGCACGCCCGCCAAGATGACCGACCCCGCGGTCGGCGCCTCGACGTGAGCGTCGGGCAGCCAGGTATGCACCGGCCACATCGGCACCTTGACCGCGAAGGAGGCGAAGAAAGCAAGCCACAACCACGCCTGAACGGAGGCCGGGATCTGGGAATTGAGCGCGGCCGGAATGTCGGTGCTGCCCAGGAGTATGTAGATCTCCAGGATCGCCAGCAGCATCAAGACGGAGCCCAGCAGCGTATAGAGAAAAAACTTGAAGGCGGCGTAGACCCGGCGCGGCCCGCCCCAGACGCCGATGATCAAGTACATCGGGATCAGCACGCCCTCGAAGAACATGTAGAACACCACGAAATCGAGCGCGCAGAACATGCCCACCATCATC
>DASZHJ010000108.1:0-1547 GCA_035938015.1 Allostellaceae bacterium
CCACGGGGAGGCGGTTCGCGGTCAGGAACGCGCCCAAGGCCGCGCCGGCGATGATCAGGAACTCGAACGGCTGAAACAGCACGGCGAGATGGCCGCCGTTCAGCGCGTAGCCGCCGAACACGCTCACCAGGACTATGGCTGATCCGATCAACAGGAACATGGGGCTCGGCGCGACGCAGTGGGGGCGATGGGGCCACCCTGTGCGATTTGCGTTAAGAACCCCTTTAGGTACTCCCGTGCGGGGCTAGGGCATGGATGACCCGCATCGCCGAATCCCCATCCCGGCAATGGGATGGGCTTTCGTTAACCATGTTTCGGCCACTAGAGAACCGGGCCCGGACTGCCGAGAGCGTGCTCAGTGAGACCGCGGGTGATGATCTCATAGGCCTCGTCAATGGAATCCGTGCGATGGAACAGCTCGACGTCCTCGGGACTGATGGTGCCGTAGCGCACCAGCGCGTCGAAATTCACCACTTGGTCCCAGAACTTGGCGCCGAACAGCACGATCGGCATGCGCTTGCGCATCTTGCGCGTCTGCACGAGCGTCAGGATCTCGAAGAGCTCATCGAGGGTGCCGTATCCGCCCGGGAACAGCACGACCGCCTTGGCGAGATAGACGAACCAGAACTTGCGCATGAAGAAATAGTGGAAGTGCATGTGGAGCTCGCGGCTGACGAAGGGATTATCGAACTCCTCGTTGGGGATCGAGATGGTGAGGCCGACGTTGAGGCCTTTGGCCTCGGAGGCGCCGCGGTTGGCCGCTTCCATGATGCCGGGGCCGCCGCCGGTGCACACGACGAAGCGGCGGCCGGCATCGCCGAGCTTCTTGGACCAATCCGTGAGCCGATGCGAGAGCTCGCGGGCTGCCTCGTAATATTCCGAGAGCTCGAGCGCGGTGCGCGCGCTCGCGATGTCGCCGCCACTCCGCTCCGCCTCCACTAAGGCCGCCTCGGCCGCCTCGCGCGATTTGAGCCGAGCCGAGCCCATGAAGACGATGGTGTCCTGCACCTGATAGCGCTGAAAGCGCGAGAGCGGCTCCAAGTATTCCGACAGGATGCGCAGCGCGCGCGCGTCCTTGCTCTCGAGGAATCGTTGGTTGTGGTAGGCCTTGGGCTGCCGAGTGTGAGGCGGTTCTGCCATAGCCGATCTCCATGCTGTGGCGGCGGTTCGCCTCAGTGAGGCATGCCTCGCCGCTCGAAGTCAAAGCCGCGAGCGCCCCGCGCAGCTCCTTACGGCGGCGACAGTGTCTCGACCGCGACGGGGTTGCGGGTGTCGATCATCAGCGTATAGCCGTCGCGCCAGGGACGGATGAGATCGGCGTAGTGCTCCGACAGCGGATTACCGGACTCGCCGGGCACGATCATGAAGTGGGCGTGATCGGGGTCGGCCATGTCGATCACCATGCGCAAGCCCGGGCCCAGCGTGTCGCGGTAAGGCTGGGTCGAGCCGCGCACGTCAAAGCCGCCGCGATTGATCGTGTCCTGTCCGCCGTCGGCCGGGATCGACGTGTCTACGTAGCGCCCGAGTATCGGCACCGCATCGAACAC
>DASZHJ010000109.1:0-7816 GCA_035938015.1 Allostellaceae bacterium
GTCGGCACCGCCACCTGGCCGCCGAGCTCGACCAGCCGCTCGGCGAAATGTACGCCGCTGTCGCCGTGATAGAGACAGCCGTCGATGTGTGCGCTCTCCACCGAAACCAGCGCGGTTGCCCCCATGAGCCGCGCGGCCTCGGCGACGATGCGCGTTGCCATCGCCGCGGCGGGCCCCCGAGCGCCCTCGATGAGGCCGCGCTCCGCCGCGGTGAGGGTGAGCGTCATACGCTCCGGCTATTTGCCGACATATTCGGCGATGAAGCTCATGGTGCGGTCGAGCGCCGTCTTGGCCGAAGCCGCATCATAGCTGCCGCGCTCGTCGCAGTTGAAGCCGTGGCCGGCGGAGTAGACGTAGATGGTCACGTCCTTGCGGGCCTGCTTCACCTTCTCGACGTCGGTCATAGGAATGCTTTGATCCTTGTCGCCGAAGTGCAGCATGGTCGGCACCTTCGGCTTCTCGTTGGCGGTCGCCGCGATGCCGCCGCCGTAATAGCCCACGGCGCAGGCAAGGCCGGAGAGCCGGGTCGCTGCGTGGAAGGCGAGCGTGCCGCCCCAGCAATAGCCGACGGCCGCGACCTTGCCGACGCCCTTCACGGCCTCGATCGCGGCCTGGACGTCTTGCAGCGGGCCGGGCCCATCGACGGCGGTGCGGATGTCGCGGCCCTGAGCGATGGCGTTCTGGTCATAGCCGAGCTCGATGCCGGGCTTGTGGCGATCGAACAGGGCCGGCGCGATTGCGGTGTAGCCGCGCGCGGCGAAGCCGTCTGCGGTGCGCTTGACGTGATTGTTGACGCCGAAAATCTCCTGGATCACCACGACGGCGCCCTTCGGCTTGCCGGCGGGGTCCGCACGATAGGCGCCAAGCTTGAAGCCGTCGGACGCCGTGAGCTCGATCATCTTTCCCATGGGGTTCCTCCTCGTTTCGGGGGTGGCGGGATCATAAGGCGGAGGCGTCGCAGGACAAGCTCAACTTCGCCTTTTCAATTTGACCGCACGAACCGGATAGCGGCTTGCCGTGCACCCTCCTAGGTCTGGATCACGACCGATCATGGAGGAACCACGATGAGCTTCCGTATTCAAGGCCTGCCGGCCGACCAATTCGCCCCATTGTTCGCGCTCTCCGATGCAGAGCTCGCGGCGCGCGGAGCGGTGCGCCGCGTCGCCGACCAGCGAAAGCCCGGCTATCCCTGCCGCATCAGCCTCACGGACTCCGAGCCAGGCGACGAGCTCATCCTCGTCAACTACGAGCATCATCCCGTGGACTCGCCCTATCGCATGCGCTTTGCGATCTACGTGCGCAAGGGCGAGCAAACCTATGACGCCGTGGGTCGAGTGCCCGAGCAATTGCGCCTGCGCAAGCTGGCGGTGCGCGCTTGGGATGCCGACGCCATGATGGTCGGACACGAGCTGGTCGACGGCCGGGAATTGGAATCCGCGATCGACCGGCTCTTCGCCAACCCCAAGGCGGAATACTTGCACGTGCATTTCGCATCGCCGGGCTGCTATGCCGCGAAGGTCGAGCGCGCGTGAGGCCGGGTCGGCCGCCGTTCACGCGTTCGTGGCGGCGGCCTTGCCGGCGGAGGTGCCGGCGATCTTGCCGAAAACCGAGCCCGACATCAGGCCCGTGCCGCCGGGGTAGTTGAAATAGAACAAACCGCCGACCAACTCGCCCGCGGCGTAGAGGCCGCGGATCGGCTCGCCCTCGGTGTCGATCACGCGGGCGTCATTGTCGATCTTGAGGCCGCCGAAGGTGAAGGTGAGGCCGCAGGTGACGGCGTAGGCTTCGTAGGGGGGCTTATCGAGCGTGTTCGCCCAGTTCGCCCGCGGCACCGCGAGCCCGTCCGCCCGGCGGCCGTCCTTGACCGCCGGATTGAACGGGATGTCCTGCCGGACCGCGCTGTTGTACGCCGCGACAGTCTTCAGGAACGCCGCTCCATCGACGCCCTCGAGCTTTTGAGCAAGCTCCTCCAGCGTATCCGCCTTGGCTTTGGTCACCTGGCGGATGCGGTACTCGTCCCGCAGCAGATGCACGACCTTGCTGTCGAACACCTGCCAGCAGAATTGGCACGGCTGCTCCAGGATCGCGCGGCCGTATTTGGCATAGGTGTAGTTGCGGAAATCCGCGCCCTCGTCCACGAAGCGCTCACCCCGCGCGTTGATCATCAGGCCGAAGGGATAAGAATGCTTCTGGAAATTGTCGCCGACCGCGAGGTCGCCGAACTCGGGCGCGTTGCGGTCCCAAGCGACGGCGTGGCAGCCGGACCAGTTCCCGTAGGGTATGGCGCCGATCTCCAATGCCATGCGGATGCCGTCGCCGGTGTTGAAGCGCGTGCCGCGCACTTTTGCCAAGTCCCAGCCCGGACCCAAATAGCGCGTGCGCCACTCCGCATTGGATTCGAACCCGCCACAGGCCAGCACTACCGCCTTCGCCTCGATGTCGAACTTGCGTTGGCCCTGGCGCACCGAAACGCCCCAGACGCCGCGCTCGTCATGCAGCAAGGCCTGAGCGCGGGTTCCATAGAGCACTTGGACGCCGTTCTTCTCGACGGATTTGTGCAGCATCTCGATCAGGCCGGGCCCGCCGCCATAGGCCTCGACGGTGAGGCCGCCCCAGAACTTCATCTTGCCGTCGACCTTGAACGCCTGCCGGCCATACATCGGCATGAAGCGGATGCCCTTGCCGCGCAGCCAGAGCAGCGTGTCGAAGCTGCGCGTGATCAGCAGCTCCGCCATGTCGGGGTTGGCGCGGTCCTGAGTCACCCGCGCGAGGTCGTCGAAGTACTGGTCCGAGGTATAGACGCCGAAGTCGCTGTTGCGTTTCTCCTCGTCGGTCAGGTCAGGCATCAGCCGCACGAGGTCGTCGAGCCCATTGTAGACGACGCGGATGGCGCCGGCGGTGAACCGGCTGTTGCCGCCGCGCTCCTCGAACGGCGCGCGCTCCAGCACCACGACCTCCGCGCCCTGCTCGCGCGCGGCGAGCGCGGCCGTCAGCGCCGCATTGCCGCCACCCACCACCAGCACGTCGCAATCGAGTTCCGCCATGGTGAAAACGCCCCTCGTTGACGCTCGGAGAGGCGTTTGTATACGGTCTGAACCGCCGGGAAAACCAGGGAATCAGGAGCGCCGGGAGATGGCCACTGTCCTCGAGCGATTTGCGGGCTATGCCGCCGCCCTCGGCGAGGCGCCGCTGCCCGCCGAGGTGCTGCACCATGCGCGTCGCTGCGTGCTCGATTGGTTCGCTGCGGCGATCCCCGGCGGCGTCGAGCCGCCGGCGACATTGCTCGCGCAAGCCTTCGCCGAGGAGCTCGATCACGGCGGCGCCGCGCTGGTTCCCTCGGGCCGGCGCGCCACGGCGCGGGCGGCGGCGCTGATCAACGGCGCCGCCTCGCACACCATCGAGTTCGACGACATCTTCCGCGACGCGATCTATCATCCCGGCGTGGTGACGGTGCCGGCAGCCTTGGCGCTGGCGCAGAGCCGCGGGGCCTCCGGCGCGGCGCTGCTCCGGGCAGTGATCGCGGGCTACGAGGTCGGCACGCGCATCGGCGCCGCGGTGGTTCCCGCGCATTACGAATTCTGGCACACCACCGGCACGGTCGGCTGCTTCGGCGCCGCGGCCGCGGCTTCCGCGGTCCTGCGCCTCGATGCGACGCGCACGGCTCATGCGCTCGCCAACGCCGGAACTCTTGCGGCGGGGCTGCAGCAGGCATTCCGGGCGGATTGCATGAGCAAGCCCATGCACGCGGGACACGCCGCCGAGATCGGGGTCACCACGGCGCTCGCCGCCGAGCAGGGTCTCACGGGCGCCCTCGATCTCCTCGAGGGCGAGCGCGGATTCGGGGTCGCCATGAGCCGCGGCGTCGACTGGGAAGCGGCGCTCGCCACGCTCGGCACACGCTTCAACATCGTCTCGACGTCGCAAAAGAACCACGCTGCCTGCGGCCACGCTCACGCGGCCATCGACGCGGTCTTGGCGCTCAGGGAAAAGCATGGGCTCACGCCGGAGCGGGTCGCGCGCATCACCGCTAAAACCTATCGTGCGGCGCTTGAGGTCGCGGGCAATCGCGATCCACGCACGGTGTTCGAGTCGAAGTTCAGCCTGCCCTATTGCCTCGCCGCCGCTCTCGCGGTGGGGAGCGTGCGGGTCGATGCCTTTGCCGAGGCGCGGCTCAGGGACCCCGCGATCCGGCGTTTGGTGACACGAGTGAGCCTCGAGGTCGAGCCGAAGCTTGACGCGGCCTTCCCGAAGCGGCGCGCGGCCATCGTCGAGATCGAGACCGTCGACGGCGAACGCCTCCTGCACTATGCGCCAACGCGCAAGGGAGATCCCGACTCGCCCCTCAGCGATGCCGAACTCCGGGCCAAGGCCAGTGAGCTGATCGCGCCGGTGCTGGGCCCGAATGCCACGACGGCGCTCATCGACAAGCTCTGGCGCATCAGTGAGATCGTGGATCTCTCCCAGATCCTGCCGGTGCGGACCGCGCCCCTTCTCGGAGCGGCACAATGACGGTGCTGCTCGGATTTCTCCCGCGGGGAGGTCGGTACTTCGATCGCCAAGGGCCGAGCTTTCATCGCCCCGGCGGCCGAGTTGGTCCCGGCGTCCCTCGCCATTCGCGCTTATCTGCCCGACCCGTCGAGACCGTCGTCTCCCAACTCGATCATGACGTCGGTCCGCTCGGGCTCATGGGGCTTCAGGCTGGTGTGATCCGGGTTCCAGCTCGCGAGCTTCACGACTTGCCCGGCCTCGGCGTCGCCATCACTCGGCTCGACGATGACCAGGCCACTATCATCCAGGAAGAAGGTGTGCTCGCCGAACACGCGGTTCAGTTGCGGTACGGCAGGATGGGTGTCAGGCAGGGGTTCCGCGTCGAATTGATCGAGCGTTTTGTCGACGCCTCTCTCACTCAGCTTCATGGCAATCTCCTCTCTCTTGATGGGGGCCCTTCGCTCTCGCCTTCCCGGTCGCTCAGCCGGCCGGCCGCTCGCTGTATCGCCGGGCTCGCGCGTTGACCCGCAGGAGGACCGGCTTGCCATTCCTCTCTGCAGTCATCTCGTAGATATCGCCGTCGGATTGGACCGTGCGGATCTCGGTATAGCCTTGGATCTCCAGCACATCGCGAATCTCCGGCTCGCTCAGGACCTGGTCTTGCGCCTCGACTATGCCAGGCGCCACCCGCGTCGGTATCTGAGCGAACGCGGGCGGTGCGAAGGCGAGCGGGATCGCGGTCGCGCTGATCAACAGGATCTTGATCATCGTCAGTCTCCTCGAGCGGTTCGCTTTGGGTTCGCGCTGGCACTGCCCACAGGCGGCCAAGGCGGACCCGCGCTGTCACCCGTCCAGCTAAGCGCGGGCTTCCGTTCCGGCTACGAGGAGCCGCGTGTCATCGGTGTGAGGGAGACGATGCAACCGGCGCGTTGGACTATCGCGGGCGCCGCTCTGGCACGGAGAAATCGCCCCCTACGCCCTTGATCAGGCCCGCGCCGGTTTGGCGCTGATAAACCAGTAGGTCGAAAGATGGCGCCTCGCCCGTTATCTCGGTCAACAGGCAATGCGCCTGACCGCGATGATGAGTCTGGTGGTTGAAGAAGTGCAGCAGCAGCGGAGCCAGGTGCTGCTCGATCTCCGCGGGGCTGCGCGTGCTCCGATAGCGGATCGTGCCGGCGAGGCCCGCATCCGTGAGCCCTGCGATGTAATCGACGATGCGCGCGTCCTCGGCGCGCCGCGCCGCGCGAAGCTCGACGAAATCCTCGTAGAGGATCGCATCGAGCTCCTTGGGCTCGTCGCCCGTGCCGGTGAAGCGGTGCATCCAGATGCGATCACCAAGCAGGAGATGGTTCAGCGTGCCGTGCACCGAGCCGAAGAACGCGCCGCGGTCCCGGCGATACTCGTCGTCCGGAATGCGTGCTGCCGCATCGTAGAGTCGCTCGTTTACCCAGGCGTTGTAGGCCGCAAGCATCTCAAAAAGCGATTTCACCGGAGACCCTCCTGGACCGCTGGCGCACACTATCTCAATCCAAGCGCGGCGAGGGAGCTCGCAACGGGAGGTTGCCATGCGGAAAATACGTAACTGCCTCGCGGCCCTGATCCTCGTGCTGCAGGGCGGCACCGCCGCTTCCCAGTCTCCGGTACACTGGAGCACGGACGCGCCCATGCCATCCGCGCGCTCGGAAATCGCCGTCGCGGAGCTCGACGGGAAAATCTACGTGGTGGGCGATTTCACCGGCGAGAGAGAGCTCGAGATCTACGAGGCGCGGGGCAACCGCTGGAGCCGCGGCGCAGCCTTGCCGCACGCAGTCCATCATCCTGCGGCGACCGCCCTGAACGGCAAAATCTACGCGATCGGCGGGTATGTAAGTGGCTGGACACCGACCGCCGATGTCTTCGAGTACGATCCGGCGGCGGACCACTGGCGCGCCGTGGCGCCGCTGCCGACCGCTCGGGGCGCGCTCGCCGCGGCCGTGCTCGACGGCAAAATCCACGCTGTCGGCGGCGTCGGCGCGAGCGGACATAACACACGCGCCCACGAGGTCTACGATCCCTCCACCGAGCGCTGGACCGCGCTGGCACCTGTGCCAACCGCACGGGATCACCTGGCGGTAGCGGCGACCGCGGACCGCCTCTATGCGCTGGGCGGCCGGATCGACGGCGGCTACTCTCGCAATCTCTCGGTTGTCGAAGCCTATGATCCCGCTACCGACCGCTGGGAAACTCGCACACAGATGCCCACCGCGCGCAGCGGCATTGCCGCCGCGGTGCTCGGCGCGCGCATCGTCGTGGTCGGTGGCGAAGCGCCCGCCGGTACGTTCGGCGAGGTCGAAGCCTACGACCCGCGGGCCGACCGCTGGAGCCCGCTTCCGCGCTTGCCGACCCCGCGCCATGGCTTGGGCGCGGCCACTGTCGGCGAGCGGCTCTATGTCATCGGAGGCGGCCCCGAGCCCGGCGCTACCGCATCCTCGGCGGTGGAGAGTCTCGGCCCTTAGCGCGGCCACAGCTCCTTCACCGCCGCGATCACGCGGTCGACGTCGGCGTCGGTGATGTGCCGGTGAGTCACCATGCGGATCTGCCAAGGCGACCAGACGCCCGCGAGCACCCCTTTGCCTTTGAGCGCATCCACCCAGGCGTCCGCGCGCCGGCCGCTCTTGCCAACATCGAGGCGCACGATGTTGGTTTCGACCACCAACGGATCGACCAGGCTCGGATGCACGGCCGTCAAACTCTCCGCGAGCCGCTTCGCGCGGGCGTGGTCCTCGGCGAGGCGATCGACCATCTCCTCGAGCGCCACGATGCCCGCGGCCGCGATCACGCCGGCTTGGCGCAGGTTGCCGCCGACCATGCGGCGGAAGGCCCGCGCGCGGGAAATAAACGTCCCACTGCCGCAGAGGACCGAGCCCACCGGCGCGCTCAATCCCTTCGAGATGCAGAAGCCGAGGCTTTCGCCATAGGCCGCGATCGCCGAGGCCGGCACGCCCAGCGCCACCGCCGCATTGAAGACCCGCGCCCCATCGATATGCACGGGTACGCCCGCGTCCTGCGCCATGCCGTGCACCGCCGCCATATAGGCGAGCGGCAGCACAGCACCACCGGCATCGTTGTGCGTGGTCTCCATGACGACCAGTGCGGTGCCGAGGCTCCGCGGCGTGAGCGCGGGCTTGATGGCTTCGCGCAACGCCTCCAAATCCATCTGCCCGCGCCGGCTCGGGATCGTGCGATGGAAGAGGCTCGCGAGCCCCGCAATGCCGCCCATCTCCGAGCGGTAGATGTGCGTGCCGGAATCGCTCAGTACCTCGCCGCCGCGCCCGGTATGCGCGAGGAG
>DASZHJ010000110.1:0-13300 GCA_035938015.1 Allostellaceae bacterium
CGATGCGGGGGCAAGACGATCCCCTGACGGTTGAGGAGTTTTTGGCTCTGCATTTCCCCAACGAATCCGAGCGTATCGCGATGTCGCTTGCCCCGAAGCTCATGGATCATCGCAAAGTTGGTGAGTTGCTAAACAACATGCGGTGGCTCGTCGTCCGGATCAATTCCGAGGCAGGTGAGTTCTTGACCTCTGACCGCCCGATAGTCATGACAACGACGCTGAAAGAAGAAAATGCCTATCTCTTCTTACCTATCGGTCCGAAAACATTGTTCGTTGCCGTAAACGATTTTGAAACACAGAAGCGGATCGAGGCTCGCGACCCTGCTGAACGTGTTGAGGTGATCAATCGATATGTAGCTGGCCATGCCGTAAAATATGTGTACGCACGCGATGATACCGCGCTCGACTATGTACGAGAGCACATGGGCGCTAATCCCCGCACGTCGCTAATCGAACAACTGGTAGCTTTTCGAAGAAATCGCGGACAATGAACTTTGATCGGGCACGCATTCAAATGACTGACTGCCTGGCCTGAAAGAGCAGCCGAGCAGATCGGCTCACTCCGCTGCGAGTTCTATCACCTGGAGAGGTATCGGAGTTTAGCGACTCGATGAATATACTTTTGATGATGGGCAGCACGCCGCGGCATTTCTTCATGGCGCGGGCGGTGGCGGCTTCCGGTCGGCTCAAGGGGATCATCGTCGAGACCCGCGAGCCGCGTGCCCCCGCGGTACCGCCGGGTACGCCGCCGCGCACGCTGGCACTCTTCGAGCAGCACTTCGCGGGACGCGCCGCGGCGGAGGTGCGCTTCTTCGGCACCGAGAGCGGCGCCGGCTTCCCGGGGGTCGAGGCCATGTGCATCCCGCGCGAGGAGATGAACGGTCCGCGTTGCTGGTCGGTGATCGATCGGATGAAGCCGGATCTGCTGCTGAGTTATGGCATCGGCAAGCTGACGCAAGAGACGCTCGCCCATGCCCGCGGCCATCGTTGGAACATCCATGGCGGGCTCGTGCCGTTTTACAAAGGCGGGGGCCCGCATTTCTGGCCGAGCTACCTGCTGGAGCCGCAGATGACCGGCGTCACCCTGCACGAGTTGACCGACGCGATCGACGGCGGGGCGGTGGTGCACCAATCCGTCGGCGAGCTCCTGAGAGGCGACGGGATGCACGAGCTCTCCTGTCGCACCACTTCCGGCTTTGCCGCCGAGTTGCCCGAGGTTCTCGCGCGCACTTTCGATGGCCGGCTCAAGCCGCCGCAGCCGCAGAAGACCACCGGCCGGCTCTGGCGGAGCGTCGATTTTCGCCCGCAGCACCTGCACGCGATCTACGACGTCCACCGAAACCGGATCGTCGACCGCTACCTCGATGGCGACTTCCCGGGACGCGAGCCGAGAACGGTGCGGCAATTCTGAGCGGCGGTATCGCGCCCGCTCACCTCGGCGCGAGCCTCTTGCGCGTCTCCTTCAGGAGCGCTGCCGCGCCGTCGATCAGAAGGCCCGTATCGGCCGCCACCAAGGGCATGCGGGCGCCTTTCGCGACCCACTCCGGAACTTTGTCGGGCGGCACCACGATGCCGGTGCAGACCGCGATGCCCTTGGCCTTGGCTTTGGCCAGCACGACGTCAAGCGCGTCCGCGACTTTCGGATGCGTCCACTCCAGCAAGCAACCGAGAGATCCCGAGAAGTCCGCGGGTCCGAGGCAGATCGCGTCGACGCCATCGAGCGCGAGGATGCCGTCGACCTCGTCGAGAAACCGGGCGTCCTCGATCTGCGGGACGATGACGATCTCCGCATTGGCCGTCGCCGCGTACTCGGAGGCGCGACGGTAATAGTCGGAGGCGCGGCGCGGTCCGAAACCCCGGGCGCCCGCGGGCGGATACCGGCAGGCCGCGACCAGGCCCCGCGCTTCCTCGGCGGTGCGGACCATCGGGCAGACGATGCCGTCGATTCCGGCATCCAAGACGTGTTTGATCGCGACGGGATCGTTCCAGGGAACTCGGACCAGCAAGACGGTGTCGGACCGGCCGAAGCCCGCCAGCGCGATCTGGATCTCTCCCACCGTCCAAGGCGCGTGCTCGGCATCGATGATCATAAAGTCGAAGTCCGAGCTCGCCATGATCTCGGCCACCGAAAGGTCCGGGATGGTGAGCCATCCGCCGATCACGGTCTCGCCCGCGGCGAGACGGGTTTTGAACTTCTTGACGCGGCTTGCGCCCGGCTCTGCTCTATTGGACATATCGAAATCCGTTCTGGAAGGCGGTCACCCTACGCCACCGTGCGGGCGCGGCCAACCGCCTCGCGTCGAAAGCTCATGGCAACCGGTGCGAAATCGTATTCGGCATCGACGGGCGGCCGATTATCATCGCGCGCGAACTTAGGAATCATCACACTAGGTCGGCAGGTCGATAGCGCGGGCGAGGATGCGTTTCAGCTGGTCGCGCTGGATCTTGCCGCCGGCGTTGCGCGGGATCGGCGAGAGGCGCGCCAAGTGCAACGCCGGGATGAATGTCCGGATGTCGCGGTCGAACTGCGCATAGGTGAACCAGCGCCCGTTGTCGATGAAGGCGGGCGCGTCAGGCCGCTCGATCGCGTTGAAGGCGACGTAATCCGCGGTCATGCTTCCATCGCCGCGCGCTTCTTCGGCATCGTGCGGCCCCCTGCCAAACCCCAAACCGGCCGTGCCCGACCGTCTAGCCGGTTGTGCCGTGCAGGCGCAGGTCCGAGCCCGAGGATTCCGGCTATCCTGGCTCTAGCCGCGATGGAATAGAGCAGGAACCACATGGAAATGGCGCAGCGGGAACCCGTGGGGGCCGAGGCCACCGTTACCCTCGGCACGGCGACGCCGGGCGGCGGCTTCCCGCTCTATGGCGCGGCGCTCGTGGACGCCGTGCGCGAGGTCGATAGGTCCCTCACGATCGAGCCGCGGAACACCAAGGGGAGTACCGAGAACGTGCCTTTGCTGCAAGCGGGTGCGCTCGACATCGCGCTGGTACAGGGCGAGGTCGCGGGCGAGGCGCTGTCGCACACCGGCCGCGCGCGCGGCCGGCTCTGGATCGTCGCCGCCATGTATTCGACACCAGGACTGTTCGTGATCCGCGCCGACAGCCCTTGCCGCGGAATCAGGGACCTGCGTGGCAAGCCCGTAGCCTTCGGTGCCCGCGGCTCGGGCCTCGTTCTGCTGGCGCGCGCCGTGCTCGACGGTATCGGGCTCGATTGCGAGCGCGATTTCGAGGCGATCTATCTCGACCGTGCCGGCGACGGGCCGGCAATGGTGCTCGACAGGCGGGTGGCGGCGCTGTGGGGCGGAGGCATCGGCTGGCCGGGATTCACGACCGTCGCCGAGAGCGCGACCGGCGGCCGCTTCATCGCGCCCGACGCCCGAGAGATCGCGCGCATCCGTGAAAGGCACCCTTTCCTCAAGCCGCTGACGCTTCCGGCCGGAAGCTACAAGGGACAAGCGGCGCCGATCGCATCGGTCGGGTCCTGGAGCCTGATCCTCGCGCGCGATGGCCTCGATGACGCCCTTGCCTATCGTCTCGCTCGGGCGCTTCACCGCGCCGAGACCGGATTTGCGCGCCGGCTGCCCCAAGCCCGCGAGACCACCGCCGCCAACACGCTCGCAGCCGCGCCGAGCGTCGACCTCGTCCATCCCGGCGTGCTGCGCTACCTCCGCGAGATCGGCCTTGTCGCCTAGTGCACTCCGCTATGGCGAGAAAAGACGATCGCATCGACGATGAACCTGCCTCAGTTGCGATAAGGGAGACCGCATGTTCGCCGCACCGCCCGTGATCGAGACCACCGTGTTCGCCCGCATCCCCGAGCGGCTTTGGATCGACCGGCCCTCGCATTGGGTGGAGTTCAATCAGATGGGCCAGAAGACCCCGACCTTTCTCGAGGGGCCGTCCTTCGACCGCGCGGGCAACCTGTGGGTGACCGACATTCCCTGGGGTCGGCTCTTCAAGATCTCGCCCGAGGGCGCGATCACCGTGGCGCTCGACTATGACGGCGAGCCGAACGGCCTCAAGTTTCACAAGGACGGCCGCGCCTTCATCACCGACCACAAGCACGGCCTGATGGTGTTCGACCCCAAGACCGGGAAGATCGCGCCGCACCGGGACCGCGGCGTGGTCGAGCGCTTCAAGGGCGTCAACGACCTCGTCTTCGCCTCGAACGGCGACCTCTACTTCACCGATCAGGGCCAGACCGGGCAGCACGACCGCACGGGACGGCTCTATCGGCTCCGCGCCGGCGGCGAGCTCGAATGCATCCTGGATTGCATCCCGAGTCCCAATGGGCTCGTGCTCAACAAGGCGGAGACCATGGTCTACCTGTGCGTGACGCGCGACAACGCGATCTGGCGCGTGCCGCTGCTGCCGGACGGCAGCGCGACCAAGGTCGGCGTGTTCATTCAGATGTCCGGCGGCGTCGGGCCGGACGGCATGGCGATCGACGAGGACGAGAACCTGATCGTGTGCCACATCGGGCTTGGCAGCGTTTGGGTGTTCAGCCCGCTGGGTGAGCCGCTCTATCGGATCAAGTCCAGCGCGGGGCTTGCCACCACCAATTGCGCCTTCGGCGGCCGAGACCGAAAGACGCTCTTCATCACGGAGTCGCGCACCGGCACCGTGCTCAAGGCGGAGCTTCCGGTGCCGGGCCGGCTCATGTACTCGCACATGTGAGGCGATCACTCGTCCGCCCGCCGGAAAGCTAGAGGCAGCTGCCGCTGCCGGGATGGGGTGACGCTTCTGCCATCCCGCGAGGCTATCGACGAACGCCACCGCGGCAGCACACGGGGTGTCACGGGCCCGGCGGGTACGCCAGCCAGTGCGCGCGCAGTTCCTGATTGAATTCCGCCGCGCGTTCTTCGGGAAAGAATATGCGCGCGCCTTTCAGCTCGACGCGCCTTCGCGTGCCTGGAATCGTCTCGGCCAGCCAGCGCGACCATTGCACGTCGAAATAGACGTCATCCGTACCCCAGACGATCAGCGTCGGCGCTTTCAGCTTCCGCAGCTGCGCCTCGACCGCCAGCGTGTGCTTGCAATCGAAGGCGGCCAGAAAACGTCGGAAATCATCCGTGCGCCGATCGGTCCTCACCAACGGGCGCAGATAGGCCTCAATGGTTTGGTCCGCCAGCCGTTCGGGATGTTCATAGGCTGGACCCAACGCCTGAGCCGACCGGTAGAAGTTCTTGTCCGCGAGCATGGCATCGAGCGCGCCGCGGAGGCCGCCGGCGGCCGCCATCTTCAGGAAAGGCTTGAACGCTTCCGGTGGCCAGTTGTCGTGCGCGTCGCAGTCGGTGAGGGTGAGGCTGCGCACGCGCGCGGGGTTGAGCGCCGCGAAGATCTGCGCGATGCCGCCGCCGCTGTCATTGCCGACCAGGTCGACCCCATCGGTCTCGAGCGCGTCCAGAAATTCACCCAACATCGTTGCATTTGCGGTCACCGACACGTCCTGATGCACCTCGATCTCGGTGTCCCCATGCGCCAGGAGATCGACCGCAATACAGCGACGCATGTCGGACAACTCTGCCAGCTGGTGGCGCCACAGGTGCCCGTTGAGCAGCACGCCATGAACGAACAGTGCGACAGGGCCCGTTCCCGCCTCGGTGTAGCTGATGCGCCCCGAAGGAGTGACGACGCTGCGCTTCGCCGTCGTTTGACCCGAACCCATCGCTCAATCCTCCTTGCCCGGGTTCTTGCCCGACGTCGAAGCATCGGCTTCCCTCAGCGACTGCGCGCAGGCCTCGCAGCACACCTCGACCGTGTTTCCGCCGACCTTCACCGTGATGGGATTGGCATCGAGCTCGCAGTCGCAAGCCGCGCAGGTTTTCGCTGTCATGATTCGATCTCCTTGAAGACCCGATGTGCGGGTGGAGATAGAAAAAGCATTCCGGGGTTGCAGCCGCTGTCAGAATCTTTAGCGACCTCATTGCGCCGTCAGCGACGGCTTCTGAAATGGATTGACCGACTCCCGCGAGCGGGACCCGTCAGCGCAGATGAACCGAGCGTTGGAACTCCGCCGGCGTGCGGCCATAGGCTTGCCGAAAGGCCGCGCTGAAATGGCTGTGGCTGGAAAAGCCCAGATCCAAGCCCAGGGCGGTGAGGTCGTCATATTGGCCGAGCAGGTCCAGGGCGCGCGCCAGCCTCAAGCGCAGTTGGTAGCGATAGAGCGGCATCGCCTCGACCTGCTGAAACACTTGCGTCAGATAGACCGGCGAGACGCCGACCTCCGCTGCGACCTCGGACAAGGTCCAGCGCCGGCCGAGATCCGCGGACAGCACCAGCTTGGCGCGGTCGACCAGCTTCTGCCGGCCCAAACTGCCGCCGGCCGCATGCGAGGTCCGCTCGCCCAAAGCGCGCCGTACCAATGTCATCGCCAGCGTTTCTGCTTCCAGTGTTTCGGCGATTTTGCGGCTCAAGCCGTGCCGCAGCAGCGCCACCAGCGCCTGCGCGCGCGGATCGATGCGCAGCCGCTGCCGGCGAAACGCCAGCGCTCCACCCGCGCGCACCTGCTCCTTCGGCGCCAACTCGCGCAGCACGGGCTCGCTGATCACGAGGTCGAGGCTGGCGTCGCCGCCCTCCACGGGGTGGCTCACGTGATAGACTTCTGCGCTGTTGAAGAACAGCACTTGATTGGCTTCGGCCACCGCATCGTCGCGGTCGAGGTGGCGCACGTAGACGCCGCGATAAGGGAAAACCAGGTGCGCGGCGTGCGTGTACTCTTCATCGCTCTTGTGTCGGCATTCGCCACTGCAGACAACGTCCCGGATCGCGAGGGTCTTCGTATTCAGTAGAAGCTGGACTGAGAATTGCGACACTGGGGACGTGCGGCCCTCCACCTTCTCTCGACGTGTGGCTCAGCAGCCAGCCTTGCGGTCGACGTCTCCAAGATACCTCGTGCGGGTCGTGCTGGCACCCTCGCGCGGCCGTGGGCTAACCCGAAAGACGCTCTTCATCACGGAGTCGCGCACCGGCACCGTGCTCAAGACGGAGCCACCGGTGCCGGGGCGGCTCATGGACTCGCACATGTGACGCGATCACTCGTCCGCCCGCCAGAACGGCAGGTTGCCCATGTACTGAGCGGTCGCGCGGTCGATCCCGAGATCGCGCAGCATGTGGTCGTCGAGTTTCAGGAGCGCCTGGCGAGACCGCACCCGCTCGCGCCACTCCCGGACTTGATCGAGCACAAAGATGGCGGCGGCGCCAATCCGCTCACGCAGGGGCTGCTGCGGATCGATCGCCCGAGGCCCCCAGCCCCGCATGACGATGGCGGGATTCCGCCACCACTGCGGGTAAAGCACCTCGGCGCCAAATTCGAGCGCCCTCGCGGCGTGCAGCTCGGGAGCCGCGGAGACGGTCGTGAAGGCCGCGAGGTGGGCCGCGGTGAGGCCGGGGACGGATTTCCTAAGGGCTTGTGCCATGGTCAAAACTCCTTTGGTCTAAGCTCGACTTTCTTGACCTTGAAAATGGCCGCAAATACCCTTGCAAACAAACGATCTTCTCTCATAGAGTGGCCCAGAAAAACTAGGCCATAGTGACATGCAAGGGTCACTCCCCCTTAACGGACTGCGGGCCTTCGAGGCAGCCGCCCGCCACCTGAGCTTCACGCGCGCCGCCGACGAGTTGCACGTGACCCAGGCCGCGGTCAGCCACCAGGTGAAGACCCTCGAGCAGCGACTGGGCGTGAAGCTGTTCCGGCGCCTGCCCAAAAGCCTCCGCCTCACCGACGAGGGTCAGGCGCTGCTACCGGAGTTGCGCGACGCCTTCGAGCGCATGGCGCGCGCGCTCAATCGGGTGACCTCGGCCCAGGGTGCCGCCGCGCTCTCGGTGAGCACGCTCATGACCTTCGCGCTCACCTGGCTGGTGGGGCGCTTGCCCCGCTTCCAGGCGCGGCACCCCGACATCGAGGTGCGGCTCAACACCACCGGCCGCATGGTCGATTTCGCCCGCGAGGACGTGGACGTGGCCGTGCGCTACGGTGATGGCAACTGGCCCGGCCTCACCGTCGAGAAGATGTTCGAGGACGAGCTGACGCCGCTGTGCGGGCGCGCCTACAAGGACCGGCTGCGTATGCCGAAGGATCTCCGCGACGTGCCCCTGATGGACGCCTCGCCGCCCGAGCCCGCCTCGGTCGGGGAGTGGGGCACCTGGTTGAGGGCGGCGGGCATCAACCATCTGCCAATGACACGCGGGGCGGTGTTCGATTCCACCAAAATCGCGGCGCAAGCGGCGGTCGACGGCATGGGCGTCGCCATCGGCTCGCCCTACCTCTTC
This sequence comes from Allostellaceae bacterium, assembly GCA_035938015.1. Taxonomy (GTDB): domain Bacteria; phylum Pseudomonadota; class Alphaproteobacteria; order ATCC43930; family CGMCC-115725; genus DASZHJ01. The sequence goes on from DASZHJ010000110.1 coordinate 8,272, forward strand.
GCCGAGGACATCGCCGCCGGCCGCCTGTTCCAGCCCTTCCCGCTCACGGTGCGCAACGGCAAGGCCTACTGGCTGGTCTGTGCCGAAGGCACCGCCACCCGCCCCAAGATCAAAGCCTTCCGCGATTGGGTCTTCAGCGAGCTCGCGTGAGCCGCGCCGAAACTTGGCAAGGAGTTTGCACGGGGAAGCCCGTGATGTGGCTCTAGCGCTGATTCCCGTGGTGCTGGTGCTGCATTTCGCGGCACGCCGCCTAGCAACCGATCACCCGCTGCGTCCGGATCGACCTAGGTGGCGTGCCGACCAATCCTGGAAAATTGCCGCTGCTGGCGCTCAGGGAGCCACAGGCTTGGGCGCCTCCAACGCCGCTAGAGCGTCCCGCAGAACGGCGCGGGCACGCTCGGCGTCGGCCGTCTCGATCAGGCTCGGATCGAGATCGAGGTCGAGCCCGATCAGGTGCTCGCTGAAGATCCGGACCTGCCGGCCGGACATATGGAGCATTCCCTCGATGGCGTAGGGAACGACCTCGCGGCTGATGCCCTTCATGGAGATCGGAGGCAGCTTGCGCCCGGCCACCATCTCCCGCACGAGGGCGTAGGTCTCGTAGCTGACGACGATGTGGCCGGGCTCCGCGATCGACTGCAGCCGGGCCGCAAGGTTCGCTTCCGCGCCGATGAGGGTATAGTCCATGCGGTCGGCGCTGCCGAAATTTCCGACGTTGCAGAATCCGGTATTGATCCCCATCCGGACGCGAAACGGCTCCTCGATGCCGGCGGCGCGCCATTTCACGCTCAGCTCGGAGAGGCGTCGTTGCATGTCGACCGCCATGCGCAGGCAAGCCTTCGCGTCCTCCGGCGGCCCCTTGGTCTCGGGATCACCGAAGAAGATCAGGATGGCATCGCCGATGAATTTGTCGACCGTGCCGCCGTGCTTGAGGGCGATCACGGACATTTCCGTGAAGTACTCGTTGAGGAGCGACGTGATCTCCTCCGGCTGCAGGCGCTCCGTGGTCGCCGTGAAATCCTTGATATCGGAAAAGAAGATCGTCAGCTTCTTGCGCTCGGTATGGATCGTCACGTCCCGCTCGCCGCTGAAGATGCTCTTGTAGATTTGGGGCGCGAGGTAGCGGGAGATTTTCATCGAAATCGATGCCAGGAACTCGTTCGCCGTTTCGAGTTCCCTGTTGATCCCTGCGATCACGCCCGCTTGGCGACGCTGCAAGACGATGAACCCGAAGCCGACGGCGGCAGTAAACACGAAATAGATCAGCAGATACTTGAACGAGAAGATGTTGGCGGCGATGGGCTCGCTGATCGTCACCTCCTGAATGCCCCGGACATCGCCAACCTTCCAGTCCTGCTTGGGGCTCTCGGGATGGCTATTGTGGCAGCTCACGCAGGCCGCTCCCATGACGATCGGCGCGATGAGGCGGACCCGATCGCTGAACAGCGACGCGGAGACGTCGGTGATTCGCTGGTTGGGATTCTGGCGCAGTAACGCGAGCGCGTTCCGCTCGAAGTCGTCCATGACATGCGGCGACCGACCCTTGAACGGAAAATCCGAAATGAAGCGGTAGGCGATGTTCGATTGCTGGGTGCTGATGACGCTGCCGAGTTCCAGCGAAAGCGTCGCCGGGATCGGGATCGCGCCGGGCACGTCCATGTAATTGTGCACCACCTGCGTCGAGCCCGGCGAGGCCAGGACCCGGCCGACCACGTTGGTCGCATAGTAACCGCGCACGCTGGAGATCAGCGAATTCAGGTCTCCAGCCTGGGTCCTGAGAGCGGTCTCCGCGATATGCTGGAGGTCAAGCCACACGGCAACGGGTAAGCCCGCCAACAATCCAATCACGAGCAGGACCAGTACCCAGCTTCGCGACCGCGTCGCAGCGGCAAAGGACTTCATCGAATAGATCTCCCGGGTTTGCCGCCTCGGAGTTTAGCGGTGCCAGCAGAAGCCGCATTTTAGCCGCACGGGCCCGGCCTACTAGGTGCCGCGCCGGCCAATCGCTGTCATTTCCCGAGAAGATCCGAGATCGTCAGGATGCTCGTGGGCAGGCACCGCCTCGGGCCAGGCGGTCACCTCCGCCAAGGTGAGCTCGCGCACGGCCTCGGCGGATATGTAGCGGAAGCACAGCCGCGTCTGCGATGTCACGAGCCCCGCCGGGAGCGGCTGATAGACCAGCTCGCGCGAGGCGAAGCCGCGGGAGGCCCGGCCGACTTCCACGGTGTCCTCGAGCAGAACCTGCACGAGCTTGAGGCCGGGCCCGTCCGGCGCCGCGAGCTCGAGCGGGATGCGCGCGAGCGTGAGGAAAGCCTGCTTGTCGGAGGCGGCGCGGAAGCCCTCGATGAAGGCCGCCTCGGCCGCGTGCAGGTGCTCGTGGTCCATCGGCCGCTCCTCAGAACGAGACGGGCTTGTCGATGATGCCTCGGTGGGCGCCGAGCTTGCCGTGCGCCACCAGCGAGCCCAACGCGTCCACGATGACCCGCACGCCCAGGAGCGAGGTGATGTCAGAGGTGTCGTAGGGCGGCGACACCTCCACCACCTCGATCCCGCAAAGGCCGTGGGCCGCCACCTTGCCGACCAGGCTCAAGACCTCGCGAGGCAGGAAACCGCCGGGCTCGGGCCAGCCGGTGCCGGGCACGAAGCCGCAATCGACGCAGTCGACGTCTAGGCTCATATAGACGGCATCCGCATCCTTCCAGGCGAGATCGAGGGCGATCTCGGCGGTCTTGTCGATGCCGAGCTCCTCGACGTCGCGCATGGTCAGCACGTTAGTGTTGCGCGCGCGGATCTGCGCCACCGCCTCGCGCGGCACTTGCCAGCCGCCGATGCCGATCTGCACCAGATTGACCGCCGGCACGTTCGGCATGTTGGTGGCGTGGAACCAGGGCGTCGTGTGCATGCGCTCGTCGAGATCCTTCTCCTGGATGTCGGCGTGGCGATCGAAGTGCACGATGCCGATCCGCTTGGACGTGCATTGCGCGATGCCGCGCACGGTCGGGAACCCGATCGAATGGTCGCCGCCGAGGATCACCGGCATTGCGCCCGAGGAAAACACATGGGAGACGGCGCGGGTGACCTGATCGAAGGTCTTCTCGAGGTTCGCGGGTATGGTGAAGACGTCGCCGGCGTCGCAGAGGCTCATCTGCTCGCGCAGGTCGACCCCGAGCTCATAGTTGTAGGGTGTATAGAGCGCCGAGATCCGCCGCATGCCCTGCGGTCCGAACCGCGCTCCCGGCCGATAGGTGGTGCCGCCGTCGAAGGGCACGCCGATGATGGCGGCGTCGTATTTGCCGACCTCGCGGACGTTCTCGACATAAGGCGCCTTGAGGAAGGTGTTGATCCCCGCAAAGTGCGGCAGCTCGCCCCGCGCGAAGGTCGGAATCGTACGGTCGCCGATGCTGTCGGCGCCGGGCAAGCCGTGCTTGAGGCCGCGCTCCAGCTCTTGCCGCCAGCGGCCGTCACCGATCTTCGCCTCCGCCTCCGCGGCCTTCCAGCCGCGCGCCTGCATCTTGTCGAAATCGGGATGATGGAAGCGGCGCTCGTCGCGCGGCGCGTGCCGGCGGCCGGGTCGTTTCGATGGCGGAAACATGCATGGATCTCCGGCTGAATGCTCGCGGGCGTTTGCGGCGTCCCCGCGAGCGACTAGACTTTGCCCGAAGCGTTCTTGGCCAGCAAGCGGACCTCTCCCACGGTGCAGCTCATGCCGCAAAACCCCCGCATCGCGCTCCTCGGCTTCTCGATCGAGTGCAACAAGTTCGCGCCGCCGGCGACCGAGGCCGACTTCTCCGCGCGCGCTTACGCGACCGGGCCCGAGCTCCTCGCGGAGACGCGGGCCGCGCATCCCCGCGTCTCCGCGGAAATGCCGGCCTTCGTCGCTGGGATGGACCGCACGGGTCCTTGGACGCCGGTGCCTCTGCGCCTCGCGCAAGCACAGCCAAACGGGCCCGTGGTGCACGATTTCTTCCAGCGACTGATGGCGGACTGGCGGCACGGACTCGAAGCGGCACGGCCGTTGGACGGCGTCTATGTCTGCTCTCATGGGGCCGGGCTCACCACCGAGGACGACGATCCCGACGGCGCGCTCCTGGCACTGGCGCGCGAGATCGTCGGGCCGCAGGTGCCGATCGTCGCAACCTTCGACCTTCATGCCAACGTGTCGGCGCGCATGGTCGACAGCATCGATGTCTTTATCGGCTATCGCACCAACCCGCATCTCGACATGCGGGAGCGCGGCGAGGAGGCAGCGCTCGCGATGCGCGAGCTGTTGCGAGGCCTGAAGCCCCAACACGCCTTCATCCGCCTGCCGATCGTACCACCGACCGTGTCCTTGCTGACGGCGGCCGGGCCCTATGCCGAGATGATCGCGCTGGGCCAGCGCCGACGCACGCCGGAGATCCTGAATGTCTCGGTGATGGGCGGCTTCGCCTTTGCGGACACCGCGAAGAACGGCATCGCGGTGATCGTGACCGCGCGCAAGGAAGCGGCCGCTGCCCGCGCGCTCGCCCGCGAGATCGCCGAGCTCGGCTGGGCAAACCGCGACCGGTTCCGCGCCAGGCTGACATCGCTGGAGGATGCCGTCGCGCTCGCGGTTCTCGCGAGCAACGATGCGGCGAAACCAGCGCTCTGCCTTGCCGACGTCGCCGACAATCCCGGCGGCGGCGGGCGAGGCAACACCACCTATCTGCTGGAGGCCCTGCTCAAATCCGGTGCCGAGGGCGTGCTGCTGGGGATCTTCAACGACGCGGCGCTCGCTGCGGAGGCGCACGAACTCGGCCCTGGCGCGCGGTTCCTGGCCCGCATGAACCGCACGGAGACCAACGGATTCTCGAAACCGCTCGCGCACGAGGCGGAGGTGCTGGCACTCTCCGACGGGAACTGCGTCGGACGGCGCGGCATCGCCGCCGGGCGGAGGATTTCGCTCGGGAAATCGGCGGCGCTCAGGCTCGGCGGCGTCACCGCGGTGGTGATCTCAAACCGGCAGCAATGCGCCGACCCCGTGTTCTTCGAGATGTTCGGGCTCGACATC
>DASZHJ010000111.1:0-2470 GCA_035938015.1 Allostellaceae bacterium
CCACGCCGTCGCTGTTAGGCCAGTCGCTGCCGAAGAGGACGCGGTCTTCGCCGAACACACCCATGAGCGTGTCCAGCCGCGCGCGATACGTGCTGAGCTCGGTTGAAGTCTGACCGTTCACCCGGTGGATGATCTCGGAGAGCTTCACGAAAATCTGCGGCCGCTTACCGACCTCCTGCAACGCCGCGTCGTAGGCGGCCTGATCCGCTTCCGCGGGATCGAGCGCCGGCAGATGATCGATCACGATGCGAAGCCGCGGTACGGCGTCGCTGATGCGGAGCACGGCTTCGAGCAGCGGGACGCGCGGGTTCGCCGTGTCCATCACGAGGTCCGCCTGCGCGAGAAGTTTGAGGCCGCTGATGAAGTCCGGGTTCGTGGACTGTTTCGTGATGTCTCGTCCCCAGAGGTTCCCGTAGCGGATCCCGCGGAAGAGCGGGTTCTTGTGGTATCGCTCGAGGTACTCGGGAAACTCGGGTTTGTCCGGCTCCAGATTGCCGACGACGCCGACCATGATGGGGTCTCGCTGCGCGACCTCGAGCACCCACAAGTTGTCCTCGATCCAAGGGCTCGCCTCGACCTTGATTGCGCCGACGACACCGAGCGGGACCGCGAGCCTGCGATAGCGCTCCGGGTACGCGGCGATTGGAGACGCGCCAGGCGCGGGGGGGCCGCTGTACGGCGCTCCCTGAGGACGCGCGGGATCGAAGAGGTGAATGTGGCTGTCGATGATGGGAATCGGCGGCGCCTGCGCCTCTGAAGGCCACGGCATCGCGGCCGCGGCAGCTGTGGCCGCGACCCCCATGAAGGCTCTGCGCGAGATCGAGTGATCCATCCGTGGCCCAGTCCCTTTTGACGGCTGCCTGGTCAGAATCAACGGACGGGTGCGGTCAGCTCGGAGCTCCCCATCAAGTACGCGTCGACCCCGCGCGCGCAGCTCCGGCCATCGGCAATGGCCCACACGATGAGCGACTGGCCGCGTTGCATGTCGCCCGCCGTGAACACGCCCTTCACGCTCGTCATCCACGTCTCGTCTCGCCAGACTGTATCCCGCTCCGTCATCCGGACGCCGAGCTGCTCCAGCATGCCGTGGCGTTCGGGGCCGAGAAAGCCCATCGCCAGCAGCACGAGGTCGGCTTTCAGCTCGAACTCACTTCCGGGAACAGGCTCGAACGCCATGCGGCCCTGCCTGTTGAGCATCCTCACTTCGACGGCATGGAGCGTCGTCACATGGCCGTGCGCGTCGCCTGAAAATCGCTCGGTCGAAATCGAGTACAGCCGGTCGCCACCTTCTTCATGGGCGGACGACACTCGGAAGATGTTCGGCCAGGTCGGCCAGGGATTATTCGGCGCGCGGCCGTCAGGGGGACGCGGCAAGAGCTCCAGCTGGTGGATCGATTTGGCACCCTGGCGATGCGCCGTGCCCAGGCAGTCGGCGCCCGTGTCGCCGCCGCCGATGATGATCACGTGCTTGTCCCTGGCGGTGATCGGAGGGCCATCGACGATGCCGCTCCCCTCGCAGCGGCGGTTCTGATCGACCAAGTACTCCATGGCGACGTGGATGCCCTCGAGCTCCCGGCCCGGTACCGCCAGATCGCGCGGGATGGTGGACCCGCCCGCCAGCACGATCGCTTCGAAGTCGCGGCGGAGCTCGTCGATCGGCACCTGGACACCAATGTGCGTTCCGGTCCGGAACGTCACCCCTTCCTCACGCATCAGCGCGAGCCGCCGATCGATGAAGCGCTTCTCGAGCTTGAATTCGGGAATGCCGTAGCGCAGCAGGCCGCCGATGCGATCGGCGCGTTCGAGGACGGTGACCCAGTGGCCGGCGCGGTTCAGTTGATCCGCGGCGGCGAGGCCCGAGGGCCCCGAGCCGACAACGGCGACATGTTTGCCGGTGCGGCGGGCCGGCGATCGCGCCGTGACCCCGCCTTCGTCGAACGCGCGCTCGATGATCGAGAGCTCAATCGACTTGATCGTCACCGGATCGCTGTTAATCCCCAGCACGCACGAGCCTTCGCACGGCGCGGGACACAGCCGGCCCGTGAACTCCGGAAAGTTGTTCGTCGCGTGCAGGCGCTCGAGGGCGGCCGGCCACCGATCTCGATACACGAAATCGTTCCAATCTGGAATCAGGTTACCGAGCGGGCAGCCTTGATGGCAGAACGGAATCCCACAGTCCATGCAGCGCGCCGCCTGGTCGCGCAGCGCGGGCTCGGGATACGAAGAATAGACCTCGCGCCAGTCGCGGATGCGCTCCGTGACCGGGCGCATCGGCGCCTTCTTGCGGGCGATTTCGATGAACCCGGTCGGTTTACCCATGCGCGACCGCTACGCCGACCAGCTCGGAGAATTCCACGGGCCTGCCCTGGGCCGCCGCCTGCGCCTGCGCCGCGCGCACGCGCTTGTAGTCGCGCGGCATCACCTTGACGAAGAGCGCCGCCATCTCGGACCACGCGTCGAGCACGCGGGC
>DASZHJ010000112.1:0-6576 GCA_035938015.1 Allostellaceae bacterium
CGGAAGAGCAGATAGGGGTCGATGGAACGCTCACGCTGAGAGATCACTCCGTCGAGCGCGCGCAACTGGTCGCGGATTCCCTCGCCAAGAGCCTGGTGCTCGCGCATTACGAGACGCGCATCGCCTCCGTCTTCGACCGCATCGAGCCGCTCGCGGCCTCGCTGCGGCGGCGCGGCCGGCCGGGCGCGCAGGGCCGGTTCCTGCTCCGGCACATCGGCAACGTGCTCAGCGTGCAGCACAAGATGGTCGGCCGCGTGGAGACCGGGGAGAAGCCCGAGGTGTTGTGGGATCATCCCGCGCTCGAGCGACTCTACGTGCGGCTCGCCGATGAGTACGAGCTGCGCGAGCGCGATCGTGCGCTCGACCGCAAGCTCGAGGTTATCTCTCGCACCGTCGAGACCTTGCTCGACCTGGTCACGCAAAGCCGCAACCTCCGGGTCGAGTGGTACATCGTCGGGTTGATCGTGATTGAACTCGTGCTCTCGGTCTATTTCTCGGTGTTCAAGTAGCGTCCGCGACCAGGATCGAGCGCGCTTGCTCGGTTGTGCGCTCGATCTCGCCGCCGGCATCGATCGGGTGCCACGTGATAGGGCCGGGATCGAGGGCGGCCTGGCGGCGCATCACGGCGACAGTGGCGTCCGAGGCATCGTGCTCGCGGCTTTGGATCCGCCGTGCGAGACGGTCCGGCGCCGCCTCGAGCCAGAGGCCGGTGAAGCGGACGCCCTTGGCGCGCGCGACCTCGCCGATCGCGTGCCGCTCGTCGGGTCGCAGGAAGACGGCGTCAGCCAGCACGGCGTAGCCGCCGGCAAGAGTCTCGGCGGCCTGCTCGCAGAGCGAGCGGTAAACCTGCTCGGTTGCCGCACGCTCATAAGCCAACGCCGGCAGGCGCGTCTCCGGCGAAACGCCGAAATATTGCTTGCGCAGCACGTCGCTGCGCAAGACACGCGCGCCCGGCACCGGACCCAGTGCCGGCGCCAGTGCGTGGGCAAGACTGGTCTTGCCGGAGCCGCTCAATCCACCGATCGCGACCAGCCTCGGCGCCTGCGGGCGCAGCAGCTCGGTCGCAAGCGCGAGGTAGGCCCGCGCTTCCTTCGCGAGATTGGCCGTGGCCTCGGCCTGGGATGGACCGCTGGCGGCGGCCGCCGTGACGTGGGCGCGGATCCCCGCCCGGAGCGACAGAAAAAGCGGCAGCGCCGCCAGCCCGCCCTGGTCCTCGGTGCGGTCGAGGTAGCGGTTCAGTACGCGGTTGCCGAGCTCGTCGTGCCCCCGGTAATGCAAGTCCATCAGCAGGAATGCGAGATCGTAGAGCACGTCGATGGTGGCGAGGTCGTCGCTGAACTCGATGGGGTCGAACAGCGTCGGCTTGCCGTCGACCAGGCAAATGTTGCGCAGGTGCAAGTCGCCGTGACAGCGGCGTACCTTGCCGCCGGCGCGACGGCGGTCGAGAAGCGGGACGAGCCTCTTGAAAGCACTCGCTTGCGCGTCTCCGAGGGCGCGCACCGTCCCGGCGTCCAACAACTTACCGGCGAGACTCAGATTGGCCTCTATGTCCTGGATCAGCGCATGGATCGCGGCGCTGCCGCCACGGTCGAGCGCCACCTCGGCAGAGCCGTGGAACGCTGCGATCTCATCGGCGAGCTCGCGCATCAAGTTTGGCGTGAGACGGTTCGATTCTGCGAGCCGATCGAACAAGGCCGACTGATCGAAGCGCCGCATTTCCAAGAGCCACTCGACGGGCTCGCCCGCGCCGTCGAGCGCGAGGCCGCCGTCCCGCTCGCGCGTCACCGCGTGCAGCCTGCGATAGAGCGTCGGCGCCAGGCGCCGGCCGAGCTCGAGCTCGGCCTCGCAATAGCGCTTGCGCAGGGCCAGGGTGGAATAGTCGAGGTAGGAGAAGCTGACGGCGCGCTTCATCTTGAAGGCACGCGCGCCCACGAGAAAAATCAGCGAGGCGTGAGTGTCCAGACGGTCGACGGTCGCGCTAGGCTCGCCGTAGCTCGCGGGCTGCGAGAGAAACGCCACAATCTCTGGCTCCGCGGCCCCGCTCATCCCGGCGAAATCCCGGGCTCATGGGGCGCCGACCCAAGGGCCTCGCGGGAAACGCCTAGTCCGTTTCCGGATAGTCCACCGGCAGAGGTGCCGTCACCTTGAGAGCATCCGCGGGCAGCTCGGCAGCAAGCCGATCCGCCTCGTGATGCAAGCCGAGCCAACGCAGCTTCTGTATGCGTCGGCGGCACTCGAAGTCCTCCGTCGAGGTTCGCTCTCGGGTGGCCGCATCCATTACCGTCGTCTCCTTTGGCACTCTCTTGTTTTCTTGGAATCGCAATAAAGACTGAGTGGCGTCGATCAGACTCTAGCCTCATTTGGGTCGTCGAATCGCGCATTTCCAACTGAATTCTCAAAAATTCCGGTAATCGTCTATCGCACCGCACGCGCTGCAGTGCGAAAAGCTGACACAGGACACGCGCGCCGCGACGAGATCTAGGATCGAGAGGAGATGGCGAACGATGTTGCGATGTAGCGAAGGATCTGCTCGACACAGGCTTCGATCGGCTCGCGCGCGGTATCAATGACGAGCTCCGCGCGCTCCGGCGGCTCGTAGGGAGCGGAGACGCCGGTGAAGTCTGTGATCTCGCCGGCGCGTGCCCGGCGATAGAGCCCTTTGGGATCGCGTCGCTCGCAGGTTTCGAGATCCGCTTGGATGTAGATCTCGTGAAATGCCTCGCCGCCGGCTTGGCGCGCGCGCGCCCGATCGGTCCGGTAGGGCGAGATGAAGGCGGTGATGCAGAGGATGCCGGCATCCGCGAACAGCGCTGCCACCTCGCCGACTCGCCGGATATTTTCCACGCGATCCTCCGGCGCGAAGCCGAGATTCGCATTGAGGCCGCTGCGCACGTTGTCGCCGTCCAGCACGTAAACGGCATAGCCTCTGCGGAACAGGTGCTGCTCGACCGCCATGGCGAGCGTCGATTTTCCCGCGCCGGAAAGCCCCGTGAACCAGAGTACGCCGCCGCGATGACCGAACCTCTCGGCGCGACTGGCGCGCGTCACCTTGTGATCGACCGGCGTCAGGTTCTCGGGTTTGTGGCCCACGGCATGACGCTGGTCCGGATGATCGCGCAGGGAAGCCAGCCCGCCCGCGACCGTCTCGCCGTTCGCGCGCAGCACGAAACGGCCGGTGCAGGGCAGGTGCGTGTGCTCGTCGAGCGCGAGGAGCGCGCGGCTGCGCAACACGACTTCGGCCACTTGATCTCGCTGGACGAGGTCGGCGGGTCCGGGGGCCAGGCTGTCGGTATCGATGACGCGCTCCACCGTCTCCACCGTCACCGGCGCCTCGGCTGTCGCGAGGTCCAGGCGGAGCTGTTGGCCCGCGGTGAGGGGCGTGCTGGAAAGCCAGAACAAGGTCGCGTGAAGCACGTTGGTGAGCCGCGGCGCGTCCTCCTGATGGCTCGCGATCTCGCCCCGCTCGACGAAGAGCGGCCGATCGAGCGTGATCCCGACCGACTGGCCCGCCACCGCGTGGGCGGGCTGGGGCGCATTCCAGGCCTCGATGCTCTTGATGCGCGCCAGCTTGTTCGAGGGCGAGAACAACAGGGTATCGCCCACCGCGAGCCGTCCGGACTCGATGCGCCCCGCCAGGATGCGCCGATCGTCTTGCCGGTAGACATCCTGGATCGGCAGCCTGAGCGGCTGCGCCTCGCGCGAGGCTCGCGCCTCGAACGCCTGCAACGCCTCGATCAGCGTGGGACCTCGATACCAGGGCATCTTTGCGCTGGCTACCGTCAGGTTATCGCCGTGGCGCGCCGAGATCGGGAGCACCAGTCGGGGTGTCAAGCCCAGCTCGGTCAGGAAATGCCGCGCGGCGCCTTCGAGTTCTCGGAAACGCGTCTCAGAAAACTCGACGAGGTCGAGCTTATTGACGACCACCGCGATCTGCTCGAGGCCCAGAAGCCGGAGCAGATAGGCGTGCCGCCGCGTCTGCTCCTGCATGCCCTCGCTGGCGTCGACGACCAGCACTGCCGCCTCCGCGCCCGCGGCGCCGCTCACCATGTTCGCCAGGAACTCGTGGTGGCCCGGCGCGTCGATCACCACGATGTCGCGCTCGGGCAGGCGCAGCCAGACGCGGGTGGTATCGATGGTGACGCCTTGGTCGCGCTCGGCCTGAAAGGCGTCGAGCGCGAAGGACCACTCGATGGCGACGCCGCGGCGCTCGCTCACCGCGCGCAGCTCGTCGGCCTTGCCCGTGGGCAGCACGCCGAGCTCGTGGAGCAGGCGGCCGATCAGCGTAGACTTGCCGTGATCGACGTGGCCGACCACGACCAGTTGCAGCGGTGCCGCGGTCATGCGTGCCGACTGCTCACATGTATCCTTGCGCGCGCAAGCGTTCAAAGGCGTCCTCGCTCTCGTGGTCCATGGCGCGGCCCGCGCGCTCGGGCTCGCGGCTCGCCTCGAGCTCGAGGATGATCTCGGCGATGGTGGCGGCCGTCGATGGCACGGGGAAAGTGATGTCCTTCTCTCCGAGCGAGCGGAAGCGTCGCCCGTCGCGGGCGAAATAGAGCGGCACCACGGGCATGCTCTCGCGCTCGACATAGCGCCAGACGTCGATCTCGGTCCAGGCGAGCAGCGGGTGGACGCGCACATGTCCGCCGGGCGGCGGCTCCGCGTTGAACCGATCCCAGAACTCCGGCGGCTGGTGCCGGAAGTCCCAGGCACCCGTGGCATCGCGCGGGCTGAAGGTGCGCTCCTTGCCTCGGATCGCCTGCTCGTCACGGCGGATGCCGAGGATGACGCCTTGAAACCCGTGCTCCGCCAGGATGCGCTTGAGGCCGAGGGTCTTGCGTGCCGCTGCGCGGGCCTTGGGCGGGAGCGACGGATCGGTCTCCTCCGCGCCCGGGCAGGGCGCGTCGATATAGGTGAGGCCCCACTCGCGAATGATCCGGTCGCGGAACTGATAGACCTCGGGGAATTCGTTGCCGGTGTCGAGCAGGACGACGGGGAAGGGAACGCATCCGAAGAACGCTTTGCGCGCGAGCCAGAGCAGCGTGTTCGAATCCTTGCCGATCGACCAAAGCATGGCCAGCGGCCGGAGCCGGTTGACCGCCTCGCGCAGAATGAAGATCGATTGAGCCTCGAGCTCGTCGAGCCGGTCCACTGAATCCCCCGGAAATCCGCGTGAGTTGAGCTTCAATCATAGCCGCCGTGGCTTTGCAAGGGTTGCCGGCGCCGCAGGCTCGATCGATTTGCCCGCCCCAAGACGATCTGTTAGCAAAGCAAGCATGGCGGCTCCGACCCTCTCGCGCGCTGGACCGGCCTTCCGGGCTCCGCTCGGCATGGGCGACGTCGCGCCGCCTTGCGTGCTGACCACTCCGGACGGGAAGACCATCGATTTGCGGGGCGACGACGTCGCCGGCAGTCCGCTGGTGATTGCGTTCTGGCCGCGCTTCGAGTCCGATGCTGTCAAGGCGGCGGCGGCTTCGCTCGCTGCCATGTTGCCGGCCCTCGAAGGCGAGGGCGCGTGGGTCTTCGCGGTGACGCTCGCCAACGCACGGGCCGCCAGCGAAGCGAAACCGCCCGTTCCGGTGTTGCTCGACCGCGACGGCAAGGTGTTCGCCGCCTACGGTGCAGGCACCCGCGATCAGCCGACCACGGTCGTGCTGCGGCAGAACAATCACGTCTATGCAGTCCTCAAGGGCGAGCCGGTGGGGCAGGCCGAGCTGGCGCTCTCGGCCGTTCGCAGGCTCGTCGCCGAGCGCAGGACCGCCCCCGTTCCGCATCCGCCAATTCTCGTGATGCCGGACGTACTGAGCGCCGAGGATTGCCGGCGGCTCATCCAGGTCTACGAGACCCGCGGCAAGTCGTTCGTCGAGCCGGGTCATGGCGAAGACCAAATGACCACGGATTATAAGATGCGGATCCCCGAATACGGGCGCGGCGACCGGATCGATCATTGGATCGTCGACAAGGATACTGCGGGATTCATCGATGGCCGGCTGGCATCCCGGCTGTTTCCCGAGATCCGCAAGGCGTTTCAGTATCCGGTCACGCGCCGGGAGCGCATGCGCATCGGGTGCTACACGGGCTCGCGGGGCGGCGAGGCGCACGGCCACCGCGATGATTCCGAGGTGATCTCGGCGCATCGGCGCTTCGCCATGTCGATCAACCTCAACAGCGAGGAGTTCGAGGGCGGCACGTTGCGTTTTGCGGAGTACGGGGACCAGCAGTACCGGCCTGCGACGGGCGCTGCCATCGTGTTCTCCTCTTCGATCTTGCATGAGGCGCTGGAGGTCCGCTCGGGACGCCGCTTCGTCCTCCTGGCGTTTCTGTTCGGCGATTTTTAGGGCGCTGACCCGAGCAGGGTCATCCACGTCAGCATCCTCCTGGTCGAATCGGCTCGCCGACCACATTTCACCGAGTATTTACCCTCCACGTCCTATGGTTGCGGGATGAGCGAGATTGCGACAGCGCCTTCCGCGGCCACCCGACCCGGCGCGCCGCGCAGCACGCATTTCTGCTTCGAGCACAAGGTGTTCGGGGTCGAGGGCGCGCGTTTCGCGCACACCTGCGACACTCAGGAGGCGG
>DASZHJ010000113.1:0-8949 GCA_035938015.1 Allostellaceae bacterium
TAGAGAAAAAACTTGAAGGCGGCGTAGACCCGGCGCGGCCCGCCCCAGACGCCGATGATCAAGTACATCGGGATCAGCACGCCCTCGAAGAACATGTAGAACACCACGAAATCGAGCGCGCAGAACATGCCCACCATCATCGTCTCCAGGACGAGGAAGGCGATCATGTATTCCTTGACCCGCGTGGTGATCGGCGCCCAGCTCGCGATCACGCAAATGGGCGTCAGGAAGGTCGAGAGCAGGACGAAGAACAGCGAGATGCCGTCCAGGCCCATGTGGTAGGTGATGTTGTACTGCGGCAGCCAGCGTGCGCGCTCGACGAACTGGAAATCGGCCGTGGCGGGGTCGAACTGCCACCAGAGATAAACCGAGAGCAGGAACGTCGCGAGGGACGTCCAGAGCGCAATCCAGCGCGCGTTGTTCGCGACATCCTCGGCGGCGCCCCGCAGGCGAAAGATGAAGAGCACGCCGATGATCGGCAGGAAGGTGGTGAGGCTCAGGAGGGGTAGATCGCGCATCGCGTCCTCACCGCACCCGGAAGACCTGGAAGGCGAGATACCACGAGACCAGCAACACCACGCCGATCAGCATGGCGAAGGCGTAATGATAGACGTAGCCGGTCTGCAACCGGCTGGTGCCGACCGAGGCGCGCTGGGTTGTCGCTGCCAGGCCGTCGGGTCCGAGCCCGTCGATGATCGCGCCGTCTCCGCCTTTCCAGAGCCCGAAGCCCACGAGCATCGCGCCGCGCACGAAAATGAAATCGTAGAGCTCGTCGAAGTACCACTTGTTCAGCAGGAACAAGTAAAGCGGGCGGAACCGCTGGGCCGCGGCCGCGGGAATACCGGGCCGGTAGATATAGGCGAGATAGGCCACCGCAATGCCTGCGAGCGCCACCAGGAGCGGCAGGTAGGAGACCCAGGCGGGCACGTGATGCGCGCCCTCGAGACTGCCATGCTCGGGGAGCACCAGGATCGACTCTCGCCAGAACTGCTCACGGCCTTCGCCCACGAAAAGGTCGAAGCCGAGGAACCCCGCCGCGACCGCGCCCGCCGCCAGCACGACCAGAGGCAGAATCATCACCATCGGCGATTCGTGCACGTGGTGCATCGTGTCGTGGTCGGCTCGCGGCTCGCCGTGGAAGGTCAGGAACAGCAGCCGCCACGAGTAGAACGCGGTGAGGAAGGCCGCGAAGGTACCGAGCACGAAGCCGTAGAGGCCGACGCCGGTGCCCGAGGCCCAGGCGGCCTCGAGGATCGTGTCCTTGGAATAGTAGCCGGCGAAGGGCCAAATGCCCGCGAGCGCCAGGCTGCCGATCCACATGAGGATGTAAGTGATCCAGATGAGGCGCCAGAGCCCGCCCATCTTGCGCATGTCCTGCTCGCCGGACATCGCATGGATCACCGATCCCGCGCCCAGGAAGAGCAGCGCCTTGAAGAAGGCGTGGGTCGCCAGATGGAAGATCGCCGCGGAATAAGCCGAGACGCCCGCAGCGAAGAACATGTACCCAAGCTGGCTGCAGGTCGAATAGGCGATGACCCGCTTGATATCGGTTTGCGTGACGCCCACGGTCGCCGCGAAAAGCGCGGTGGTGCCGCCGATCACCACCACCACCGCGAGCGCGGTCGGCGCGTATTCGAAGATCGGCGAGAGCCGCGCTACCATGAACACGCCCGCCGTCACCATGGTCGCGGCATGGATGAGCGCCGAGACGGGCGTCGGGCCCTCCATGGCGTCGGGCAACCAGGTATGCAGGCCGATTTGCGCCGATTTCCCCATCGCGCCCACGAACAGCAGGATGCAGGTGACGGTCAGCGCCGGCACCTGCCAGCCCAGGAAATTCATGGTGCCGCCGGCCTGATTGGGCGCGTCGCGGAACACCTCGTCGAAATGCAGCGTGCCGAAGATCGAGAACACCGCGAAGATCCCGAGGGCGAAGCCGAAATCGCCGACGCGGTTCACCACGAAGGCCTTGATCGCCGCCGCATTGGCGCTCGGGCGGTCGTACCAGAACCCGATCAGCAGGTAGGAAACGAGGCCCACGCCCTCCCAACCGAAGAACAGCTGCACGAAGTTCTCCGACGTCACCAGCGCCAGCATGAAGAAGGTGAACAGGCTCAGATAGCTCATGAAGCGGGGGATCGACGGATCCTCCGCCATGTAGCCCACGGAGTAGATGTGGATCATCGCGGAGACCACGGTCACCATCGCAACCATGACCGCGCTCAGCGTATCGAACTTGAGAGCCCAATCGACTTGCAGCTTGCCGGCATCGATGAAGCTGAAGAGCGGCGTCACGAACTCGCTGCCGTTGAGCGCCACCTGCACGAACAGCACCACGCCGGCGGCAGCCGAGGCCAGCATCGCGAGGCACGTCACCAGCTGCGCGCCGCGGTCGCCGATCCAGCGGCCGAAGAAGCCCGCGACAATCGCGCCCAGAAGCGGCAGGAAGACGGCGGCGAGGGACACCATTACCCCTTCATCAGGTTGATGTCTTCGACCTCGATGGTTCCGCGGTTACGGAAGTAGACCACCAGGATCGCAAGACCGATCGCCGCCTCGGCGGCCGCCACGGTCAGCACGAACATCGCGAACACCTGCCCGACCAGGTCGTTCAGGAACGCCGAGAACGCCACGAAATTGATGTTCACGGCCAGCAGCATCAGCTCGATCGACATCAGGATCACGATCACGTTCTTCCGATTGAGGAAGATCCCGAAGATCCCGAGCGTGAACAGGATCGAGGCGAGCGTGAGATAGTGCGAGAGCCCGATTTCCAGCACGGCGCTAGACCCCCTGCCCCGGCGGAACCTTGACGAGCTCGATCGTTTCACGGCGCGACCGGGCATGTTGTACCCCGGCCTGCTGCCGCCGGACATCGGGCCGTCTGCGCAGCGTCAGCACGATGGCGCCGATCATGGCGATGAGCAGGATCATGCCCGACGCCTGGAACACGTAGACGTAGCGGGTATAAAGGAGCGCGCCCAGCGCCACGGTGTTGGGAACGCGCGCCGCTGCGGGCGTCGGCGCCGTGATCGCTGTCGCGACGTCGGGCGCGGTGATCCAGGCGCCGAACACCAGGACCAGCTCGGCCAGCAGAACCAAGCCGACCAAGGTGCCGATCGGCAGATAGCGCAGAAACCCCTCGCGCAGCTCCACGAAATTGATATCGAGCATCATGACCACGAACAGGAACAGCACCGCCACCGCGCCGACGTAGACTACGACCAAGATCATCGCCAGGAACTCAGCGCCCAGCAGCACGAACAGTCCCGCGGCATTGAAGAAGGCGAGGATCAGGAACAGCACCGAGTGCACGGGATTGCGCGCGGTCACCACCATAGCGCCGGCCGCGACCAACACGATCGCGAAAAGCCAGAATGCCAGCGCTTGGATGATCATCCGGTCCCCCTGTCGCGCTTAGCGGTAGGGCGCGTCCAGGGCGAGGTTCTTGGCGATCTCCGCCTCCCAGCGGTCGCCGTTCGCAAGCAGTTTCTCCTTGTCGTAGAAGAGCTCCTCGCGCGTCTCGGTCGCAAACTCGAAATTCGGGCCCTCGACGATGGCATCGACCGGGCCCGCCTCCTGGCAGAACCCGCAGTAGATACACTTGGTCATGTCGATGTCGTAGCGAGTGGTACGCCGGCTGCCGTCGTCGCGCGGCTCCGCCTCGATGGTAATGGCGAGGGCGGGACACACGGCCTCGCAGAGCTTGCAGGCGATGCAGCGCTCCTCGCCGTTGGGATACCGGCGCAGCGCGTGCTCGCCCCGGAACCGCGGCGAGAGCGGGCCCTTCTCGAAGGGATAATTCAAGGTGACCGGCCGCTTGAACATATACGTGAAGGTGAGCCAAAGCCCCCGCACCAGCTCGGTCAGCAGCAGCCCGCGGACGGCGCGATCCAGTGTCGCCATGACTCAGCTCCTGAAAACCCAAGTAAAGGTCCGTGCGCTCATTTCGGCAACCATCCCGTCGCGACCAGCACACCCGCCGTCGCCACCAGCCAGAACAGCGAGAACGGCAAGAACACCTTCCAACCCAGCCGCATCAGCTGATCATAGCGGTACCGCGGGAAGGTTCCGCGTACCCAGAGAAAGCAGAAGCACATGGCCGCGATCTTGAGCGCGAACCAGGACATGGCCCAAGCATGCGCGAGCCACCCCGTGAACGGCTGGATATTGAAGGGCGCGAGCCACCCGCCGAGGAACAGCAGGCTGGTCATCGTGCTGACCAGGATCATGTTCGCGTATTCGCCAAGGAAGAACAGCGCGAAGGCCATGGACGAGTATTCAACGAAGTATCCGGCCACGAGCTCCGATTCACCCTCCACGAGATCGAAGGGCGAGCGGTTGGTCTCGGCGAGCCCCGAGACGAAGAAAATGATGGCCATGGGGAACAGCGGGATCACGAACCAAATGTGTTGCTGCGCTTCAACGATCTTCGTGAGGTTGAGCGAGCCCGCGCAGAGCAGCACGCTCACCAGCACGAAGCCGATGGAGACCTCGTAGGAAACCATCTGAGCCGCCGAGCGCAGCGCACCCAGAAAGGCGTATCTCGAGTTGGAGGCCCAGCCCGCCATCACGATGCCGTAGACGCCGAGCGAGCTGATCGCGAACAGGTAGAGGATACCCACATTGATGTCCGCGAGCACGACGCCGAAATCGAAGGGGATCACCGCCCAGGCAACCAAGCTCAGCACGAAGGTGAGGATCGGCGCCGCCACGAACACGACCCGGTTGGCGCCGCTCGGGATCACCGTCTCCTTCATGAAGAGCTTCAGCCCATCGGCGATCGGCTGCAGCAGCCCGAAAGGCCCCACCACGTTGGGACCTTTGCGCAGCTGCACCCAGGCGAGCACCTTGCGCTCCCAGTACGTGAAATAAGCCACGCTCAGCAGCAGCACGACGGTGATCACGAGTATCTCGATCACCATCAGCGTGAGCGGATGGGTGATGACGGCGCCGATGAGGCTCCAGAGACTAGCCATGGGTGCCGGTCTTGGCGGCGCCATCCGCCCGCGCGACCGCGGCCTCAGCACAAGCCGCCATGGTGGGCGAGGCCCGGCTGATCGGGTCCGTGCGGTAGAAATCGCGGATGGGATAGGCGAAAGGCTGGGGATCGACGGGTCCGTCGCTGCCGAAGCGGCCCCACGCCGCCGGGGTCACGCTATCGATGGCCGCGTAAGTCGGAGCGAGCGAAACGAGGCGCTGCCGGAGTTGACCGATCGTGTCGTAGGGCAGCTTGCGCCCGAGAACCTCGGAGAGCGCGCGCAGGATCTTCCAATCCTCGCGCGCGTCCCCGGGCGGAAACACCGCGCGCCGGCCCAGTTGCGCCCGGCCCTCGGTGTTGACGTACGTGCCGTCCTTCTCGGTGTAGGCGGCGCCGGGCAAGACCACGTCGGCGCGGCGCGCCCCGGTGTCGCCGTGATGGCCCTGATAAATCACGAAGGCGGAGCCGAGCTTGGAAGTGTCGATCTCGTCCGCGCCCAGGAGATAGACCGCGGATATCTCGCCTTTGGCCGCGCCTTCGAGGATGGCGCGGATGTCGTGCCCACCCTGCCCCGGCACAAAACCGAGATCGAGCCCGCCCACCCGAGCCGCGGCCATATGCAAGACGTTGAAACCGTTCCAATCGTCGTGGACGAGCCCGTAGGTCTCCGCGAGCTTGCGCGCGCGCCCGAGGATCGCGGCGCCATCGCGCCGCGTGAGCGCGCCTTGCCCCACGATCAGCATGGGGGTTTTGGCGGCCTTGAGCGTATCCGCCCAAGGATGCGCGCCAGATATGAGGGCATCGAGCGCGTCGGACCCAGCACCGAGCGACGTCACGGGATAGGTCAAGTCGAGCGAGGGTCCGATCGCACCCAGCTTGAACCTGCCTTGCAGCCAGCGCTTGCGCAGCCGCGCGTTGACCAGCGCCGCCTCGCGGCGCGGGTTGGTGCCGATGAGCAGACAGAGGTCCGCGCGGGCGATCCCGGCGATGGTCGTATTGAAGAGATACCCGACGCGGCAACCAGGATCGAGCGCGGCGCCGTCTTGGCGGCAGTCGAGATTGGGCGAGCCCAGCGCCGTCATCAGATCCTTGAGCGCAAGCATCGCCTCGGCATCGACGAGGTCTCCCGCGACGGCGGCGATGCGCGTTCCCGGGACGCCCTGGAGGCGCGTCGCGATCGCGTCGAAGGCCTCACGCCACTCGACCTCGATCAGCTTGCCATTTCGGCGCAGGAGCGGCCGATCGAGACGCCGCCGGGACAACCCGTCGGCGGCAAATCGGCTCTTATCGTTGAGCCATTCCTCGTTCACGTCCTCGTTGAGCCGCGGCAGCACGCGGAGCACCTGAGCACCGCGGGAATCGACCCGAATATTGCTGCCGACGGCGTCCAGCACATCGATGGACTCGGTCTTCGCGAGCTCCCAGGGACGCGCGATATAGGCGTAGGGCTTGGAGGTGAGCGCGCCCACCGGGCAGAGGTCGATGATGTTGGCCGAGAGCTCCGAGGAGAGCGCCTTTTCGACGTAGGTGGTGATCTCCATGTGCTCGCCACGGCTGGTGGCGCCGAGATCCTCGACCCCCGCCACCTCCGTCATGAACCGGATGCACCGGGTGCAGTGAATGCAGCGGTTCATCTCGGTGGAGACCAGAGGACCGAAGTTCTTCTCCTCCACCGCGCGCTTGTTCTCGATGTAACGGCCTCGATCGAAGCCGTAGGCCATCGCCTCGTCCTGCAGATCGCATTCGCCGCCCTGGTCGCAGATCGGACAATCCAGCGGATGGTTGATGAGCAAAAATTCCATCACGCCGTGGCGCGCCTTGCGGGCCCGTTCGGATTCCGTGTGGACCACCATGCCATCAGCCGCCGGCATGCAGCAGGACGCCACCGGTTTTGGCGACTTCTCGATATCGACCAGACACATCCGGCAATTGCCCGCGATCGAGAGGCGCTGGTGATAGCAGAAATGCGCGACCTCCACGCCGACCAGCTGGCACGCCTGAAACACGGTGCTGCCCGGCGGAACCTCGACTGCAATGCCATTTACGGTGAGCTTCGGCATCTCGGTTCCCTCAGGCGGCCTTCGCCGCAGCGGCGGTGCGGTAGGCGGCAATGCGCCGCTCCAACTCCGGACGGAAGTGCCGGATCAGCCCCTGCACCGGCCAAGCGGCGGCGTCACCCAGCGCGCAGATGGTGTGGCCCTCGATCTCGTAGGAGACGTCCAGCAGCATGTCGATCTCGCTGACTTCCGCCTCGCCGCGCACCATGCGCTCCATCACGCGCCAGACCCAGCCGGTGCCCTCGCGGCACGGCGTGCACTGGCCGCAGCTCTCATGCATGTAGAACTTCGAAAGCCGCGCGATCGCTTTCACGATATCGGTGGACTTGTCCATCACGATGACCGCGGCCGTGCCGAGGCCGCTCTTCACGTCGCGCAGGCTATCGAAATCCATAACCACGGTGTCGCAAATCGATTTCGGAATCACCGGCACCGAAGATCCGCCGGGAATGATGCCGAGCAGATTGTCCCACCCGCCGCGAACGCCGCCCGCATGGGTCTCGATCAGCTCCTTGAGCGGAATGCCCATGGCTTCCTCGACATTGCACGGACGGTTCACGTGACCTGAGACGCAGAATACTTTCGTGCCGCTGTTCTTCGGCCGGCCGATGCCGGCGAACCAGGCAGCGCCGCGGCGCAGGATGGTCGGGATGACCGCGATGGTCTCGACGTTGTTGACCGTGGTCGGGCAACCGTAGAGCCCGACGGCCGCGGGGAACGGCGGCTTGTTGCGAGGCATGCCCTTCTTGCCTTCGAGGCTCTCCAGCAGTGCGGTCTCCTCGCCGCAGATGTAGGCACCGGCACCGCGATGGAGATAAATCTCGAAGTCGAAGCCGGAGCCGCAAGCGTTCTTGCCGACGAGGCCACCCGCGTAGGCCTCGTCGATCGCGGCCTCCAGTCGTTTCGCCTCGTTCACGAACTCGCCGCGGATATAAATATAACAGGCATGGGCACCCATGCCGACACTCGCGAGCAGACAGCCCTCGACCAGTTTGTGAGGGTCATTGCGGATGATATCGCGGTCTTTGCAGGTACCGGGCTCGGACTCGTCGGCGTTCACCACGAGATAGCAGGGACGCTCGCTGGTCTTCGGCATGAAGGACATCTTGAGGCCGGTCGGGAAGCCAGCTCCGCCCCGGCCCCGCAATCCCGACTCCTTGACCTGCTCGATGATCCAGTCGCGCCCCTTGAGGACGAGGTCCTTGGTCCCGGCCCAGTCGCCCCGCTCGCGCGCGCCGGCAAGGCGCCAGTCTTGATCACCGTAGAGATTGGTGAAGATCCGGTCCTTATCCTCGAGCATTCGGATCTCCCGCCAAGCTAGGCTCCTTGAGCGTCGTCTTGCCGCCCTCGGGCGCCGAGCCGTGGCGTCCTCTGACCGAGCCAACCGGCGGCGTCTCGCCCCGCCGGAGCGCGTCCAGCAGCGCTTCCGTCGAGCGGGCGTCGAGATCCTCGTAGAAATCATCATTCACTTGGATGATCGGCGCGTTGACGCAGCCCCCCAGGCACTCGACTTCAGCCATGGTGAACAAGCCGTCGGGGGTTGTCTCGCGCATCTTGATGCCAAGCTTGCGCTCGCAAGCCGCCACCACCTCGTCCGAGCCGCGGAGCCAACAGGGCGTGGTCGTGCAGATTTGCAGGAGATACCGACCCACCGGCTTCAGATTGAACATCGTATAGAAGGTCGCGACCTCGTATACGCGGATCCGCGCCATCTCAAGCATGTCCGCAACCACGTCCATCGCGGCGCGCGGCAGCCAGTTGTCGTGCTGCCGCTGCGCCAAGTCCAAGAGCGCCAGCACCGCACTCGCCTGCCGCCCGGCCGGATATTTCGCGATGATGGCCCGGGCCTTCGCGAGGTTGTCTGGCGTGAAAGCAAAGCTCGCGGGCTGCGCGATCCCGGCGGCGTCGGCG
>DASZHJ010000114.1:0-22192 GCA_035938015.1 Allostellaceae bacterium
CCCCCGGCGCCCCTGCAAATCTGTTTGTCTCGCCCGGCTATAGTATCATCGATCGACCATGCGAAAGCTGGGAGGAGCGGCGCCCTTGCGAAGAGTCATCGACCTCGAATGCGATCTGCCGCCCGACGAGACCGGCAAGCCGCGCAAATTCGGCACGGAAAACCTGATGCCCGGCTTCGGCGACCCCGAGCGGATGGAGCCGCCGCTCGGCTACGGCTTCCCCAATTACGAACGCATCTTTCCGCATCGGAGCGCCGGAGCGCCCAAGCCCAAGGGCATGGCGCTCGCCGATTTCGTTGGGCTCATGGACGAGGCGGGCGTCGAGACCGGCGTGGTGGGGCGCGTGCCGAATGCCGTGCTCGGCGAGATTATTCGGGCTCACCCCGGCCGCTTCATCGGTATGGCCACGATCAGCCCTTTCGACGGCATGCGCGGGGTGCGCGAGTTCGAGCGGGTGATCCGCGAGCTCGGCCTCGGCGGACTGCGCATCGCGGCGCTCTTCAACATGGTACCTGCCAGCGATCGCCGCTTCTATCCGCTCTACGCCAAGTGCGTCGAGCTCGACGTGCCGGTCCGCATTTACACGTCGATGAACTACGCCAACGATCGCCCCTACGATCTCGGCCACCCCCGCCACCTCGATCAGGTGGCCATGGATTTTCCGGAGCTGCGCATCGTCGCGGGCCTGAGCGGTTGGCCCTGGATCGCCGACATGGTGGGCCTGCTGCGCCGCCACCCGAACCTGCACTGCGACACCGCCGCGCATCATCCCCGCTATTTCGCCGTGAAGGGATCGGGCTGGGAGCAGTTCCTGCAGTTCGGCAACACGCTGCTGCAAGACAAGGTCATGGTCGGGCTGTCGCTCGGCACGCTCGGCATTCCCTACAAGGAGGCGATCGCCGAGTACGAGGCGCTGCCGCTCAAGGAGCGGGTGATCGAGAAATGGCTCTACGGCAATGCCCGGCGGTTCTTCCGGCTGGGGTGAGGCTCACGCGAGCACGGCGCGCGCGTCGGCGGCCACCGCGCCTTCTCCCTCGGGTCCGACCAGGAGCGGATTGACGTCGAGCTCGAGCAATCGGCCCTCGAGGGCCGCGGCGAGCTCACCGAGCTTCACCAAGGCATCGACGACGGCGGCAATGTCCCGGCGCGGATAGCCCCGAAAGCCCTGCAACAGCGGCCAGACGCGCAAGCGCTTCAGCATGCTCTCGGCCGTCTCGGCCGAAAGCGGCGCGAGGGCGACCTCGACATCGCCAATAAGCTCCACCAGCACGCCGCCGGCACCCACCATCACCACCGCGCCGAATTGCGGATCGCGCTTGGCGCCGAGGATCAGCTCGAGCCTGCCCGTCACCATCTCGCTGACGAGGCAATCCTCGGCGGCGGGATCGAGCCTCCTGAGCTTGGCGAACACCTCGGCGAAGGCGGCCTCCACGGCCGCACGGTCGCCGAGGCCCAAGCGCACGAGGCCGGCATCGCTCTTGTGCACGACCGTGCCGCTGATGCCCTTTAGCACGACGGGATAGCCGATCTCATTGGCGGCCGCGCCGGCCTCCGCGGCGCTTCGCACGCGCTGCTCGCGCGTCACCCGCAGTCCCGCCGCCGCGAGAACGACTTTCACCTCGGGCTCACTCAAGTAGCCGGAACGCGGAATGGGTGGCGCGGCGCGCGGCGCCGTCGAGATCGATCTGCGAGATCGATCGGGCCGATAGCCGAAATACGCCTGCAACAGGCGCAGGCCATCGTCGAGCCGATCGCAATGGGCAAGACCGGCCTCCCGGATGATGGCGCGCACGCCCGTTGCGACCGATCCCGGCGTGACCACGAAAAGCGCGGGCGTGCCGCAGCTCCGGAGCGCCTCGGCCAAAGCCGCGACCGAGGCCTCGTAGTGCGGTGTCGTCGTGAGCGGGATCATGATCAGGCCGACATCGGGATCTCCGGCGAGCGCCGCAACGAGCGGAGCCGCAATGGCGCGGACTTCGCCAACCTCCTGCCGGCGAGTCCCCATGTCGACGGGGTTGTGGCAATGACCCGGCAGCATCACCGCTTTCAGCGCGTCGCGTGTCGCGTCATTGAAGCGCGCGAGGCGCAGCCCGTGATCGGCGAACCGGTCGACGACGATGCCGTTCATCCCGCCCGACGACGAGATGATGCCGATGCCGTCGCCGCGGCTCGCGCCGTTGCGCAAGATGAAATCGGCGGCGTGGGCCATCACGTCGGGGTCGTCGACCAGCACCGCGCCGGCTTCGCGACAGGCCGCGGCGAAGACCGGGTAGGCGCCGGCGAGGCTCGCGGTATGCGAGCGCGCGGCCGCCTCGCCGTCGGCGCTGCGGCCGGTCTTGAGCACGATAACGGGCTTTTGTGCGTCGCGCGCGCGCCCGAGGAGCTCGAGGAGGCGCCGGCCGTCCCGCAACCCCTCGATATGCAGGCAGATCGCCTGGGTGACGGGATCGGCGATCATGTGCTCGAAGAAATCGCAGATATCGAGATCGGCTTGGTTCCCCACCGAGACGAGTTGGCTGAACCCGATACCCTGGTCGTGGGCACGGTTATAGACCGACAGCATCAGCGCGCCACTCTGGGAGAGCAGGCCGATATGTCCGGGGATGATCTTCTCGACATCGAGCACGCGGGCCGATGTGAGCGCCATGCCGTTCCGTAAATTGATCAGGCCGAGGCAGTTCGGACCCACCAGCCGCATGCCGGTCTCGGTCGAGACGCGCGCGATCTCGTCTTGCGCGGCGACGCCCTCCGCGCCCACCTCGGCGAAGCCGGCCGTGATGATGACGCAGCAGCCGACGCCGGCCGCGGCACACTCGCGAACGGTCTGCGGCACGACCGGTGCCGGCACCGCAATGACGGCGACATCGATCGGTGGCGCGTCGGCGATGCGGGCGTAGCACTTGCGTCCCTGCACGACATCGCGGCGGGGATTGAGCGGCACGATCTCGCCGGCGAACCCATGCAGCGCGAGATAGTGCATGATCCGGCCGCCCCACTTATCACGATCGTCGGAGGCACCGAACACCGCGACCCGCCGCGGCTCGAAAATACGAGCGATGGAGAGGCGGGGAGGCGCTTTCGTCGGCATGGCTCTCAACGGCCCTTGAAGGTGGGTTTGCGCTTTTCCAGCATCGCGCGGACACCCTCCTTGGCATCCTCGGAGCCATGGATCACGCGATACCAGCGCTCGGTCAACAGCATCGCGCGATCCGGGGAGTCGCGGTACTGGGCGCGGACGGTCTCTTTGATCGCGCGGATCGGCAGCGGCGCACCGCCCGCGAGCTTGTGCGCGATGCGCGAGACCTCGGCGTCGAAGGTCTCGTCGGGGAAAACCCGCGTCACCAAGCCCCAGTCGTACGCCTCCTCAGCCGTGATGTCGTCGCCGAGCAGCGCCGTATCGAGGGTCCGGTTGCGGCCCAGATAGTGCACGAGCCGTGCATTGCCGAGGCCCCAGCTCGGCGCCAGGCCCAGATAGATGTCGCCGGCCCGGAACTTCGCCGATACAGCCGCGAGCCGGATGTCGCACGGCCAGGCGATTGCGGTGCCGCCGCCGATGCACCAGCCACGCACCGCCGAGATCACCGGCTTCGGATGCTCCTCGATGAGGTCGATCATGCGCATGCCGATCTCGCGGGTGGCGGCGGCCCTCGCGGGGTCGGTCTCGCCGCCGCTCTTCAGATCCGCTCCGGCGCAGAATGCGCGGGTTCCCGAGCCGCGAATGACGATGGCGCGAGTCTCGCCGCGCTCTTTCAGCCTCTCGAGCGCGGCGACGATATCCTCGAGCAGGGACGTCGTCATGAGGTTGAGCGGCGGGCGATTGATGGTCAGCGTCGTGACGCCGCCGTCGTGCGCCATCAGAAGATCGTCGCTCATCCCGTCACCTCGATCGGTTATTGCGTCGTCAACCGGCGCAGACCACCCAGCAGATTCAAGACCGCGACCAAGACAAGCGAGACCATGACCACCAGCGCCGAGACGGCGGCAACCGTTGGGTCGATGCGATCGGACATGTAGCTGTAGATCCGCACGGGCAGAGTCTGCAGCCCCGGACCCGTCATGAAGATGGTGGTGGTCACTTCGGAGAACGACAGCAGGAAGCAGAAGAGGAAAGCGGTCACCAGGCCCCGCGCACAGAGCGGCAGCGTGATGCGGAGCAACATGCCCAGGCGGCTGCGGCCGAGGATCATTGCCGCCCATTCGAGCTCCTCGGGGACCGTGCGCAGCGTCACCTCGAGCGAGCGCATCGCAAAGGGGACCACGAGCACGATATGCGCGAGAACCAAGCCTGAGAGCTGGTTATAGAGCCCGATCCGATTGACGAATTGGAGCATGGCGATGCCGAAGACGACGGCCGAGACCAGCAGCGGCGCCGTAAAGAAGGCCTTGAGTGCCGCGCCGCCTGTGGGCCGGTATCGCGCCAGACCGTAGGCCGCCAGGAATGAGAGCGCCACCGTGATCACGGCCGCGAGGGTCGCGAGCTCCAGGCTCAGCCTGAAGGCATCGAGGAAGCCGGGATAAGACAGTGCTTCGCGATACCAACGCAGGGAGAAGTCGGTGACCGGGAGCACGAAGGTGGCCGTCGGCGTGAACGACATCCACATGACGATGACCACGGGCGCAAGCACCACGATCAGCATGAGAATGTTGACGATCAGGATCACGGCCGCGCTCCTCGCCCAGCGACGACGAAAACCGCACCGCGCTGACCCACCCAGACGACGGTCAACGTGAAGGCGAGCAGGGCCACCGCGAGAGCGCCGCCCAGCGGCCAGTCCAGCGAGACCAGGTTGACCTGGTAGGCCAGCATCGAGGCGACCATGTTGCGCGCGCCACCGAGCAGCATGGGGATCGCGAAGACCGTCATGTTCATGACGAAGTTGATGACGAGGCCGGCGATGAAGGCCGGCAGGGTCATGGGCAGCAGGACACGCCAGAAGACAGCGCTCGGGCGCGCGCCCAGCGTGCCGGCGGCCCAGGAGAGCGCGGGATCGAGGGCGCTCAACGCGACCCATAGCGGGAGCAGCACGAACATGAAGTGGCCGGGCACCAGAGCGATGATCACGCCGGTCTCGTTGATCATCAGCTTGAGCGGCGAGGCGATCACGTCGATCCCGCGCAGGATCGTGTTGACGACCCCGTTGGTGCGCAGCAGCAAGGTCCAGCCGAGCGCCTTCACTACGGTATTCACCAGCCACGGGCTGATGTAGGCGAGGACGAAGAGCGATTGCGCGCGCGGCGAGAGACGCGAGACGAAAAGCGCCACGGGATAAGCCAGCAGCGCAGTTATCGCCGTCACGATCACGCTGATCCGCAGGGTGCGCACCAGGATCTCGCCGTAGAAGGGGTCGGCGAGGCGTGCGTAGTTGTCGAGCGTCCAGCGCGCGGCATCGATGCCCTGCGGCGTATTCGGATGCAGGCTGTTGACCAGCACCTGCAGCAGCGGCCAGACGAAGCCCACGGCCATGAGCAGCACCAGGGGCGCCACGAACAGCCACGGCGCGCGCACGCGCCTATCTCGCATCGATGACCACTCCGTCCTCCACGTCCCAGCCCACGCTGACCTGCTCGCCCGGGCTCAGGCGAGCCGCCGCGGCGCTCGGCATCACCGCCGAGAGGCGCACCGCGCCGATCCTGACGCGGCATTCACTGCTGGCACCCAGGTAAATCACGTCCTCGATCTCGCCGGCGTAGCGGTTTTCGGTCGCGATCCCTTCGGCGCTCACGCGCAGAGACTCGGGGCGCAGGATAAGGCTGCGCGCGCCGCCGCCAGCTGCCTCCTCCGCCTGCGGCAGCCAGACCGAGAGCTGACCCGCCGCCTGCGCGCGCTTGCGCCCATCGATGATCTCGATCCCGCTGAGGGCGAGCTCATTGATCGGACCAACGAAATTTGCGACGAAACGGTTCGCTGGCGAACGGTAGATCTCGCTGGCGCGGCCGATCTGCATGAGCTTGCCACCCTGCATCACGGCCATTCGGTCCGACATCGTGAAGGCTTCCTCGATGTCGTGGGTCACCAGAACCGTGGTGATGCCGATGCGGCGCTGCAGGTCGCGGATCTCGAAGCGCATCTCGTCGCGCAGGCGTGCGTCGAGATTGCTGAGCGGCTCGTCGAACAACAGCAGATCCGGCCGCACGACGAGGGCGCGCGCCACGGCAACCCGCTGCTGCTGGCCGCCCGAAAGCTGGGCCGGAAGTCGCTCCGCCAAGGCCTCGAGCTTCACCAGGGCGAGGGCTTCCCTCACGCGCGAGCGGATCTCGTCGCGGGCGACGCGGCGGGTGCGCAGTCCGAAGGCGACGTTGTCGAACACGTTCAGATGCGGGAATAGTGCGTAGTT
Source organism: Allostellaceae bacterium (assembly GCA_035938015.1). Taxonomy (GTDB): domain Bacteria; phylum Pseudomonadota; class Alphaproteobacteria; order ATCC43930; family CGMCC-115725; genus DASZHJ01. The sequence goes on from DASZHJ010000114.1 coordinate 6,336, forward strand.
CTGAAACACCATCGCGAGGTTGCGCGTGTGCATGGGGGCGTGGGTGATGTCGCGCCCGTTTAGCATCACTCGGCCGGCAGTCACCGGATGGATCCCTGCAATGAGCCGCAGAAGCGTGGTCTTACCGCAGCCGGAAGGCCCGAGCAGCGTGAAGAACTCGCCACCCGCGACGGATAGACTCACACCGTCGACGGCATGGACGCTGCCGAAACTCTTCGCCACGCCGACGAGCTCGAGCGACAAGGGGCAGCCTCGTGAAATCGTCGACGCCGGCGGGATCGCCCTATTTCTGCACTTCCCGCTGCAACCGGTCCGACCAGGCCTGGCGGCTCTTCAGCACGGTCGCGTAATCGATCTCTACGAGCTTCGCGAGCTGGTCCTTGCTCGGTAGCTTCGCCGCCGCCGCGTCCGACAGCTTGACCTCGCGGTTCATGACGGTCTGCCCGTAGGTCTCGGCGCGGTAGGATTGCACCTCGGCGCTGATCCACCAGTTCACGAAGGCACGGGCGCCGTCCGGGTTCGGTCCGCCCTTCATGATGCCCATGGCCGTCGGACTCATGTAGACGGGTGTCGGCACGACATAAGCGACCGGCAATTTGCGCGAGACCATGTCGAGCGCGCCCGCGATCCCGTGAATGGCGAGCGAGGCCGTCTCATCCGCGAGGAACTGCGACATCTTCGCGAAAGTGTCGCTCCAATCGACCACGCCCGGGCCGATCCTCTTCATCACCTCGAAACCCGGCTCGATATTTTTTTCGCTGCCGCCATGCGCCCGCGCCAGGATGATCAGCGTGTAGAGCGCATAGACGGAGGTCGCCGGCGGGATCAGCAGCTGGCCCTGCAGCTCCGGCCGCTCCAGATCCGTCCATTGGGTGGGCGGAGCCCAATTCCTTCGTGCGAACACATCCTTGTTGTAGATGAGCGCGAAGATGTCGCCATAGGGCTCCACCCCGATGACCTGGCCGCTCTCGGGGTCCTTGATGACTCCGGCATCGTAGAGCTTCGCGACGTTCGGCGCGGCGTCCTTATCGATGGGCGCGTACAAGCCCTGCTCGATCCCGCCGAGCCAGGGCAGCAAGTCCGATTGGACCACGTCGACCTGAGGTTTCGATTTCTGCGCGACCGCGGTCGCCATGATTTCGACGCCGGTCGCCTTCGGCACCAGCACCACCTCATAGCCGGTCGCGTCGGTGAATTTCTTCGACCAGCCATCGCGCTCCAGCATGGCCTGAATGGTGCCGCCCCACGTCAGCAGATACACCGTCTTGTCGGCGGCAAGGCTGAGCCGCGGCGCGAAGATGGAGCTCGCGGCACCGGCGATCAGCGTTGCAGCGGACCGGCGCGTCCAAAGCTTTCCGCGCGATTGGGTCTCGTTTCGCCGCATTTGCCCCTCCTCCGATGTCGCTTCCACAGCGGACTCCGCATCGCCGGCAAATACTAGCACCGGATTTTCGCGACGTCGGAGCACAATTTACGGAGTGGGCTCAACCCTTCGCGGCAACGATCTTCGGAGTTGACGAGGCCGGGTTGAATCCAAGCTCGCGCGAGAGGTCGCCAGCGGCCTCGCGCACCTGCTGCGCCTTCTCCTGGAGCGCTTGGATCGAAAGCCGCCAGATCGGCCCGGAAAGGCCGATGGCACCCGCGACTTGGCCGGTGAAATCGCGCACGGACACCGCAACGCACCGGGCCTCGGCATCGAACTCGCCGTCGTCGAAGCCGATGCCGCTGCGGCGGACGTCCTTGAGCTCGCGCAGCAGCGCTTCCCGCTCGACGATGGTCTTGGGGGTGAAGCGGCGCAGCTCGTGGCTCGCGACGTAGCGCTCGACCTGCGCCGGCGCCAGCGCCGCGAGCAGCACCTTACCGAGCGCCGTGCAATGCGCGGGGCGCACGACGCCCGCGCGATCCACCATCTGGAACATGCCGGTCCCCGCGGTCTTCGCGAGCACCACGATGTTGTCGCCCGATCGAATCGCGAAATGGCTGCACTCTCCGGTCGCGCGCGTGAGGCTTTCGAGCACGGGGGTCGCGAGGTTGACCAGCTCGATCTCGTCCAGCGCGCCCGCGGCCAAGGTGAACAGGCGCCGGCCGATCCGATAGCGTTTCGAGTCCTTGGATTGCTCGACATATCCGAGCAGGACCATCGTCTTGACCAGATGGAACGTCGTGCTGTTATGCAGCGCCACGCGCTTGCTGAGCTCGGAGAGATTGATGCCCTCGCGATTGCGCGCAACTTCCTCCAAAATGCCGAAGGCGCGCTCGAGGGACTGTATGTTGCCCCCGCGCGCCGCCTCCGGCGGTTTGTCTGCTCCCGCAATCCGCTTGACCGTGGTTATTTTGGCCATTGCCTCAATCTAGCTATTTCTTCGTCTGCCCGGCAACCCAGCTGAAATTTCGAACCGATCGCTTCGCGAAGTAATTGGCCGGATCGGCGCCGCCGGGATAATGGCTCTCGGTCTCGTGGATCAGCTCTTTCCGCCGATCGCTGACGAGGTATTTCTCCAGCGCCGCCTCGCTCTCGAATTCCTGGATCCAGAGATATCCGCTGCCGTCGTGGTTCTTGTAGCGCGTCACGCTGACCATTCCCGTGCCTTTGAGCAGATCGGGAATGTGAATCTCGTTGCACCAGTGGTTATATTCCTTCTCCTGCACGGCGGTCATGGGTTTGCGCGGCGTCTTCCAGTGGCTCTCGACCACCATAATAGGCTTCATGCTCCGGAACTCCCTGACGCGATCTAGGGTTCGCAGTCTATCGTTTTTGACGGTTTTGTGAAATTCAAACTCTCCATATGAAAATACTTGACCAATCCCTGGCATCGGCGCGCTTTGTCCGGCCGCCCGACGACATGCGGCGAGCGGTCGCCTATGCCTGTGTCTCCGTGGTCCTGGGATCGCTGTTGAATGTCGGCGTGAAGTGGCTGTCGGACACGTATCCTGCGGTCGAGCTCACCTTCTTCCGCTGCGTGTTCGGTTTCGTCCCGGTCATGTTCATCGTTCGAGGCGCCGGCGGCGTGAGGACACTGCGCACGCGCCGGCCCGGGCAACACTTCATCCGCGCCGCCTTCTGGTCGGGCTCCTTCATCCTGAGCTTTCTGTCTCTGCAGTTTCTCCCGCTCGCGGAGGCCGTATCGCTCTCCTTCCTGGCGCCGATTTTCATGACGGCTTTGTCGGTACCCATGCTTGGCGAACGCGTCGGCGTTCACCGCTGGAGCGCCGTGGTCGTGGGCTTTGTCGGCGTACTTTTCATGGCCCGGCCCAACGGGCAATTCCTGCAGCTCGGCACGCTGTTCGGCGTCGGCAGCGCCTTATGCTCGGCTTTCGGCGCCTTGAGCGTCCGTCATTTGACCCGCACCGAAACGCCGGCGGCGATCACATGCTATATGCATGTGTTCGCCGCCCTCATGCTGGCGGTGGGACTCCCTTTGGCCTGGGTCTGGCCGACGTGGCAGGCCGGCCTTGCGATGTTCGCGATCGGGCTGCTCGGCGGTACATCGCAGTATTGGTCGACCCAAGCCCTGAGCTGCGCGCCCGCCGCCGCGATCGCACCCTTCAACTACACGCAGATCATCTGGGCGGTGATTCTGGGTTTCGTGATCTGGGGCGACCTGCCCGATCTCAATCTCCTCATCGGCGTGGCTCTGGTGATCGCGAGCGGCCTCTACATCTGCGGCCGCGAGATGCATTGGCACCGGGTGGCCGTTTCGGCACCGAAGGATAATCCACCATCTCATATGGCGGATTGACATTGCACAATGCTGAACACATGCTTTCCCGCCGGTCCGGTCAGTGGGAGACTGCAACATGAATTTCAAACAATATCTCGACGAGCTCACCAGCCGGCCCATCCCCAAAGAGCTGGCCTTTCCGGAAGCGGAGTATCGGCTCCGCATCGAGAAGGTGAGAAGCCTCATGGCCGGGAGAGGGCTCGATGCCCTGCTCGTCACGGAGGTGCCGAACGTCTGCTATCTGTCGGGCTACGACACCTTCGTGCCCAACAACTTTTCCTGCCTCACCCTCTCCGGCGAAAGAGAGCCGACGCTGCAAGTCGCGGAGTTCGAGATTCCCGGCGCGCTCCTCAACAGCTGGGTCAAGGACGTGCGCGCGACGCGCTTCAACGATCCCGATGCCGTCGTGAAGGAATTCACGAGCATCCTGCAGGAGCACAAGCTCGATGGCAAACGCATCGGTCTCGAGACTCGGCTGCCCGGCATCAACGTCGATGTCTACGAAGGTCTGAAGAAAGCGCTGCCGCGCGCAACCTTCGTCGATGCATCGGACGTGGTGTTTCGCGCCCGCCTTGTCAAATCGCCGGCCGAGCTCGCCTACATGCGACGGGCCGCCGCCATCGCCAAGAAGGGCATCGCCGACGCGGTCAAGTCGGTGCGCGCCGGCGTGACCGAGAACGACATCGCGAGCGCCGCCTACGCGACGCTGGCGAAGGAAGGCAGCGAATACTTCAGCTGCCAGCCCTGCGTTGTCGGCGCGCATCGCACCGGCTGGATCCACACCTCACAACGAGGCACGCGCGTCAAATCCGGTGACACCGTGATGATGGAGGTCGGTGCCTTCGTGCGCCGCTACGTCGGCGCCATCATGCACACGGTCGCGGTCGGCGAGCCCTCCGCCGCCGTGCTGCGGCTGGTGAAGGCCTCCGACGACACGCTGAACCTGATCGCGCAGACCGTGAAGCCGGGTCGCACGGCGCACGAGGTCGCATCCGAGGTCAAGAAGGGCCTTGCCGAGGTGAGCGCGGACGCCTACTCGACCGGTATGTTCGGCTACGCCGTCGGCTTGAGCTTTCCACCGACCTGGCGCGAAGGGCGCTTCATGATCGCCGAGGGCGTCCACGAGCCCATGGTCGCCGGCATGACTTTTCTCTCGCCGATCACGTTGCGCCTGCCGGGCATACTGGGCATCGGCTTCACCGAGACCATGGCCGTCACCGAGACCGGATGCGAAGTGCTCACCGCTCACGACCGCAGCCTCACCGTCGCGCCGGGCTGAGCACCCCTGGCTCCGCGAGGTTGCGCTCTAACCGGAGAGCCCGTTCAGGCAAGCCTCCGTCCACTTCGCGAGGTTCTCCGCCCACCAGCGGAAGTCGTAGGGGAAGGTCTGCTTGAAGTTTTCGGGATATGTTACCAGGCGGGCCGCCGCCGCCTTGTCGATGAAATCATAGGCGCGGGGATTGATGGGCGCGTAGCCGATGAGCTTCGCCAGTTGGATCTCCGGCTCCGGGCGCGCTACGAAGGCCAGAAACTTCATCGTGTTGTCGTAGTTCGGACCGCCCTTCAAGACGATCCACTTGCTGCTGAAGGTCTGCGCGCCGTTCCAGACATACTTCAAGGGAGCCCCGCCATCGATGAGGCTGTTGGTCCGCCCGACGGAGTTCATGGCCATTACCGCCTCCTGGCTGACCAGATATTGGCCCGGCTGGCTCGGGTTGCGCCACCAGATCACGTTGGGCGAGAGCTCCTTTAGCTTCTTGACGGCTCGCGCGATGTCGAGGGGATAGAGCTTGTCGGCGGGAACGCCGTCGGCGAGCAAGGCCGCCTCGGGCAGCGGCCAATCGCCCTCGAGCACGCCGCAATAGGGCATAGTTCGCTTGCCCGGGAATTTCTTCACGTCCCAGAAATCCACCCAGGAATCGGGTTGCGGCTTGCCTTCGGGGAACGCCGCCGTGCTGAAGCTCATGCCGAGCGAAGTGTAGCTCGTGCTGACCGCGAACTTTCCGCGCAGCGTGCCCTCAGCCATGCTCTTGAGGTCTGCGGGGGCGTAATATTTGTAGTCGATGGGCGCCAGCAGATCCTTCGCCAGCAGCGTCTCGTAAGCGGCGGTGCTGATATTGGTCACGTCGATCGTGGGGTGACCGGATTGCACCTCGGCCTGGATCCGCTCCGGTCCCAACCCGGTGTCCTCGACCACTTGAATGCCGGTCTCCTTCTGGAAGGGCTCGAAATAGGCCTTCCTCAGCGCCTCCTGCGTGGCACCGCCGATGCCGATATAGACGATCTTTCCGTTCTGTTGCGCGTGCGCGGGCGGCGCGCCGTAGAAAGCCGTGGCGAGCCCAGCGACAGCAACGGCAATTCCCCTCAACCTTCCCTGCATGTGTCCCTCCTATGGCTGATCCGATGGATGGCGGATCCGTGATCGCGATCACGCGGTGCGATACCGGACGCCGAACGCGGGCTTGCTTTGCCCGAGTCCAGGCAACTCCCAAACCCCGGCGCCGCCGGGGTTGAGATCGGCTCCGATGTTGGCGTCGATCAGGTACGGGCGTCCGGCGGCGATCCCCGCGCGGACCGCGTCGGCGAGATCGGCCGCACGATCGACGCTCACGCCCTCAACGCCGGCAGAGCGCGCCATGGCCGCGAAGTCGGGATTGTAGGGCTTGCCGGTTTCCGGATGCCGGAAGTCGGTTGCGAGCTCGCGTCCCTCGAGATAGCCGCGCTGAAGGCCGCGAATGGAGGCGTAGGCGTAATTGTTCCAGACCACCCAGACGGCGGGGATATTGTATTCGACCGCGGTCCCCAGCACGCTCGCATGCATGAAGAAGGCGCCGTCGCCGCACACGGAGACGCAGGGACGGTCGGGCGCGGCGAGCTTCGCGCCCAGTACGCCCGCCACGCCGAAACCCATGGGCCCGAAGCCCATGGACCCCACCAGCGAATCCGGTCGCTTCGGCTTGCAATATTGCAGCAGCCAGTTGTGGTGAATGCCGATGTCGCTCACGAGGATCGCATCCTCCGGCAGCGCCTGGTCGATCTCGTGCGCCGCGCGCTGCGGATGTATCGGCGTCGTATCGACCTGAAAGCCGGGCGCGATGAAGGCATCCCACGCCTTGCGATACCCGGCGATGTCCTGGAGCCAGGCCCGGTGCCCGAGGCCGCCGGGCTTGGACTTCCGGTGGTCGAGCTCGGCCAACACCTGCCGCAGGAATGTCCGCACGTCGGCCATGAGGCCGAGCGCCACGGGATAGTTGCGCGCGATCTCGTCGGGATCGATGTCGACATGGATGAGCTGCGTCGGCGGGATCGTGAAGGAATATCCCGGCAGCCACGAGCTCGAGGTGCGATCGTCGAAGCGAACGCCGAGCGCCAGCAGCACGTCGGCCTGGCGCGCCGCGTGGTTCGCCTGGTAATGACCGTTCCGCGCGACCAAACCGAGCGCCAAAGGATGGTTGCTCGCGATCGCGCCCATGCCGCTCGCGGAGCACGCGACCGGAATCTGGAGACGCTCCGCGAGCCGGAGCAAGTCGGCGGCGGCGCCGCCATACTTGACGCCCTGCCCGACCAGGATCACCGGCCGCTTCGCGGCGAGCAGCAGGTCGACCGCCTTGGTGACGCCTTCCGGGTCGGCACCGCAGCGGCAGGAGATATTGGCGCTCCAATCTTCCGGCTTGGGCGTCTCGGTCGCCGCCGCCTCCTTGAAGATATCGAAGGGCACGTCGAGCACGACGGGACCGGGGCGACCCGTCACCATGGTCTTCCAGGCCTGCCTCATGGCGAGCGGAACCATCTCGCCGCGAGTGGGCTGGAATACTCGCTTGCAATAGGCGCGGACGGTCGAGGGGAAGTCCGCTTGGAAGTGCCGATAGGTCTCCTGGAAGGCACCTCGATTGAACTGGCTTGTGGGCACGTTCCCGGTCACGGCGAGGAACGGCACCGAATCGAAGAAGGCATTGGCGAGGCAGATCGGCAGGTTGGCGGAGCCCGGCCCGCAGGACGTGAAGGTCGCGGTCGGCTGGCCGGAGACGCGGTAGTAGACGTCCGCCATGAACCCCGCCACCGATTCGTGATGGACGGAGATCGTCTTGATGTCGCTCGAGCGCTCGTAAAGCGCGTCGATGAAGCTGATGTTGCCGTGCCCGCAGAGACCGAAGACGTACGGCACCTTCTCCCGGATCAGATAGTCCACGATGACTTGACCGCCGTTCAGTGCATTGTTCGCCATATGCCGCTCCTGAATTGACCGAGCTCCGCTCGCCGTGCCCTATTTGATGCGGAGGATTCGACTGTCCGATGCGTGCCAGCAAAGCGCGACGTCGCGCCCAACCTCATAGATCGGAGACAAGCGTCGATTGAGCTGCTTGATCCGCATCAGCTGGCCCGCCTGGGTTCGCGCGCGGTACTTGGTGGCCTCTCCGACATAGATCACCTCCTCGATCCTGGCGCGAATCCGATTCCAGCCGTCGAGGGTCTCCGAGCCGGTCGACAGCGCGACTTTCTCGGGGCGCACCACCACATGGACCTTGGATCCCGGCGGCGCCTCCTCGAGGGCGCTCACCTCCTCGGTGCCGCCGTCCAGCACGATGCGCCCCGAGGGCTGAACGGTGCCCGCGAGCAGATTGGTCTCGCCCAGGAACTCTGCGACGAAGGGATCCTTGGGATCCTCATAGAGCTCGCGTGGGCTGCCCACGCTCACGAGCTTCCCGTGATTCATCACGCCGATGCGGTCCGACATGACCAGCGCTTCCTCCTGGTCGTGCGTCACGTAGATCATCGTGGTGCTGAGTGAGCGGTGAATGCGCTTGAATTCGATCAGCATATGCTCGCGAAGCTTGCGGTCGAGCGCGCCGATGGGCTCGTCGAGCAGGAGGACGGACGGCCGAAACGCCAGCGAGCGTGCCAGCGCCACGCGCTGCTGCTGGCCTCCGGAAAGCTCCGTAGGCAGCCGTTCCTCGCAGCGCTCGAGCTTGACGAGATCGAGCATCTCGCGCACTTGCATGCGAATGTCGGCTTCCTTCCAACGCAGGTTGCGCAGCGCAAACGCCACGTTCTCGAACACGGTCAAATGCGGGAACAAGGCGTAGCTCTGAAAGACCACGCCGATCTCACGCTTGTGCGGCGCCACGCGCGACAGCGGGCGCTCTGCGAGATAGATCTCGCCGCCGGTGAGGTGCTCGAAGCCCGCAATCAGCAGCAGCGTGGTGCTCTTGCCGGAGCCGCTCGGGCCGAGCAGGGTGAAGAACTCGCCTTGTCGTATCTCGAGGACGAGGGCGTCGACCGCGGTGATCGCTCCATAGCGTTTCGTGACCCGATCCAGGCGCAGCGCCGGCAGCGAGTTTGGCGCGCTCATGGCGCTTCTTCCGAAGCGCCCGGCGCGAGCGTGAACGCGCCCAATTCGCTCATCCGGGTCGCCCGGCGCTTGCCGATTCGCTGCAGGGCGAACGAGGCGCCGAGCACCGCGATCGAGAACGTTACGAGCAAGGTGGATACAGCGGCGATGGTGGGATCGAGTTCCTGTAGGCTTTCCCACATTTTTTTCGGCAAGGTGCCCGCGTTGATGCCACTCACGAACAGGGCGATCAAGAGCTCGTCGAAAGACTGCAGGAAGGCGAAGAGGCCGGCGGTGAACACGGCTGTCGCCAGGATTGGCAGCGTGACGCGCCAAACCGTTCTGAGCGGTCCCGCGCCCAGGCTGGTGGCGGCGCGCTCCACGTTGCGGTCGAAATTGCGCAACGCCGCGGTCAGCACCACCGTGGCGATCGGCAGAGCCAGGATCATGTGCCCCAACGCCACGCCGAGCACGGTGTAGTTTAGGTTCATCTTACCCAGCACGTAGAAGACGGCGACGGCGATGATGATGCTGGGCATGATCAACGGGGAGAGGATCCAGAGGTAGACCGCCGTACCGATCCGCGCCGGCAGCCGCGAGATCGCAATCGAGGCCGGTATCGCTGCGGCGAGCGCCAGGACCGTCGTCAGCACACCAATCTCGATGCTGTGCCACGTGGCGTCGAGCCAGGGTGCGCCGGTCAGATATTTTTCGTACCACTGCAGCGACCAGCCCGGCGGCGGAAAGACGAAAAACGCCGCCGAGCTGAACGATAACGGCACCATGACCAACACCGGCACCACCAGGAACGCCAGTGCCGCGCCGCCGACCACGTAAAACCCGCGCGGCCAGAGCGGATCGAGCAACCGATCCAGCATCGCCAGCGCGGCGCCCTCGCGGCTCCGGCGCACGCGGACCGCTCGAAGAGCCGCGCCCTTGCCCGCAAGCAGGCCGACCCCGCCGAACAGATACTGCGTCAGTGCAATGACCAGCAGGCTCACCGCCAGCAGCACCGCCGCAAGGGCAGCCGCAAATCCCCAGTTGAGCGCGGTGGTGACGCTGCCGATGATATTCGCGATCATCACCTCGTGCGGTCCGCCCAGCATCGCAGGCGTGATGAAGAAGGCGAGCCCCAGCACGAACACCAGCAGGAAACTCGCCCCGACGCCGGGCAGGCTGAGCGGCAGGAACACGCGCCGAAACGCCGTGAAGGGCGAGGCCATCAGGCTCTCCGCGGCCGGGAGCAGATCGCGGCGTATGCCACGCATCACGCTCAGCAAGACGAGGATCGTGTAGGGCAACAGCACGTTCACCATACCGATCAGCACGCCGGCGCGATTGAAGATGAGCGGCAACGGCTCGGCAATCAGCCCCAAGCCGATCAGCGTCGAATTCACCACGCCACGCGAGCCCAGCAGGAAGATCCAGGCATAATTCCTGACCAAGGCGCTGGTGAAGAAGGGCACCATAACCGCGAGCACGAGGACTTGCGCCAGGCGCGGACGGATCGTCGCCAGCATGTAGGCCGTCGGATACGCGAGCAGCACGCAGATGAGCGCGACGACCACGGAAATCTCGACCGTGTTCAGCATCACCGCCCGGTAGATCGGCACATCGATCAGCCGGCGGTAGTGCTCGAGCGTGAAGCTCGGGTCAAACAGGCTGAGCGCGAGGACGCGAAGCACCGGCAGGCCAAAGATGACGGTCAGAAAGATGACAGCCGGCGACACCGCCAACAGCGGCGCGAATGGCGTGCCTTGCAGCCGAGCCCGTACCGTCACTCCAGTGCCCCCGAGCGCCTCGACGACATCGCCGCGCCCGCTACCTTATCGTGCACTCGGGCGGCTTCCGGGCAAGACCCGCGAGGCGCCGCGTCGGGGTGTGCGGCCGCGATCAGCCCGAAAGCCCGTTCAAGCAGACTTCCGTCCACTTCGAGACATTGGCCGACCACCACTCCGGATTGGTCGGCCAAGTCTGCGTGATGTTGTCGGGATATGTCACGAGCCGCATGGCCTCGGTCTTGTCGAGATTGTCATAGGCCCGTGGATTGCTGGGCGCGTACCCGATCAACTTCGCCAAATCCGCCTGAATCTGCGGGCGGGCCACGAATGCCAGAAAGCGCATGACGTCATCATAGTGCGGTGCGCCCTTCACCACGATCCACTTGTCTCCGAACACGTTGGCGCCGTTCCAGACGTACTGCACGGGCACGCCGGACTTGATCAGGTTGTTGGTCCGTCCGACGGAGTCGAGGTCCATCACCGCCTCGCCGCTCGCGAGATATTGGCCGGGCTGGCTGGTGTTCTTCCACCAGATGACGTTCGGCGCCAGTTCCTTGAGCTTCTTGACCGCGCGATCCATGTCGAGCGGATAGAGCTTGTCCTTGGGAACACCATCGGCCAGCAGCGCCGCTTCCGCGATCGGCCAGCTGCCCTCGAGCACGCCGCAATAGGGCATGGTGCGCTTACCCGGGAACTTCTTTACGTCCCAGAAATCCGCCCAAGAAGCCGGTTGTGGCTGGCCGTCCGGGAAGGCCTTCTTGCTGTACGCCATGCCCAGGGAGCTGAAAATCGATCCCACTGAGAATTTCTGGCGTATCGCCTCCGGCATGCTCTTGAGGTCCGCGGGGTCGTAGTGCCTGTAGTCGATGGGCGCCAGCAAATCCTTGGCGAGCAGTGTCGCGTAGGCGCTGGCGCCGATCGTCATGAAGTCGATGGCGGGATGTCCCGATTGCACCTCGGCTTGAACGCGCTCGGCGCCCAATCCCGTGTCCTCGACCACCTGAATGCCGGTTTCCTTCTGGAACGGCTCGAACAACGATTTCCGCAGGGCTTCCTGAGTGGGTCCGCCGATGCCGACATAGACAATCGTGCCGCCTTCCGCCCAAGACGGCGAAGGCAGGACGCCCAGCCACGCAATGGCCATGCATCCGATGACAATCGACAGCTGCCCCCGGTTTCCACCCATCCGTGCCCCCACTCGCCATATGAAAACGAAGTTCGCCATATAAATTACGGGACATCGTGATTTCGAGTCAATGAATCGTGGTTCGGGATCGCTCGAGACCGCCGGATCAAGCCATTATTGTCGGCATTTCCCGCGCAATCGAGTATCGCCACGAGCGGCATCGACGCCATCTCTTTCATATATCGAGACTACTTGGCGCAATATGGAATTGCCGCGGATCGTCCGCGCCTATCTGCGGAGCCGGTAGCCGGACCGCTCGAGGTCCCAGCAATCCTCGATACCGCGCGGCAGGGCGTCCTTGCGGATGCGCTCGCTCGGCGTCTTGGGCAAACCCTCGACGAACGCCAGGTAGCGCGGAATCTGAAAATAGGGCATGCGGGTCTCGCACCACTGGATGAGCGCAAGCGGCTCGAGAGCCTTGCCGGACTTCAGCCGGATGAAGGCCTTGATGTCCTCGTCGGCGAGCGCGTTGGGCACACCGACGATCGCGCTTTCAGTGATGGCGGGATGTTCGTTCAGCACGCGCTCCACCTCGAACGCCGAGACATTCTCGCCGCGGCGGCGGACGCTGTCCTTCCTGCGGCCGCTGTAATAGAAATCGCCGTCATCGTCGTACCAGCCGATATCTCCGGTCCTGAGCCACTCGCCTTCGAACAGCGCCGCCGTGGCCCCGGGATTGTGCCAGTAGCCGGGCGTGATGACGCCGGGCAACTTGCCGCGGATCCAGAGCTCGCCGCGCTTCCCCGGCCCCAGAGCCAGGCCGCGCTCGTCGACCGCGCGCATCTCCAGATGAGGGAGACACGCGCCCACGGAGCCGAGCTTGCCGGTTAGGTTCTGCGCCGCGAAGCTCGCGCATTCGGTCAAGCCGTAGGACTCGCGGATGGGAATGCCGAAGCGCTCTTCGAACGCGTTCCAGATCGAGACCGGACAGCCGCCGCCCCAGGCCACACGAATCCCGTGATCGCGATCGTCGGGCCGAGGCTCGGCCTTCAGAAGCAGTGCCAGCACACCGCCGAGGAAATGCAGGTGCGTCACGCCGTGCTGCCGGACATCGAGCCAGAAGCGCGACACGCTGAAGCGCTCGACCATCACGAGCGTGATCCGGCGCTGCGCGGCCAGCACCAGCACCTCCAGGCCGCCGATGTGATTGATCGGCTCCCACATCAGGAAGACATCGCGATCCCTGGCATCGGCCACTCGTCCCGAGGCGCACGCCGCGATCCGCACCATGCGATCGGTGAGCAACACGCCCTTGGGGAGGCCCGTTGTGCCCGAGGTGTAGAGAATCACCGCGATGTCGTCGGGTGCAACCACGTGCCTGGGCGGCGCCGCTTCCTGGGTCGCGAGGAGATCGGCGAAATCGGCGCCCTCGAGCGCCATCGGTTTCTCGCGCCAGATCACCTGCCCGACGGGTATCGTCCGCAGGATCGGCTGGGCGGTTTCGGCGAGGCGTCCTTCGAGGATCAAGCCCGCGAACTCGCCATCGCGCAGCAGATGCTCGAGACTCGCGCCGCGCAGGTGGACGTTGAGCGGCACCATCACGGCGCCCAGCTTGGCGAGCGCAAAGAAGACGATGACATGGTCCGGGTGGTGATCGAGCATGACGCCGACACGATGACCCGCGCCGATGCCGCGGCCTGCGAGCGCATGGGCGACGCGGTTCGCCGCCATCTCGATCTCCCGCACCGCATAGGGGCGTCCACCGAATTTGCAATAGATGTGGTCGCCGTGATCGCGCGCCAGATGGGTGAGCGACGCCCCTACCGACGCGTCGTCGGCTCCGCAGGCAGACTCAATAGCTTTGCTATCCCTCATTGCGCCGCCTCTAACAGTCTTGGTCGCTCTGAGCCGTGGGCTCGGTCAGGCGCTCCCAGCGTTGGCGAAGAACGGTGACCGATCAGACCGGTCACGTGCGCTTGCGACGCTCGCGCTCCGCGAAGAACTTCTCCATCCACATCTGAGGCTCGCCGCTCGCATAGGCCTCGCGCTGGATGCGCCGACCTTCCTCGACACCGAGCCGATAGGCGGGTTCGGAGAGCGCGCGGAAATGCTGCTTGTTCAGCTTCATGGCGATGGGCGGCTTCGAGGCCAGATGCGCCGCGACCTCGATGGATTTCGCCATCACTTCGGATCGTGGCACGAGATAATGGATGAGGCCGATATGGCGACATTCGGCGGCCTCCATCATACGCCCCGAGAGCGTGAGCTCGACCATGCGCGACCAGCCGATGCGCTCGATCATGAGCCAAGGACCCAAGGTCGAGGCGATTCCAGCGTTGATTTCCGGCTGTCCCATGGTCACCCCCTCGTGGCCGACGCGAACGTCGCACATCATCGCCCACTGGAAGGCGGAGCCGGCGGCAACGCCGTTCAGCGCGGCGACGACCGGCTTCTCCATGCCGCGAAGCGCGTCGTAGAACGGCGGCCAGCTTGCAGCCCAGGCGACGCCGCCCTCGCCGCCCTGAAGCTGCTTGGTTTCGTTCAAATCCTGCCCCGCGCAGAAACCTCGGTCGCCCGCGCCGGTCATGATGACGGCTCGTACGGCCGCATCGACGTTGCACTGCTTCAATCGCTCGGTGATCTCGAGCCGCATGGGCGTATGCCACGCGTTCAGAATTGAAGGGCGATTGAACGTGATGATCGCGATGTCGTGCCGCTTCTCGAAGATGATGAACTTGTCCATGGTCCCTCGATCCCTCAATTCGGAAAATGGCCGGCGCGGCGGTCGCGCTCTACGAGCTCGGGCGACTCCCCCGATTTTCCCCGCCCCTCGTCAGAGCCAGGGCGCCCCCTTGCCGTGATTGCTCTCGAAAGCTTCGATTTCGGCGCGGTGACCCAGCGTGAAGTTATCGCTCCTGCCGAGCTCGCGTGGCCTTGGTTCGAGGTCGTCAGCGTTTGGATTTATTGGAGCGGGTGAAGGGAATCGAACCCTCGTCGTAAGCTTGGGAAGCTTCTGCTCTACCATTGAGCTACACCCGCAACGCCGTGGGTATTTAAACCCACCGCGGGCAGACGTTCAAGATCGTGGTCGCCATCCGCGTTAGGCAGGCCGGATCATCTCTGCGCTGGACTGGGTAGGGGTTGGTGCGCGCGCGCCAGTGGAGCGCGCACGGGAGCGACACTGGGCCGAACCTCCGCCGTCCCCAGAGCGTGAAACTTGAGCTCGACAGCGAGCCCCGGCGCTGCCTCGACCAGAGCGAGCTCCGCGCCGTGAAGCTGTGCTACGGCTTGCACGAGGCTCAGGCCCAGCCCGTTGCCCGGCGTGCTGCGGCTGCGCTCCAGCCGGTAAAACCGCTGAAACACGTGCTTGCGCTCGGCGCTGGGTATGCCGGCACCATGATCGCGCACCGTGAGCCGCACGCCGCCGGCCTCATCCGGCTCGACGCTCACCTCGACGTCGCTTTGGCCATGCTTCAGCGCGTTGTCGATCAAGTTCGAGAGCGCCTCGAAGAGCAGATCCCGGTCGCCCAGCACGAGCGCGGTGGCAGCGGAGTAGCGCAGATGGACGCCTCGCTCCTCGGCGGCGGCGTCGAATAGGTCCGCCACCTCGACCGCAAGCTTGCCGAGATCGACCGCGCCGAAGCCCACGGTCCGCTCGCGCGCTTCCACCGCCGAGATGCGCAGCAGCGAGGAGAATGTCTTCAGGACTTCGTCGAGCTCGCTGACCGTGTGCGCGATCAGCGCCTCGTCCGCCTCGGCATTTCGCCGCCCGCGCAGCGCCACTTCCAGCCGCCCGCGCATCCGCATCAGGGGCGTGCGCAAGTCGTGAGCGATGTTGTCCGAGACTTCCTTGATGCCCCGGACCAGCTCCTCGATCCGCTCCAGCATCGAATTCAAGT
>DASZHJ010000115.1:0-5132 GCA_035938015.1 Allostellaceae bacterium
GGCGAGCCCGCGCTCAGTGCGCGACGCGCGCCACCGCGACAATGCGCCGGCTGGTCTCCGCCAAACGCGCTTGCTGGCGTGCAAGGTCGGGGTAGAGGAGCTTGCCCGCCCGCTTCAGCACACGCCCGCCCACCAGCACCATGTCGACATTGGCGGGACCGGCGTGGCCGACGATGGATGCGATGGGATCCACCACCGGCGCCAGGCTGAGATCGTCGGCGCGCAGCAGGACGATGTCGGCGCGCTTGCCCGGCCTGAGCGAGCCGATCTCGCGCTCGAGCCCCAGCATCCGGGCGCCGGCGATCGTCGCCCATTCGAGCGCCTCGCGGCAGCCGATGGAGACACGCACGGGTGCCCGGCCGGTCTCGCGCAGCGTCTCGAGATTGTCGGCGTGGCGCTGCGCCTGGAGTGCCACCCGCATCACGCGGAACATGTCGCCGCCGATGAAGGATTCGATGTCGGCGCCGAGCGAGGGCGCGGTGCCGAGCTTGCGCAGCGCGCCTGTGAGACAATCGCCGTAACCCATCTGCAACTCGATGTCGGGCGTCACGGTGATGCTCGCGCCGCGCTCGATCAGCACACGGAGCTCGTCGAAGCGGATGCTGTTGCCGTGCACGATGTTGACGCGGGCGTCGATCAGGTCCTCCGCCACGAGCCGCGTGAAGCCGTCAGGCGTCAGCATGGCGCCGCCGCCCACGTGCATGCTCGCGACCAGATCGAGTTCGCGCGCGAGCCTCAGGTCCTGATGGCTCACGTCGTAGGTGGAGTAGGCGGGCCCGAGGATCGCCATGCCGAGCGTCACACGCGCATCGCGAGCCGCGAGCCGACCGCGCGCGAGGCGCTCGAGCTCGCCGCGGGGGTGCGGGATCTCGCTGAAGTGGCGCTGGCCCGACTTCGGATCGGGTTTGGGCGAGCCGTGCAGGAAAACCGCGCGAATGCCCGACTCCTCGAGCGCGTCGATCGCGGCATCGGTGTGCGCGGGCGTTGGGTTGTTATGGCACCAGTCGGCCAGCGTGGTGGTGCCGCAATCCAGCTGATTGAGGGCGCCCATGAGGTTGGAGACATGGATGTCGTCGGGCGAGAAGGCCGGCGCGATCGCGGCGTGCATGGTGTGGAGGTACTGGGGGATCGTCCAGTCGGCGGCGATGCCGCGCAGGCAGGTTTGCCAGGTATGCAAATGCGCGTCGATCAAACCCGGCATGACGATCGCGCGTTGCGCGTCGATCACCTCGACGTCATCGACCTCGATCGCCCGCTCAATCGCCGCGATGCGATCACCCTCGATCAGCACGTCGCCGCGATCGAGGTCCGGAACGCTCGGGTCCATCGTCACGATCGTTCCGGATTTAATCAGAAGACGCCGCATCGAGCCTCGCTACTCTGGATCGGAGCAGTCACGAGGCTAGAGCAATATGTGCGGTGCGAGAAGCAGGGAGCCCCGCCGTACCCCTTGCGGCTTCGCGCGTCGGCCGACGACGACTAGCGGATCTCCGGCGCGTCGAGGTTCATGGCGCGCACAAGCTCGCGGCTGAGGCCGACATAGTCGGCCTTCGGCAGGAAATGCGGCGAGAGTTTGGAGGGGACGAAGCTGCCCCTCAGATTGCCGTCGCCGGTCAAGCGCTCGAATTGATAGGTGAAAAGATCCTGAGTAGTGATGACCTCACCCTCCATGCCGATCACTTCCATGATCGAGGTCACCCGGCGCTTGCCGTCCGCCATGCGGCTCACTTGGACGATCATGTCGAGGGCGGTGGCGATCTGCGCGCGCGCCGCGCGGGTCGGCAGGCTGACGCCGCTCATGTCGAGGAGGTTCTCGAGGCGGGTGAGCGCCTCGCGCGGCCCGCTGGCGTGGATGGTTCCGAGCGAGCCGTCATGGCCGCTGTTCATGGCCTGCAGCATGTCCATGCTCTCGGAGCCGCGGATTTCGCCGACGATGATCCGGTCGGGCCGCATGCGCAGCGCGTTGCGGAAGAGATCGCGGATGGTGATGGCGCCCTTGCCCTCGAGATTGGCCACGCGCGTCTCCAACCGCCCGACCCTCGGCTGCTGCAGCTGCAGCTCCGCCGCGTCCTCGATGGTGATGATGCGCTCGCTAGGATCGATCTGCTGCGAGAGCGCGTTCAAGAGCGTCGTCTTGCCCGAGCCGGTGCCGCCGGAGACCAGAATGTTGAGCCGTGCCTTGGTGGCGATGGTGAGCACGGTCGCCATCGCCTGCGAGATGTTGCCCTGCTCCACCATCTTGGCGAGCGTAATCGCGCGCTTGGAGAATTTGCGGATCGAGATCATCGGCCCATCGAGCGCGAGCGGCGGGATGATCACATTGACGCGGCTGCCGTCGGGCAGGCGCGCATCCACCAGCGGCGTCGATTCGTCGATCCGCCGTCCGACGTAGGTGACGATCCGCGTCGCCACGTTCATGACGTGCTGGTCGTCGGAGAAGGTGATCTCGGTCGGCTCGAGCTTGCCCGCCCGCTCGACATAGACCCGCTTGGGGCCGTCCACGAGGATATCGCTGATGGTTTCGTCGGCGAGCAGCGGCTCCAGCGGACCGAACCCCACCATGTCGTCCACGAGATGCCGGATGACGGCCGCGCGCTCGGGCGTGTTGAGCTGCAGGTTCCGCTCCGCGATGATCTCGCCGACCAGCGGCTCGAGCTCCTTCACGAGCGTCTCGCGACTCATGCGGGTCGCCTGCTCGATGTCGAGCCGGTCCATCACCAGCGCCTGGATCTGGCTTGCGACGGAACTGGCCCGCCCCTTGTCAAGGCGGGTGCCGGTGAATCGCGCCGCGACGTCGATGACGGTGCCGGCTGGCTTGGCGCTCGTGGCAGCCACGGGCGCGGGCTCCGATGGCGACGGTTTCGGCGCGGGCGCGACCGGCGGCGCCGCGGGCGTCGCCGATCGTTGCGGCAGGCGCGCGGCCGGAGCGGCGGCCTCACCCGCCAAGGCCGCCTCGGGAATCGGCTTATCCCGGCGCTTTGAGAAGCGGATGCCGATGTAGCGGGATTGCGTCCATGCCACCACGCCTTCGATGCGCTCGGCCTCGGAGAAGACCAAGGTCACGGGCTCCTCGACGTCGAGCGCGGCGATCAGCCGAACCAGCGCGCCGCCCGGCGACAAGTCGAGCACGCGGCAATCGAAGCTGCCCCGCGCGGTCATCAGCTTGCCGCGCCAGTTCACCTTCGTGCGATTGCGCTCTCGGCGCTCCTGCTCGCTCAACGTCTCGGAAGTCATGTCCTGGAACCCGGCTAAAATTGGCCAGGCTCTAAGGTGGCAAACGCGGGGTTAAGCCTAGGCTTCCAAATCGTGCATCCGATACCCCCCAGGGGGGGTGGTCGCCTTACCGGCGCGTTAAGATCCGCGCGAAAGCCCAGCGCAGGGGACTTGTCACTCGGGCTTGGTAATGCCGTCGATCTCGGCCATCTCCTCGGGCGAGAGCGCCCAGCCCACGGCCTTGACGTTCTGCTCGAGCTGCTCGGGCTTGGTGGCGCCCGCGATCACGCTGGCGACCTGTGGCCGGGCCGCGAGCCAGCAGAAGGCGAGCTCCAGCAAGCTGTGTCCGCGGGTCGCCGCGACATCCTGCAGCCGCTCGGCGATTTGCCAATTCGCCTCGCTGAGGAAGCGGTCGGCGAGGCGTTGCGCGCCCGCAAGCCGCGTGCCCGCCGGCAGCGGCGCGTTCCGCCGGTATTTGCCGGTAAGCAGGCCGCTAGCCAGCGGGAAGAACGGCAGCAACCCCATGTCGTAGGCTTGCAGCGCCGGGATCAGCTCGTGATCGATGTCGCGCACGACCAGGCTGTACTCATCCTGCGCCGAGACGAAGGCGTTGAGGCCGAGCTGCTTGGCGGCCCAGTGCGCCTCCACCACCTGCCAGGCGGGCAGGTTGGAGCAGCCGATGTAGCGCACCTTGCCCTGATGCACGAGATCGTCGAGCGTGCGCAGCGTTTCCTCGATGGGCGTCAGCGGGTCCGGCTGATGCAGCTGATAAAGATCGATCCAGTCGGTCTTGAGGCGTTTGAGGCTCGCCTCCACCTCGGCCATGATATAGCGGCGGGAGGCGCCCTTGATCGTGCCCTCGGCATTCATGGGCATGCCGAACTTGGTGGCGAGCACGACGTCCTTGCGCCGCGCGCCCAGAATCTCTCCAAGGCAGGTCTCCGAGCCGCCGAAGTTGCCGTAGGTATCGGCGGTGTCGAGCAGCGTGACGCCGAGATCGAGCGCCTTGTGCACCACTTCGCGCGAGGCCTCGAGATCGATGCGCCCGCCGAAATTGTTGCAGCCCAGCCCCACCAGCGAGACGCTCAGGCCCGAACGGCCGAGATTACGGAGTTCCATGTGCCGTACCTCGGTGTTGCTTCCGAAATCCTGTAGAGACGCGGCGATTCCCCCTCACGCTGCATCCCATTGGGGCGCCCAGCCGGGGTTGACTAGGCGGGTGTTGCCGGGCAGCGGGTCGAGGGCGCGGCGATCCTCGGCGTCGAGAGCGAAATCGAAGATCGAGATGTTCTCGCGCGCGTGCCCCTCGCTGGCGGCTTTCGGGATCGCCAATACGCCCGGCTGCTCCAGGAGCCAGCGCAGACCGATCTGATTGGCGGTCTTGCCATGCTTCTTGGCGACGCGCTCCACGACCGGATTGCCCATGAGCTTGCCGCGGGCGAGCGGGCAATAGGCGGTGACGGCAATGCCGTGCTCGCGGCCATAACCGACGACGGCACGCTGAGACAGCAGCAGGTGGTATTCGATCTGATTGCAGACGACGTCGTGCTTGAGCTGCTCCACCGCCTCGCGCATCTGCGCCACCGTGAAATTGCTCACGCCGAGCGCCCGGACCTTGCCGGCGGATTTGAGCCGCGCCATGGCATCGAGCGTTTCGGCCATCGGCACGCCGGGACTGGGCCAATGGATCAACAGGAGATCGACGTAGTCGGTGCGGAGCTTGCGGAGCGAGTCCTCGACGCCGGCCGCCACATGCGCCGCGGAATTGCCGGTGGGGTCGGCCCCGCGCGCCACCGGGTTGACCAAGCGCGACAGCTTGGTGGTGATGAAGAGTTCGTGGCGCGGCAGGCCTGAGGCAACCCAGCCGCGGCCCACCTCAGCCTCGTTCTCGTAAGACTGCGCCGTGTCGATGTGCCGAT
>DASZHJ010000116.1:0-2020 GCA_035938015.1 Allostellaceae bacterium
GACGCCGACCGGACGGTGACGATCACACCGGCGCAACTCGGCTATCTGCTCGAGGGAATCGATTGGCGTTTGCCGCAACGAACTTGGCGGCCGCAAGCAGCGGGCTGATCGCGGCATTGTGAATCACTGCACGGTCGCAGGTTTACACAAGCGCAGCGCCCTGTGATTCCATTGGGGTGATGAGCGCAAATGATTCTCTTCCCGATGATGTCGAGACCCTGAAGGCGATGCTGATTGCCGCGCAGGCGGCGTGCCTGGAGGCGCAGGCGAAGGCGCGCAATCTCGAGGCCGAGGCACGTGCCCGGGCGTTGCTGATCGAGCAGATGAAGTTCACGATCGCCAAGCTGCGGCACGAACGGTTCGGGCAATCCTCGGAGCGGGGTGCGGTGCTCGAGCAGCTGGAGCTGCGGCTCGCCGACATGGAGGAGGATGCCTCCGAAGCCGAAGCAGCGGCGCAGATGGCGGCGGAAGCGGCGGCGCGCGAGAAGATCGAAGTCCAGGCGTTCCATCGGCGCAAGCCGGCGCGCCGGCCGTTGCCCGAGCATTTGCCGCGCGAGCGCATCGTCTATCCAGGACCGAGCTCCTGCCCCTGCTGCGGCGGCGCTCTGCACAAGCTCGGCGAGGACGTGACTGAGACACTGGAGCTTGTTCCGCGTCAGTGGAAGGTGATCCAGCACGTGCGCGAGAAGTTCTCCTGCCGGTCCTGCGAGACGATCACGCAGCCGCCGGCGCCCTCACACCCGATCGCACGCGGGCGCGCCGGGCCAGGGCTGCTCGCCCATGTGCTGTTCGCCAAGTATGGCCTGCATCTGCCGCTCAATCGCCAGAGCAACGTCTATGCGCGCGAAGGCATCGATCTCGACGTGTCGACGCTGGCGGACTGGGTGGGCGCCTGTGCGGCGACCCTGATGCCGCTGGTCGAGACGGTCCGGGCCCATGTCTTTGCAGCCGAGCGCATCCACGCGGACGACACCACCGTCCCGGTGCTGGCCAAGGGCAAGACCCGCACGGGTCGGCTATGGGCCTATGTGCGCGACGACCAGCCGTTCGGCGGGTCAGATCCGCCAGCCGCCGCCTTCTTCTACTCGCGCGACCGTGGCGGCGAGCATCCCGAGCAGCATCTGGCGAGCTATGCCGGGCTGATGCAGGCGGACGCCTATGCGGGCTTCAACCGGCTGTACGAGGCCGGCCGCAAGCCGGGTCCCATCGTGGAGGCGGCGTGCTGGGCGCACGCGCGGCGCAAGTTCTTCGACCTGGCACGACTGAACCAGGCACCGATCGCGATCGAGGCGGTGGAGCGTATCGATGCGCTGTTCGCCATCGAGCGCGAGATCAACGGTGCCGTCCCGCCGGAGCGCGTCCGTATGCGCAATGAGCGCAGCCGGCCGCTCGTCGACGCGCTGGAGACCTGGTTGCGCGAGCGGCGAGCCAAACTCTCCGGCAAGAGCGAGACCGCCAAGGCGATCGACTACAGCCTCAAACGCTGGCCGGCCTTCACCCGCTTTCTCGACGATGGTCGGCTGTGCATGTCCAACAACGCCGCCGAGCGCGCCGTGCGCTGCATCGCGGTCGGGCGCAAGAACTGGACCTTCGCAGGCTCCGACGAAGGCGGCCATCGCGCGGCCGCCATCTACACGCTCATCGAGACCGCCAAGCTCAACGACATCGATCCACAGGCTTGGCTCGCCGACGTGCTCGCGCGCCTGCCTGATCATCCAGCCAAGCGGATCGCCGAACTCCTGCCTTGGAATTGGCGAAGGCAAAACCTCGCCGCAAAGGCTGCCTGACCAAGCCTCCGGATCCGCCAAACCCCCCGTGGCCTTCACCGGACGCGTACGTTCAAACTCTGGCGACGAGAGCAGCAATTGTCATGAACTTCACGCGAGCGGACCGACCCCAAGAGTGCATCCGCTTCTATTCGTCTTGGATTAATAAAGGGGAGCAAATCCGACCTTGAAGTCTCACGGCCTCAGAGCAGAAGTCTCTGCGGGACCGCAACAGACAAATAAAAATCGGTCAG
>DASZHJ010000117.1:0-4864 GCA_035938015.1 Allostellaceae bacterium
GCGCTCGAGCCGCACCAAGTGGAGTTCATCTGGGTGCGCGGTCACGCCGGCCATCCCGAGAACGAGCGCGCCGATGCGCTGGCGCGGGCCCAGATCGTGGCAAACCGGTGAGGTGGCCGATGTTGCTCCAGAGCCTCGCAATCCTGACGACGGCGCTGTTCACGGGAGCCGCGGTCTATGTGAGCGTGGTCGAGCAGCCAGCGCGGTTGGCCTGCCCGATCGACGTCGCGATCGCGCAATGGCGGCCCAGCTACGCCCGCGGCACCGTCATGCAAGCCTCGCTCGCCGTGCTCGGCACGCTCTTCGGCATCGCCGCCGGTATCTCGAGCGGCGGCGCCGTTTGGATCGTGGCGGCCTTCGTGCTGAGCGCCGTGGTGCCTTTCACGCTCTTCGTGATGTGGCCGACAAACAAGCGGCTCGAGGACCCCACACTCGACCTCTCGAGCGCGGAGGCACGAAACCTGCTCGTCCGCTGGGGCAATCTGCACGCCGTGCGGACGGTGATTAGCCTCGCTGCGTTGCTGCTGATGCTGTTCGCGCGGTTCTAGCCCTAGCCGAAGAACCGCGCGCGCATGCGCTCGGCATACTCGACCAGTGCGGGGTGCCGCTGGATCGCCTGCTTGAGCGGCGACTCCGGGGGCGGCACTAGGACACCGATGATCGCCGGCCAGACCGCGGCATCGACGCTGGTGGGCTCGGGGCCGAGCAGAAACGGCTTGGTGCCGAGCTGCGCCCCGATCGCCTCGACGTCCGCAACAGCCATGGCGTAGATCTCGTCCCGCGTATGCAGACCGAGACCTTGCGCGCGCAGCATGCGCCCTACGCGCTTGCGTATCTGCGGTCCGATCAGTCTGCGAACGACGCCGGGCATGCCTCGGAACAGGGTGTCGCGGAACACCGGCCAGTTCGCATCCTCGATCCAACGACTGTAGACCACGACCCAATTGGTACGCTCCTCGGCCATGCGCGCGAAGGCGTGGCCGATGGCGCGCTCCCCGGGAGCCAGTCCCTTGTCGAAATCGACGCCGTACTTGCGCTCGAGATGCCAGCGGATGATCTCGGAATCGCCGATCAGCTCCCCGTCGTCCATGATCGCGGGCAGCTTGCCCTTGGGCCCTTTTCCGGGATTGGCGACGAACTCGCACTCATAGGCGAGGCCCGCCATCTTGAGGAGCACTTCCACCTTGATGCAGAACGGGCTCGGATTGGGCAGCCCGAACGCGCGCGGAAATTGGATGAGCTTGATCATCGGCGGTCCCCCTGCGCACCAGAGATGCGCGGCTCTATCAGCAAGCAAAAGGGCGGGGTGTCGGCCCCGCCCTCTTCTTTAAGCTCGCTCGGCTCAGAGCGATTTCAGCACGGCTTCCGCGCTCGACACCTCGAACGCGCCGGGGTTCTCGACGTTGAGCGTCTTGACCACGCCGTCCTCCGCGACCAAGGCGTAGCGGCGCGAGCGCTTACCCATGCCATAGCCGGTGCCGTCCATCTCGAGGCCCACCGCGCGCGTGAAGTCGCCGTTGCCGTCGGCCAGCATCAGCACCTTGTTCTCGACTTTCTGATCCTTGCCCCAGGCATTCATCACGAAGGCGTCGTTCACGGAAAGGCAGGCGATGGTATCGACGCCCTTGCCCTTGAGGTCGGCAGCCTTCTGCACGAAGCCCGGCAGGTGCTTTGCCGAGCAGGTCGGGGTGAAGGCGCCCGGCAGAGCGAACAGCACGACCTTCTTGCCCTTGAAGATTTCGTCGGTGGTGATGTCCTTGATGCCTTCGGCCGTCATGTGCTTGAGCTTCACCGACGGGATCCTGTCGCCAACCTTGATCATTGCCTTTCCCCTTCTTTTGCGATCGTGAGTGGAGTTTCGAAAACGGTGCGGGTAGTGCTCCGCATGGTCCACAACATAGGGGGTGGCCCCCGGAAAATCACCCCCCGCTCGGTGGGATTTGCGGAGCAACGCCGGCGGCGCTCGCGGGACTGCGCGCGCGCTCGAGCGCGCTCAGCACATCGCTGGGCGTCAGCACCTCCGAGAGCGCGATGCCCTGCGGCGCGCTGGGTCCGTAGACCGCGTTGAAGGGAATTCCATACCGGCCATAGCTCTTGAGGTAGGCCGCGATGATCGGATCGGGCCGGGTCCAGTCCGCGGCCATGGCGACGGTGCCGGGCGCGCCCAGGCTATTGCGCACCGCCGCTTGATCGAGCACCCATCGCTTGTTGACCTGGCAGGTCAAGCACCATTGCGCGGTGACGTCGACGAACACCACCTTGCCCTCGCCGACGAGCTCGGTGATCCGACCGCGATCGAACGGCTGCCAAAGCGCATCGGAATTCCCGGGCGCAGGTGCATCCGGAACCGCGGGACCCATTCCCGCCGCGACCAACGCCACCACGACGGCGAGGCTCGCGCCGGCAGTGCGAAGTCGTGACGCGTCGAGCGCGCCCAGGGAGACCAGCAGGGCGGCGAGCGCCGCCGCGACGCTGAGCGCCACGCTCTCACCCGCCTCCGCGCTGAGTACGAAGACGAGCCACGCCGCGGTGCCGAGCAGCGCCGCGCCGAGGATCCGGCGCAACACGATCATCCACCGGCCCGGCCGCGGCAGCCAGCGCG
Organism: Allostellaceae bacterium; assembly: GCA_035938015.1. Taxonomy (GTDB): domain Bacteria; phylum Pseudomonadota; class Alphaproteobacteria; order ATCC43930; family CGMCC-115725; genus DASZHJ01. The sequence goes on from DASZHJ010000117.1 coordinate 2,603, forward strand.
CGACGCCGGGTGCTAGCGCCACGGCGAGGTACGGGAGCGCCAGACCGAGCCCGAGCGTCGCGAAGATCACAAGGATGTCGAGGCTTGTTCCCGCGAAGGCGAAGCCGATCGCGGTCCCGAGGAAGGGCGCCGAGCACGGTGTTGCCAAGAGAGTGGCGAATGCGCCCGCGGCGATGTTGCCGGCGAGCGAGCCTCCATGCGGCGCCGTGGGCGAGCGATCGGCGATGAATCGCGGCAGCGGCACCTCGAACCAGCCCCAAAGATTGGCGGCGAAGAGCGTGGTGAGCGCGGCCATTCCGGCGAGAAACGCCGGCTGCTGGAACTGCAATCCCCAGCCCACAGAGACGCCGCCAGCGCGCAGCCCGATCATGACCCCGGCGAGCGCCAGGAACGACAGCAGGATGCCCGCGGATGTCGCAAGGAAGCCGCGCCGGAGCGCGCGTGATCCGCCCGATGCGTGACCGACCGCGCCCAGCAGCTTCAAGGAGAGCACCGGCAGCACGCACGGCATGAGATTGAGGATCAACCCGCCGATGAGCGCCGTCAGCATCATGGGCAGGAGCGCCGCGAGTTCCGGCGGCGGCGCAACCGCGACGGGGATCGTTGCGGCCTCCATCGTGCGGCTGCCGTCCACCACGGTGACCACCAGGTTTCGGTTCGGCAGTTGCGCGATATCCGAGGGATTGCCAAACGCGCGGAGCTTGAGCAAGGGATGGGCGGGATCGTCCAACACCATGACCGGAGCGCTGAAGCCGACGCCGTCCGGCCCTTCCACAAAGGCGTCGGGATGCGCGAGCGGCGGGTCGGCGGCGAGCGCCAGGGTCAGTCCCGGCTTCGCCCCGGTCTCCAGGCTCGCGCCCTCGAGACGGATCCCCGATGCCGTGCCATCGCCCGGCACCTTCGCGCGATAGCGCGTGATCAGCGCGCCGAGGCCGGTGGTGCCGGCCGGGGCCGGTCCCGCCGGCAGATCGAGGGCGAGTGTCGTCTCGTAGGGAATGCAGACGATCTCGCAGGTAAGGTATTGCAGCGCCGTGCGCGCCCGAAGCGGCTCGCCGGGCTTGGCGAGCCGCGCGGTGATCGGCAGCACGACCGCATTCTGGTACCCCATGGTCTCGAGCCCGAGCACCGTGAAGCGCTCCGGCGCCGGCCAGGCGATCGCGGCACCGGCGAGGTTCTGCGAGGCGGCCCAATCGAGATGCGGGGGATAGCCGGCATCGCCGGGCGAGCGCCAATAGATCTTCCAGTGAGGCGCCAGCTCGAATTGCAGCCCGAGCCAAACGGTTTCCGCCGAGCCCACACTGGGATCGGCGGCAATCAGCCGCACCCGGCCTTGCTCGGTGGTGAACCAGGGCGACGCCGCCTCCTCCGCGCGGAGCAGTCCCGGCATGACCAGGAGCGCCACGACCAGCGCAAATGTGCGGATGGCCAGACCCATGGTCGAGGGTCCTCCGAAGGAGCGGAGCGGAGATCGGCGCGGCATTGAGGGTTCCTGGCCCGCTTATATAGAGGATTGCCCGAGGGCGGTAGCTCACAAGCCCGTCAGCCCACAGCGCGCTTGCAAGGAGGCGATCACGGGCCTATCTCAAATCCGAGCGGGAACAAGGAGATCGCCCCGTGCCTGACCCCAAGCCACCGCGCTGGCCTCGGCCGCAAGACCCGGAAAATCGGCCCGTACAGGCCGAACCGCCGCAAGAGCGGCCGGAGAAGGCCAGCCGGCCCCCGGCGAGCCTGGGTCAGACCACGCTCACGGGCCAGCTGCTGATCGCGATGCCGCAAATGCAGGACCCCCGCTTCGCGCGCACGGTGATCTATCTCTGCGCCCACGGCAGCGAAGGCGCCATGGGCCTAGTGGTAAACAAGTTCCTGGACAATCCGCCGGTCACCCTCTCCAAGCTCATGAGCCAGCTCGGCATCGCCGCAGAAGGCCTGAAAGCCGATCCGCGCGTCCATCGCGGCGGTCCGGTCGAGGAAGGCCGCGGTTTCGTCCTGCACTCCGCCGACTACACCGAGGAGGCGACGCTGGTGGTCGGCAACAACGTGGCGCTCACCGCGACCCTCGACATCCTGCGGGCGATCGGGCGTGGCGAGGGACCGCGGAAGAGTCTGCTGGCGCTCGGCTACGCCGGCTGGGGACCCGGGCAGCTCGATGCGGAGATGCAAGCCAATGGCTGGCTCCACGTCGGCGCCGACGACACGCTGGTATTCGACCCGAATGCCAAAGACAAATGGCAGCAGGCGCTCGCCAAGATCGGCGTCGACCTG
>DASZHJ010000118.1:0-5226 GCA_035938015.1 Allostellaceae bacterium
GCCGACACACCAGCCTGAAATCGTTGGGCCTGCTCTAGCTCGACGCCGCGTGCACATCGGCTCCGCGCGGCTGGTCACTCTGCAGAAACTGGCATCACCTGAGATCAGCCAGCGCCTGTCCACGGCACAGCCGGCGAACGCACACGACGAGGTTTCGCCGGCACTCGCGCCTGGTGCGCCGCGATGGCAGTTGCGTCAAACAAACGCCATAGTCGTGATGGCCAATGGCCACGACATGGACGTGAGGGAGGAGCCATCATGAGCATCCGCGGTGGCGCGGCTTTTATCGCCTGCCTTGCAGCGCTCGGACCTATGGCGATACCGGGCTTGGCCGATCCATCCGTGAGTCCCGACCAAGCCCTGCAAGATCTCCGCGCGATGATAGCGCCCTCCCCCGAGGCCGAGCGCGACTACGCCATCGCACTCGAGATCTGGAAACGCGAGGCTCCGGCGCCCCGCTCTCGTCAAGGCGAGATGCCCGACACTCGGTAGGATCGCAAGTGGTCCGGCAACGGCCATGCCGCGGCGGGATCGGGAATGTGTGCGGTCGGTACCACCCAACCTCGCCAGGCCGCCAATTTTCAATCATCGAGGAGCAACATGTCCTGTTGGTTGCCCGCGAAATGCAAAAAATAAACCTCAGAGACAAGTCGACGGAGGACGGCCCGATTAACTGAGTCCTGATTGTCGCCGAAATAAACGCCATGCTTATACTCATACCAGACGGCGTTAAACTTATCGTCCAGGAAGTGCGTCAAGCCCGCCGTGGAGAGCTCATAGGAGAGGAATGGCTGCTCCTGCTGCTGTTCGGAGCCCGGTGTGGGGTACCTCAAATAGATCTGCTCCAAGAATGGCAAGTGATGCCGGGGAATGGTGAGGACGCCGCCTTGGATCATGTGACCGTGTTCGCCTGCGAGCCCGAATTGCCGGAAGATCGCTGCGCTCGCCGCCTCCGGAGTGAGTCCGCCGGTGAGCCGTGCGTGAGCGGCTGCGAAAAGCGGTTGGCGCAGCAATGGATGATACCGGACGGCTCCGATCCGATCCGCCGGCGTCCCATCTAGAATGTTCGGCGCGACCGCCGCGTTGATGACGATGTCGGCATCGATCCAGATCAGGGTGTCATAGGGCGCGACAGCCTCGACCCTGCCGATCAGCAGCTTCTGCCAGCTGAAACCACGCCGTGTCGCGATGTCACCGGTGTCGAGGGGCCGATCGATGACCAAGAGGTCGAAGCCGTTCCGTTGAGCGTAGACTTGCCAATTGGGCGCGCAGAAACGCGACCAGAGCTCGCGAAAGCGGTCGCCGACCACCATCGTGACTATGGCCGATTTGCCCATTCGATCAAGTTACCCCTGGTGGACCGCAATTTTCGGCGGAGCTAAACCCGCATCCAAGTGACATCTCGGTCAGGAAAGCCCCGGGGCAGGCTATTCCGCCCGCAGCACGAAAAGCTTGTCCGCGGCGGACTCGGCGCCCCAGACCTCGCCTTTCCGGCCCGCGAGCTGACGCACGCTCGCGTAGCGGTCGGGCAGCGGATAGGACTCGAAGGTCTCGGTCTTGGGGTCGAAGCGCAGGATCGCATTCGAGCCCCAGTCGCTGAGCCAGACGGCATCGGCGTCGTCGACGTAGACCGCATAGGGCTGCGGTCCGTCGCCCGGCAGGTGCCACGTCTTCCACGTCTTGGCCTTGCTGTCGTAGCGGAAGAGGTCGCCGCTGTCCCAGCCGGTTACCCAGACCGCGCCGTGGCTGTCGCTCCAAACTCGGCGGGCGCCTTGGCGTGGCACCGGCGGCTCCAGCACCTGGGCCGAACCGCTCTCGAGATCGATCTGGCCGAGGTAGTTGCCTGCGAGTGAGGCATAGAACACCTGGCCGTCCGGCGTCGTCGTGATGCCGTAGGGCCCGACGCCGCGCGGCGCGTCGAAGACGGCGATCGCGCCCGACTTCGGATCGAGCCGGCCATAGATGCCGTTCTGGCCCGTGAACCAGAGCACGCCCTCATGATCGAAGCTCGCGGTATTGAGGTTGGCGTTGCCGCGCTCCTTCGGCAGCGGGAAGAGCTTCGCCGCGCGCGTTAAGGGATCGACACGCGCGATGGCGTTCTGCCCGCCGTCGGTCACCCAGGGCGCGCCGTCGGGGCCGACGATCACCCCGTGGGGTGCCGCCCCTCGCCCGAGCGCGATCAGGTCGGACTTGCCCGTCTTGGGATCGAGGCGCCCGAGCTTGCCCGCGGATTGTGCCGTGAACCACACGGTCCCGTCCGGCGCGGGATAGACGTCGTGCGCGCCGGCGCCCGCGAGCACCGGATAAGTCTGCAGCGCCATCTTGGCGTGGCCGGACACGGTGATTGCGGTCATGGCCACGGCCGCCGCCGCGGCAATCGCCAGCGTCATGCCGAGTCGCGTCATCAGAAACCTCCTGCCGCCCTTCATTGAGTAATCTAGCACTGCGGCCGCTCGAGTTGAGGCCTGCAGTGTCGGCGCTTGTCCCGGCGGAGGCGCTGGGTTAAGCAGGTGACGAGAGCCCACCTCACTCGGGGGTTTCCGACAATGATCCCGCGCTACAGCCGCCCCGAGATGAACGCCATCTGGGAACCGCAGAACCGGTTTCGCATCTGGTTCGAGATCGAGGCGCATGCCTGCGACGCGCTAGCAGCCAAGGGCGTGATCCCGAAGGAGGCCGCGAAGGCGGTCTGGGCCAAGGGCGGCTTCGACATCGCGCGCATCGACGAGGTCGAGCGCGAGGTGAAGCACGACGTGATCGCATTCCTGACAAGCCTCGCCGAACACGTCGGCCCCGAGGCGCGCTTCGTGCATCAGGGGATGGCATCCAGCGACGTGCTGGACACCTGCCTCGCCGTGCAACTGAAGCAGGCCTCGGACATCCTACTCGCCGATCTCGATGCGCTCATGGCGGCGCTCAAGCGCCGCGCGCTCGAGCACAAGACGAGCCTCACTATCGGCCGGAGCCACGGCATCCACGCGGAGCCGACGACGCTGGGGCTCAAGCTCGCTGGCCATTACGCCGCCTTCGCGCGCAATCGCGAGCGGCTCCAGCGCGCACGCACTGAGATCGCGACCGGCGCCATCTCCGGCGCGGTCGGCACCTTCGCCAACATCGATCCCGATGTGGAAGCCTATGTCGCGGAGAAGCTGGGGCTCGCGGTCGAGCCGATCTCGACGCAGATCATTCCGCGCGACCGCCACGCGATGTTCTTCGCGACGCTCGCGGTGATCGCCTCCTCGCTCGAGAATCTCGCCACCGAGATCCGCCACCTGCAACGGACGGAGGTGCGCGAGGCCGAGGAGTTCTTCTCCGCGGGCCAGAAAGGCTCGTCCTCCATGCCGCACAAGCGCAACCCCGTGCTCTCCGAGAACATCACAGGCCTCGCACGGTTGGTGCGTGCGACAGTGGTGCCGGCGCTCGAGAACGTGACGACCTGGCACGAGCGCGATATCTCGCACTCCTCGGTCGAGCGGGTGATCGCGCCCGACGCCACTATCGCCCTCGACTTCGCGCTCGCGCGCGCCGCCGGCCTCGTCGACAAGCTCGTGATCTACCCCGAGGCCATGCGCGCGAACCTCGATCGCTTGGGCGGGCTCATCCATTCCCAGCGCGTGCTTCTGGCCTTGACGCAAGCCGGCATGAGCCGCGAGGACGCCTACCGCGCCGTCCAGCGCAATGCCATGCCGGTCTGGGAAGGCAAGGCCAAGTTCCTCGATCTTCTGAAGTCCGATGCCGAAGTGACGGGGCACGTGAAGCCGAAGGCCCTCGAAGCCCTCTTCGACGACGCCTACCACACCAAGCATGTCGAAACGATTTTCCGCCGAGTGTTCGGTGCGAGCTGAGCGGTTACCTCTCGGCCCGGTGCACCGCGACGCCCGCGATCACCAAGCCAACACCGAACACTTCCACCGCCGAAGGGATCTGGCGCAGCACCAGCACGCCGATCACCGACGCGGTCGCGGGTAGGAGCGACAGCATCAGGGCGAAGGTGGCTCGCGGCAGTCGTGCCATCGCCAATTGGTCGCAGACATAGGGGATGACCGAGGACGCGATCCCCACGCCGAAGCCCGCGGCGAGTAGCCACGGATCTCGGAAGGCCGGCGCCGCATCGGTGATGCCGATCGGCAGCGCTGCCACCATCGCGACCATCATTGCCGCGCCCAGCCGGTCGATGCCCTGCCTGCCGCCGGCGGCGGCGAGGCGATGGCCGAGCATGACGTACCCCACAAAGAGGGCGCAGTTCGCGAAAGCGAGGAGGAAGCCCCAGGGCTCGGCGGCGATGCGCACGTCGGTCAGCACATAGACGCCCGCTGCCGCCAGTGCCAAGGCGGCAAAGTTCCGATTTGTGCGCAATCCCACCGCTGCGAGCCCGATCGGTCCTAGGAACTCGATGGCGCCCACTGTCCCCAGCGGCAGGCGATCGATCGCGAGATAAAAGCACGAGTTCATCGCCGCAAGCACCGCACCCAACATCAGCACAGTGCGGCGGTCGCCGCGGCTGAGCGCGCGATAATAGCGCCAGGGCCGCCGCCAGTGCGCGAACACCGCCGCGGCGCTCGCGATCCTGAGCCAAGCGACGCCGAGCGGCGCCACCGCCGCGAACAGCAGCACGGCACAAGCGGGGCCAAGGTAGTGAAACACCGCGCTCACGACGAAAAAGATCTGCGGCGGCACGCGCTCGACGAGCGCCGCGCGCTCGGAATCTCCAACGGAGGTGACCGTCATGATGCTCCGATGTTCGCATGCGAAATTGGCTCATGACATGGCCAATCAAAGGTGTTAGGACGATTTCTCCTTCGATCCAAAGGCAGTGAGCCCCATGAGCCTTAAGCCAGAAAAACTGCTGCTCGATCCCCTCAATATCGAGCTGCTGCGCCTTCTGAGTGTGGATCCGCGCAGGCCAGTCTCGGAGCTGGCGCGGTGCGTCGGCATGTCGGCGCCCGCGGTGCGCGAGCGCGTGCAGCGCCTGGAGGAAGCCGGCGTCATCACGGGCTATCGCCTCGAGCTCGATCCGCGCGCGCTCGGCTACCCGATCGCCGCCTTCGTGCGCGTGCGTCCGATGCCAGGCAAGCTCCCCAAGATCGCCGAGCTCGCGCAGAAGATGCCGGAGGTGGTGGAGTGCCACCGGATTACCGGCGAGGACTGTTTCATTCTCAAGATCTATCTCGAGGAGCTCGACGCGCTCGACCGCGTGCTCGACCGCTTCCTCGCCCACGGTCAGAC
>DASZHJ010000119.1:0-3503 GCA_035938015.1 Allostellaceae bacterium
TTGGGCGCGGTGAGTACAGTTATTTCACGTACCCACTGCCGCAGCTCGTCGGCACACTGCGCGGTGCCTTCTACAGCCAGCTCGCGCCGCGGGCAAATCGCTGGAACGAGCAGCTGCGCGTGGACGTCCGCTACCCGAGCACGCAACGGCAATTTCTCGCGGTTTGCCGGCAAGCCGGACAGACGCTACCGACTCCACTGCTGCTCAAGTATGCGGCGGGCGACTTTAACTGCCTGCACCAGGACCGCTATGGTGAGTGTGTCTTTCCGCTGCAGGTGGCGATCCTGCTCTCACAACCGGAGAGGGATTTCACGGGCGGTGAGTTCATCATCACCGAACAGCGGCCACGCATGCAGTCGCGAGCGGAAGTCGTGCCGCTGCGGCAGGGGGATGCCGTCATCTTCGCGGTTTATCACCGGCCGGTCGCGGGCACGCGCGGCGTATATCGGGTCAATCTGCGGCATGGCGTGAGCCGGATTCGCTCCGGGCACCGTTACACGCTGGGCTTGATTTTTCACGACGCCCGCTGAGCGGGGCGCCCTCATGCGCCCGCTACCGCGGCGGCGCTGTCGGAACCTTCTCACAATTAGGGTAGGCGCAGCGCTCTATCACCACCAGCACAAGCCGTGGTATCACAACTTCTGGCTCTATCCGCCTCAGGCTCGCGCCTGCACGGAACGGCTTCGGTTCCGAGTTTCAATCAAAGGAGTGATGTATGAATCTCAAGATCGTAACTTCCGGCCTCATCGTGACCAGCATGCTGTTGGCCCCGGTGGGCCTTGTCTTCGGGCAGGATTCGGACACGGATCGCTCGCACCCGCGCGCCTTCGTCAAGGACTCCGTCATCACGACGAAGATCAAGACCAAGTTGGCAGCCGAGCATCTGGGTACCCTGGCTCACATCAAGGTCGATACCGATAAGGACGGCGTGGTGTATCTGAGCGGTACGGCTCCGACCCAGGAGGCTGCCGACAAAGCCATGGACATCGCCCGCTCGACCGAAGGCGTGGAGCGAGTCAGGAGCGAAATCCTGGTCCGCAGAGCTGACTGAGGAGCCTTGGGCGGAGCGCTGAGCGCGGTCTGCCGACTGAAGCCACTCGCCCCGCAACCGGGAGTGCCTTCCGGTTGCGGGGCCGAGGCCCCGTCCTGCGAGCGACAGCGTCGAAGCGTGCCTGCGAGGCGGCGCTCTCAGCTGCGCAGCCGCAGCCCCCGCGGATCGTAGAGGGGCTCGAGCCTCACGGTCGCGGTGCGCATCTCGCCAAGCACATCGATCTCGAAGCGCGTCCCTTCGCGCGCGAGCGCCGTCGGCACATAGCCGGCGGCGAGGCTCTTGCCTACGCAGTGACCGTAGGCGCCTGAAGTCACGTATCCGACCGCGGCACCGTCCTTCATGATCGATTCGTAGCCGACCACCTCGGCATCCGCGTCCGTGACCTCCATGATCACGAAGCGCCGCCTGGGTCCGGCGGCGCGCTCGGTAAGGACTGCGGCGCGGCCGGTGAAGTCAGGCTTGTCGACGTCGACGAAGCGATCGAGGCCCGTCTCGCCCGGGGTGAAATCGGGACGGAAGTCCTTGTTGAACGATCCGTACCCCTTCTCGAGGCGCAGCGAGGAGAGCGCGCGCCCGCCGAAGTGCACCAACCCCAGGTCGCGCCCTGCAGCGCGCACATCCTCGTAGAGTGCGGCGAAGTAATCGGGTGTGGTCCAGATCTCGTAGCCGAGCTCGCCGGTAAACCCGGCCCGGGTAAGAATGGCGGGAGCAAAGCCCACGGCGGTCTCGCGCACCTGGAAGAGTCGGAACGCGCCGGCGGAGAGATCCTCGCGCACCAGCCGCTGCACCAGCTCGCGCGCTCGCGGGCCGGCGATCGAGAACCCGGCGAGGGTCGAGGCGCTCGAGCGCACAAACACGTCCGCCGGCGGCTGCGCCTCCCAGAACCAGCGCATGTGGAATTCTTCGGCGAAACCCGAGCCTACGATCATGAAGCGATCCTCGGCCAGGCACGCCATCGACAGGTCGCCCACGATGCGTCCGGCCGGATTGAGCATCGGCGCGAGGGCGAGCCGCCCCGGGCGGGGTATCCGGCAGGCAAACACGCGGTCGAGCCAGCCGCGGGCGCCGCGGCCGGTGACCTCGTATTTCCCGTAGTTGGTCGTCTCGTAGATACCGACCGATCTGCGCACCGCCAGGCATTCTTCGCGCACTACGGGGAAGGCCTCCGAGCGTCGATAGGTCGGGGTCTCGCTCGGTGCGACACCGGGCGGGGCGAACCACAGCGCATTCTCCAGCCCGAAGTTTGCGCCCATCACCGCGCCGGCCGCCTTGAGCTGCTCGTAAATGGGCGAGCGGCGCAGCGGGCGCGCGGCCGGAAGCTCCTCGTTCGGGTAGGCGAGGCGAAAGCGGCGCGAGTAATTCTCCGGCACCTTGATGGAGGTGTATTTCGGCGTCGCGAATGCGCCGAAGCGCGCGACGTCCATGGAGATGATGTCCTGGCCGGGGTCGCCCTCCGCCATCCAGCGCGACAGCACCAGCCCGATGCCGCCGCCCTGGCTGAAACCGGCCATCACGGCGCAGGCGACCCAGTAGTTGCGTACGCCGCGCACCGGGCCCACCAGCGGATTGCCGTCAGGAGCGAAGGTGAAGGGGCCATTCACCGCCTTTCTGATGCCGACGCGTCCGAGCGCGGGAAAGTGCTTGAAGCCGACCTCGAAGTAGGGTGCCAGCCGCTCGAAGTCATCGGGCAGCAGCTGCATGGAAAAGTCATCCGGGGTCTTCAGCGGCGACCAGGCGATGCCGTGGGGCTCGTACGTGCCGATCAGGGCGCCGCGGCGCTCCTGGCGCATATAGATCTCGCCCGCGTAGTCGGTGGTGTTGACGATCTCCCGCTCGCGCCCCGCGAGCTCCGGAATGTCCTCAGTCAGGAGGTAGTGATGCTCCATCGCCAGCACCGGCAGCTCGATGCCGACCATGTGGCCGACCTCCCGCGCCCACAGGCCTGCGCAGTTGACCACGTGCTCGGCGTGCACCGTGCCCTTGTCGGTCAGCACGTCCCAGGAGCCGTCCCGCCGCTGCGCGAGCGATTGCACGCGGGTGAAGCGCTCGACCGATGCGCCGAGCATGCGCGCGGCCTTGGCGTAGGCCTGGGTGGTTCCGGAGGGGTCGCAGTGGCCGCCGTCGGCGCGCCACAGCGCTCCGATGAAGTGACTCGTGTCGATCAGCGGATTGAGATTCTTCGCCTCCCCGAGCGAGATCATCTCGGTCTCCATGCCCAGATAACGGGCGCGCGAGCAGATCAGCCGCAGGCTGTCGAGCTCGCCCGGCGTGGCCGCGAGCATCAGTCCCCCGTTCGGGTGCAGTCCGCACGACTGCCCCGACAGCCTCTCGATCTCGCGGTACAGGTCGATCGTGTATTTCTGCAGCCGTGAGATGTTCGCCTCGCCATTGAAGGTGTGCATGCCGCCGGCCGCATGCCAGGTCGAGCCCGAGGTGAGCTCGCTCTTCTCCA
>DASZHJ010000120.1:0-10935 GCA_035938015.1 Allostellaceae bacterium
CGCCACCGCCGGCGTTTGCCTGAGCCCGTCAGGCGGTTCACGCCTGCGCGATACCCCCTATCGACGCGGTACACCCGTTCCTATGTAATGGACCGGCTGCCCCGGTCCGGGCGCCGACCGCCCCGCCAGCGAGGGAGTCCCGCAGATGTGGATGACGTCGAAGAAGCTGACCCTGCCCACGCCCGAACAGGCTCTGCCGGGCCGGCGGAGCGCCATGCCCGTGCCGCCCGCGCATGAAGTCACGGGAACGCCCCTGAAACCGCCCTTCCCGGCCGGCCTCGAGCAGGCCGTGTTCGGGCTCGGATGCTTCTGGGGCGCCGAGCGGAAGTTCTGGCAGACGCCGGGCGTCTATACGACGGCCGTGGGTTATGCCGGCGGTCACACGCCCAACCCGACCTACGAGGAGGTCTGTAGTGGCCGCACCGGGCACACCGAGGCGGTGCTGGTGGTGTTCGATCCCAAGCAGGTCTCCTACGAGGCGCTGCTGAAGCTGTTCTGGGAAAGCCACGACCCGACCCAGGGCATGCGCCAGGGCAATGACGTCGGCACGCAGTACCGCTCGGCGATCTACACGTATTCCGAGGTGCAGCGCCGCGCCGCCGAGGCATCCCGCGAGGCTTATCAGCGCGCGCTGTCGGCCCGAGGATTTGGCGCCATCACCACCGAGATCCGGCCGGCGCCCGAGTTCTATTACGCCGAGGACTACCATCAGCAGTATCTCGCGAAGAACCCGATGGGCTATTGCGGCCTCGGCGGCACCGGGGTCTCCTGCCCGACCGGGCTCACCGTCGCCGCGCAGTAGATCCCGTCAGACCCGGACGATCTTGCCGGGGTTCATGATGTTGTCGGGGTCGAGCGCCTTCTTGATGAGGCGCATGACGCTGACGGCCTCGCCGTGCTCGGCAATCAGGAAATCCATCTTGCCGTAGCCGATGCCGTGCTCGCCCGTGCAGGTGCCATCCATGGCCAGCGCGCGCTTCACCATGCGCTCGTTGATGGCCTCGATCTCGGCGACCTCCTTCGGATCGTCGGGATCGAAGATGAAGCCGATATGGAAGTTTCCGTCGCCGACGTGGCCCACGATGGCGCCGATCACCGATGCGTTCTCGAGGTCCTTGGCGGTTTCGGAGATGCATTCCGCGAGCCGCGAGATCGGCACGCAGACGTCGGTCGCCAGGCCTTGCCCGTTCGGCTTCAGCGCCTTGACCGCGTAATAGCCGTCGTGCCGCGCCTGCCAGATCTTGTTGCGCTCCTCCATCGAGGTCGCGAACCGGAACTCGGTGCCACCCTGATCGGTGGCGAACTCCTTCACCATCTGGATCTGCTCGTCCACTCCGGCCTTGGTGCCGTGGAACTCGAAGAGCAGCGTGGGCGCCACCGCATAATCGAGCTTTGAGAATTTGTTGATCGCGTCGATTTGCACCGCGTCGAGCAATTCGACGCGGGCGATCGGAATGCCCGCTTGGATGGTCATTACCGTGGCGTTGACCGCGCCCTCGATCGTCGGGAAGGCGCAGGCAGCCGCCGAGATCTGCTCGGGAATGCCGTAGAGCCTGAGCGTAATCTCGGTAATGACGCCAAGCGTGCCCTCGGAGCCCACGAATAGCCGCGTGAGGTCGTAGCCCGCCGCCGATTTGCGGGCACGCCGCGCGGTGCGGATGATGCGCCCATCCGCCAGCACGACCGTGAGCGACAGCACATTCTCGCGCATGGTGCCGTAGCGCACCGCGTTGGTGCCGGAGGCGCGGGTCGCGGTCATGCCGCCGAGCGAGGCATTGGCGCCGGGGTCGATCGGGAAGAACAGCCCGGTGTCCCGGAGATGCTCGTTGAGCTGCTTGCGCGTGACGCCGGCCTCCACGGTGACGTCGAGATCCTCGACGCTGACGCGCAGCACTCGGTTCATCTGCGAGAGATCGATGCAGATGCCGCCCCGGAGCGCGGCCACGTGGCCCTCGAGCGAGGTGCCGGTCCCGAACGGCACCACCGCCACCTTGTGCTCCGCGCAGAGCTTGACGATCTCCGCTACTTCCTCGGTCGAGTGCGCGAACACCACGCCATCGGGCGGCACCGGCACGTGGAAGGATTCGTCCTTGCCGTGCTGCTGCAGGACCGAGGCGGAGGTCGAGAACCGCTCCGCGAACCGCTGGCGCAGCGCATCGATGACGACGCGGTTAGGCGGATCGCGGTCGACTTTTGGCGCAGGAAGCACGGACTCGTCCTCCGGGTTCTGGAGCGTGCCGCAGCCTAGTCCCCACGGCCCTCGACATCAATGTGGGTACCCCGCTTCGCTTTGGCGCCCTGAGTCGCCGGGGGCGCGTTTGCTGCGCTGCAGCAGGGGCGTGCGAAAGATGCGTGCGCGGCACGCATCGCGACATTTTTTCTCCAACGCCTGCTGGTGGGCGCACGTTCTTTGCGAACTGAATTCGACTCGTGATGACCGCTTCCGGGAAGGGTCATGTCGCATTACCTATCTGCGGATAGGACGCGGCCGCGCTTCATCTGGGAGACGGGACATGGCGCTCGCGGCAGTCGCACTCGACGACAAATACGCGCTGGACTCCGGGCGGATCTACCTCTCGGGCGTGCAGGCCTTGGTGCGTCTGGCCATGATGCAGCGGCGGCGCGACGAGAGAGCGGGCCTCGACACGGCCGGCTTCATCTCGGGCTATCGCGGCTCGCCTTTGGCCGGTTTCGACCAGGCGCTCTGGCACGCACGCGAATTCCTCGACAAGCATCATTTGCGGTTTCAGCCCGGGCTCAACGAGGACCTGGCGGCGACCGCGGTCTGGGGCAGCCAGCAGGTCGGGCTGTTTCCGGGCGCCAAGCACGCGGGCGTCTTCGCCATGTGGTACGGCAAGGGCCCCGGCGTCGACCGCAGCGGCGACGTGTTCAAGCACGCCAACGCCGCCGGCACCGCGCCGCACGGCGGCGTGCTGTTGCTCGCGGGCGACGATCACGCCTGCAAATCCTCCACGCTGCCGCATCAGTCCGAATACGCGCTGATCGACGCCTCGATCCCCGTACTCAATCCCGCGGGCGTGCAGGACATCCTGGACCTCGGCCTCTATGGCTGGGCGCTCTCGCGCTATTCCGGCTGCTGGGTGGCACTCAAGTCGATCGCCGACACCATGGACAGCTCGGCCTCGGTCTTGGCGGATCCGCACCGCGTCGAGATCGTAACGCCCTTGGATTTCGAGCTGCCGCCGGGCGGTCTCGGCATCCGCTGGCCCGATCCGCCGCTCGAGCAGGAGGCTCGGCTCCGGCTCTGGAAGCTGCCGGCCGTTCACGCCTTCGCGCGCGCCAACCGGCTGGACCGGATCGTCCTCGATGCGCCCCGCGCGCGGCTCGGCATCATGACCACCGGGAAATCCTACCTCGACACGCGCCAGGCACTCGACGAGCTCGGCATCACCGAGGCGGACGCGCGCCGGCTCGGCATCCGCCTCTACAAGGTGGCGCTCTCCTGGCCGCTCGAGCCGGAGGGCTTGCGCCGCTTCGCCGACGGCCTCGACGAGATCCTGATCGTCGAGGAGAAGCGGCCGGTGATCGAGGAGCAGGCGAAGTCCGCGCTCTATAATCTTCCAGCCGATCGCCGGCCGATCGTGGTCGGCAAATCCGACGAGCGCGGCGCGCCCTTGCTGCGCGAGACGACCGAGCTCACGGTGACCGAGATCGCCCGCGCGATCGCCGGGCGCCTCGAGCGGTTCGGCGCCGAGCCCGGCATCGCCGAGCGGCTCGCCTTCCTCACCGCCGAGGAGCGCGCGGCATCCGCGCATCAGCCCGCGATCTCGCGCACACCGTTTTTCTGCTCGGGCTGTCCGCACAACACCTCGACCAAGGTGCCCGAAGGGAGCCGCGCGGTCGCCGGCATCGGCTGCCACTACATGGCGACCTGGATGGACCGCAGCACCGACACCTTCACCCAGATGGGCGGCGAGGGCGCGCCCTGGATCGGCCAGGCGCCCTTCACGCAGACTCCGCACATCTTCGCCAATCTCGGCGACGGCACCTATTACCATTCCGGCATCCTGGCGATCCGCGCGGCGATCGCGGCCAAGGTCAACATCACCTACAAGATCCTGTACAACGACGCCGTCGCCATGACCGGCGGCCAGCCGGTCGACGGCCCCCTGAGCGTGGCGCGACTCACGCATCAGATGGCGGCCGAGGGCGTCGAGCGCATCGTGGTGGTCTCCGACGAGCCCGAGAAGTACGCGGGCAATGCGGGGCTCGCGGCGGGTGTCTCCGTATCCCACCGCGACGACCTCGACCCCATTCAGCGCGAGCTCCGGGATTTCCGCGGCGTCAGCGTGCTGATCTACGACCAGACTTGCGCCGCCGAGAAGCGCCGGCGCCGCAAGCGGCACCGCTATCCCGATCCGCCCAAGCGCGTCTTCATCAACGAGGAGGTCTGCGAGGGCTGCGGCGACTGCTCCAAGCAATCGAATTGCCTCTCGGTGGTGCCGGTGGAGACCGAGTTCGGCCGCAAGCGCGCGATCGATCAATCCAGCTGCAACAAGGATTTCTCCTGCCTCAAGGGCTTCTGCCCAAGCTTCGTCACCGTGCATGGCGGCAGCCTCAAGAAGCATTCGCCCGCGGGCTCGGGCGCGGTCTTCCCGGTGCTGCCCGCGCCGGAGATCCCGGCTCTCGTCCGTCCCTACGGCATCCTCGTCACCGGCGTCGGCGGCACTGGCGTGGTCACCGTCGGCGCGCTCCTGGGCATGGCCGCGCATCTCGAGGGACGCGGCGCCAGCGTGCTCGACATGACGGGCCTGGCCCAGAAAGGCGGCGCGGTCACCAGCCATGTGCGCCTGGCGCCCCGCCCCGAGGACATCCATGCCGCGCGGCTCTCCGCGGGCGGCGCCGACCTGCTGCTGGGCTGCGACATCGCGGTTGCCGGCGGCTTCGAGTCCCTGTCGCGGCTCCGCAAGGGCGAGACCCGCGCCGTGGTGAACCGCCACGAGATCGTCACCGGCGCCTTCACGCGCGATCCCGACTTCGCCTTCCCCGGCGCGCGTTTGGTGGCCGACATCCGCGACCTCGCGGGCGAGGCCAACGCCGAGTTCATCGACGCCACGAAGATCGCCGAGAGACTGCTCGGCGATTCCATTGGCGCCAACCTGTTCCTGTTGGGCTTCGCCCTGCAAAGGGGCTGGGTCCCGCTCACGCTCGAGGCGATCGAGCGCGCGATCGAGCTCAACGGCGTCGCGGTCGAGTTCAACCAGCAGGCGCTGCTCTGGGGCCGGCGCGCCGCGCACGACCGCGCGGCGGTCGAGCGCATCGCCACTCCCCGCGACACCGGCAGCGAGCGGCTTTCTGAGAGCCTGGACGAGGTGATCGCGCGACGTGCGGCGCTCCTCACGCGCTATCAGAATGCGGCCTATGCCGAGCGCTATCTCGCGACCGTGCGGCGCGTCTCGGCCGCCGAGCAGGCGCGTGTGCTCGGCTCGACCGCACTCACCGACGCGGCTGCGCGCGGGCTCTTCAAGCTGATGGCCTACAAGGACGAGTACGAGGTGGCGCGGCTTTATACCGACGGCAGCTTCGCCCGCCGCCTCGCCGAGCGCTTCGAAGGTCCGGTCAAGCTCGAGTTCCACCTGGCGCCGCCGCTGCTGGCCGAGCGCGACCCTGCTTCCGGCCATCTGAAGAAGCGGAGCTACGGTTCCTGGATGCTCCCGGCGTTCAGGGTCCTGGCGAAGCTTCGGTTCCTGCGCGGCAGCGCGCTCGACCCCTTCGGCCATACGGCCGAGCGCAAGCGCGAGCGGGCGCTGATCGGGGAGTACCGCGCGCTCATCGAGGGCTTGCTGCCGGAGCTCACGGCCACCAAT
The DNA here is from genome assembly GCA_035938015.1 of Allostellaceae bacterium. Lineage (GTDB taxonomy): Bacteria > Pseudomonadota > Alphaproteobacteria > ATCC43930 > CGMCC-115725 > DASZHJ01. Next base: position 5,829 of record DASZHJ010000120.1, read on the forward strand.
CATGAGACCGCCGTGGCGCTGGCGCGGCTGCCCGAGCGCATCCGCGGCTATGGTCACATCAAAGACGCAAGCCTCGCCGCAGCGCGCGTGGAGCAGGCGAAGCTCATGGCGGAGTTCCGCTCGGCACCCCCGCCGCACGCGCTGGCGGCGGAATAGGCGCTCCCTGGCGCTCGCGGGCTGGTCCCGCTAGGCTCTCGGTCGGACCGCGGGTGGAAGAGCGCCATGACCACCGATCCCAATTGCATCTTCTGCAAGATCGCCGTCGGTACGGTTCCGAGCATTAAGCTCTGGGAGGACCGGGATACGCTTGCCTTCATGGACATCAATCCCGCCAATGACGGGCATTGCCTGGTGATCCCCAAGGCGCATTTCCCGACCCTGTTCGCGCTCGACCCGGAAGCCTTCGCCGCGGCGGGGCGCACGGTCATCAAGGTTTCCAAGGCGGTCCAGGCCGCGCTCGCGCCCGACGGCATCAACCTGCTGCAGGCGAACGGGTCTGGCGCCGGCCAGTCGGTGTTTCATTTCCATATCCACGTGCTGCCGCGTCGGCACGACGATGGGCTTTCCATCAATTGGACGCCGAAGCCCGGCGACCGCGCGCGCATCGCCGAGATCGCCGAAAAGATCCGCAAGCATCTCTAGCGCCAAGGCCGGCGGTCTGGAGACGGAAGCACATGAACCTCTTCTACGACCAGACCGCGACGCTGATCCGCTGGATCTACGACCGCCGGATCATCGGGCCGCCGGTGCTCGATCTCGACGCGCATTTTCCCGCGGGCGAGCGCTTTGCCGAGGCTTGGCGCGCGATCCGCGACGAGGCGGCGGCGGTGGCGGAGCGTTTGGCCGAGGTGCCGCGCTTCCACGAGATCATGCCCGAGCAGACCGCGATCTCCGCCAACGACGACCGGGACTGGCGGATGTTCATCATCAAGGCCTACGGCGTCGAGGTGCCCGGGAACCAGGCGCGCTGCCCGGTGCTCGCGGCCATCGTGGCGACGGCGCCGGAGGTGCTCTCGGCCTCGATCTCGTTCATGGCGCCCAAGAAGCACATCCCCGCGCATCGCGGGCCGTTCCGCGGCGTGCTCCGGTTTTATCTCGCCCTCTCGATGCCGCGGCTCGCGGACGGCAGGCCGGGCGCGGTGCTGAAGGTCGCGGACCGCGAGTACCGGCTGCAGGACGGCGACTGCATGCTCTGGGACGATACCTACCCGCACGAGGTCTGGAACGAGAGCGATCAGGTCCGCGCGGTGCTGCTGCTGGACGTCTGGCGCCCGGGCATGCCCGTGGACATGGAGCTGTTCTCGCGCGCGCTGATCTCGATGGTGCGCACGGGCATGCGCATCCGCGGCTTCGCCTGAGCGCTCCTCAGCCCGCGGCGCGCTTCACCCGCTGCGGCATCATGCCGAGCGCGCGCTTGTAGGTATCGAGCAGCGCCTCCCGCTCGTCGAGGTCGTCCTCGTCCATGCGGCGGATCTTGATGATCTCGCGCATGGTCTTGATGTCGAAGCCCGCGCTCTTGGCCTCCGAGTAGACTTCCTTGATGTCGGCGGCGAGCGCGCGCTTCTCCTCCTCCAAGCGCTCGATGCGCTCGACGAAGGACTTCAGCCGCTCGCCCGCCACGCCCCCGCGATCCGCCATCGCCATTCCCCCGGCTCGACCTGCTCAGTGCTTGTGCGTGTGGCTCGCCGCGGCGTGCTTTTGCGCGGGCGTCGCCTCCTTCTGGTACTGGGCTTTCCACTGATCGTAAGGCATGCCGTAGACGATCTCGCGCGCCGCCGGATCGGGCATCCCCATGCCGCGCTCCTCGGCGGCCTCGCGGTACCAGCGCGAGAGGCAGTTGCGGCAGAAGCCCGCGAGATTCATGAGGTCGAGGTTCTGCACGTCGGTGCGCTCGCGCAGATGCTGAACCAGCTTGCGGAAGGCGGCGGCTTCGAGCTCGGTGCGGGTCTTGTCGTCCATGTGGCGTCTCCAAGGAATTGGGCTCACTCTATATGGCGCCTCGGCCAAGGCATGGCGAGGGGTCAATAGTGCTTCGGTTGATAAAGGCTTGGGTCTTCCAGGATCGCCGTCAGCACCCGCGTCAAGCGATCCGCCCACTCGGCGGAGCCGGCCTCGGTCGCGATCAGGTCCTGGCGGATCTCGACATTGAGATGCGGCAGGCCGCGCTTCTCCGCATGGGTGCGCACGGTGTAGCCGGCGGGCTCCCGGGCTGAATAGGGCTCGTTGTCCCCGACCACCAGGCCCCGCTCGCGCCGGAGCGCCGCCAGCACGGGCACCGCCATGCGCGGATCCTTGTCCCAGAGGATGCCGATGTGCCAGGGCCGCTCGAAGCCGTTCATCACCGGCGTGAAGCTGTGGATCGACAGCACGGCCGGATGAACGCCGCGCGCGGCGAACCCGCCGAGCGCCGATTCGACCGAACCATGGTAGGGCTTGAACAGCGCCGCCACCCGTTGCGCCTTGGCGGCGGGGCTCAAATCGCGATTGCCCGGCACCGGCACGCCGTCGCTCACGGCGGGCATCGACGTGGGATCGTCGAGATCCCGGTTGCAGTCGATCACCAGGCGCGAATAGCCCGCGAGGATCGCGGGCGCATCCAAGCGGAGCGCAAGGCCACGGCTCACATCCGCCGCACCGATGTCCCAGGCGATGTGCAGCGTGAGGCTCTCGGCATCGAGGCCGAGACTGCGCAGCGACTTCGGCACGCGCCGGCTCGCGTGATCGCAGGTGACCAGCACCGGCGCTTTGCCCTCGAGGTTGACATGCTCCACCGGCGACGGATCGGACGCCGTCAGCAATTCCGGGATTGCATCCATGTCGCGGTTGCGCTCAGACCAGCTGGAAGCCGTGGGCGTAGGGGTCGCGGTCGTCGACGAATATGGTGTTGTAGCCGGTGACGCGCGCCCAGCCGGCGACGCTGGGCTTGATCGCGGCCCGGCCGCCCACCCGCGTCTCGGCTTCGACGCGGCCCTCGAACAGGCTGCCGATGATGCTCTCGTGCACGAAGGCGTCGCCGACCTTGAGCTTGCCCTTGGCGGCGAGCTGCGCCATCCGCGCGGAGGTGCCGGTGCCGCAGGGCGAGCGATCGATCGCGCGGTCGCCATAGAACACGGCATTGCGGGCGTGCGCCTTGGGATCGAGCGGCTTGCCCGTCCACATCACATGGCTGACACCCTTGATGGTGGAGTTCTCGGGATGCACGGGCTTGAGCTTCTCGTTCATGAGCCGGCGCACCACCGGGCTCAGGCGCAGCACCTGATCGGCCGTCAGGCTCTCGAGGCCGGCATAGCCGGGCTGCGGATCGACGATGGCGTAGTAGTTGCCGCCATAGGCGACGTCGAGCTTGAGCGGGCCGAAGCCCGGCACCTCGATCGCGACCTCCGTCGCCTCGAGGAAGCTCGCAACGTTGAAAAGCCGCACCCGCTCGATGAACCGGCCGTCGCGCTCGTATTCGACCTCGACCTTGCCCGCGGGCGCATCGAGGGCGAGCGTGCCCTCGCGCCGCGGCGTCACCAGACCTTGCTCGAGCGCCACCGTCACCGTGCCGATGGTGCCGTGCCCGCACATGGGCAGGCACCCCGATGTCTCGATGAACACCAAGCCCATGTCGCAGTCGGCGCGCAGGGGCTTATAGAGCACCGAGCCCGACATCACGTCGTGGCCGCGCGGCTCGAACATCAACGCGCGGCGGATCCAGTCGTAGCGCGTCATGAAATCCTGCCGGTAGTCGCTCATGGTGGCGCCCTCGAGCGTGGGCCCGCCACCCGCCACCACCCGCACGGGGTTCCCGCAGGTATGCGCGTCGATGCAGAAGAACGTGTTGCTGGCCATCAGCGCCTCAAAGCGTCGGCCGGGTGGCGATCGCTTCCTCGTAGAGGCGCGTCACGCGTTTGAGCTCCTCGCCCTCGAGCGCCAGGCGCGGGGCGCGGGTCACGGCGCTGCCATTGCCGACGATCTTCTGGCCGAGCTTGATCATCTGCACGAGCTTCGGCGAGGTGTCGAGGTGGAGCGTCGGCATGAACCAGCGATAGATCGCACGCGCCCGCTCCCAATCGCCCTTGGCCGCGAGTTCCCAGAGCCGCACCGACTCTTTGGGGAACACGTTGACCAGGCCCGAGACCCAGCCGACCGCGCCCAGCAGCATGCTCTCGAGCACGAGGTCGTCGACGCCGCAGAACAGCGTGTAACGATCCCCCGTGAGGTTCACGATGTCGGTGAGGCGGCGCAGGTTCTCGGAGGATTCCTTGATCGCGACCACGTGTCGCTCGCTCGCGAGCTCCTTGAAGCCCTCGGGTGTCACGTCGACGTTATAAGCGGGCGGGTTGTTGTAGATCATGATCGGCAACCCGCTCGCCTGCGCCACCGCGCGGAAATGCGCGAGCGCTTCCCGCTCGTCCGCCTTGTAGACCATGCCCGGCAGCACCATGAGACCGTCGATGCCGATCTTCTCGCATTCGCGCGCGAAGGCGGCCGCCTGGGCGGTCGTGTATTCGGCGACACCGGCGAGCACCGGGACCTTGCGCGCCGCCGCCTCTTTGGTCGCGGCCAGGATCTGCCGCTTCTCCTGCGGCTCCAGCGAGCAGTTCTCGCCCACGCTGCCCAGCATGATGAGGCCGTGCACGCCCGCGCGGATCTGCTCCTCGACGCCGCGCTGGGTGGACCCAAGGTCGAGCCCGCCATCGGCACGGAACTGAGTGGTCACCGCCGGAAACACGCCGCGCCAGGACACGCTCATCGCTCACTCCTCCAAAGGAAATTTCGGCCGCGGCGGAGCTTACAGCCGGGCACGGGCGCGAGACAACGCGGCCGATTGGCTTTGAGCTTGTCTAGTCCGCTCAGCTCCTTGATTTTGTTCTATAAATCTGGAAATCGGCTTTGCTCCGTAAAATCCCTTGGGTCGGGTTTTCATCCCGCCCCTGGCCGCATTCGCGACCACTCTCGGGCACCAGCCTACCGCAGTCCGTGTCCAGAACCGCTGGACAAAGCGACCGCGAAAATGCCGGCCATTCTTAACGTCGGCTTCACCCGCGCGGACGGAGTCTCGGGGGATCCAGGGGAATTCCTCGAAGGAGGGAGTGTCATGACCGCCGCAACTGTACCGTCCGCA
>DASZHJ010000121.1:0-2712 GCA_035938015.1 Allostellaceae bacterium
AGCAACGGGGCCAAGCTGCGCGAGTTCGTCACCAACCACGAGCTGGGTTGGACCCAGTGCTGGGACGGCAACTCCGACGCGCAGCGCGCCTACGGAGTGCGGAGCCTCCCGACCTACTTCGTGATCGATGCGGCGGGCCGCGTCGTCTACGTCAAGACCGGCTGGGGCCGCGGCACCGAGCAGGAGCTCGGCCGCCAGGTCGAGAAGGCGCTGGCGGAGGGCGCCGAGACGCGCAAGACCGCGGCGGCCAGGCGATGATGGCCACCGCGGCTCCCGAGGCGCCCGCCGCGCCTCCCGCTTCGCTCGCCGACCTCGACGCCTTCGCCCATCATTGGCAGGACGAAGCCGAAGCCGCCTACCTCTACCGCCTGCTTGCCGAGGCCGAGCACGACCCGCACAAGCGCGACATCTACTCGCGGCTGGCCCACGTCGAGGAGCGCCACACCCGGATCTGGGGCGAGCTGCTCGAGAGCAACGGCCGCGCGCCGGCCAAGTTCCGGCCCGGGGCGCGCGCCCGGCTGCTGGCGCTGCTCGGACGCACCATGGGCCCGCGGGTGCTGCTGCCGATGCTCCTCGCCGAAGAAGGCCGCGAGGTCCGCGGCTACCTCGAGATGCACCGCGGCCTGGCACCCGGTGCCGCGGGACAGACGGAAGCGCTGCTGCTGGCGCGCGAGTCGGCGGAGCACGCCACCACCCTGGGCGAGATCAGCGGCGGCGGCCCCGAGCCGTGGCACCGCATCGGCTCGGGAGGCTTCCTGCGCAACGTCGTGTACGGCTTCAACGACGGCCTGACCGCCAACTTCGGCCTGGTGGCAGGAGTCATCGGCGCCACGGCGGCACAGCAGCGGTCGGTGATCGTGGCCGGGGTCGCCGGCCTCATCGCCGACGCCCTCTCGATGGGCGCCAGCGGCTACCTGGCCGCCAAGAGCGAGCAAGAGGTCTACCAGCACGAGATCGGCATGGAGCGCGCCGAGGTCGAGCTGATGCCCGAGGTCGAGCGCGACGAGTTGGCCTTGATCTACGAGCTCAAGGGGATGGCCAAGGACGAGGCGCACCAGCTGGCCACCGAAATCATGGCCGACCCTCGGCGCATGCTCGAAGAGCAGGTGCGCGAAGAGCTGAAGATCGGCGAGCAGACCACCTCGGCCCTGCGCGAGGGCTGGACCACCGGCATCGCCACCGCCGTGGGCGCCATCATCCCGGTCCTCCCCTTCTTCTTCGCCCACGGCCGCAACGCCATCGCCATCTCCTTCTCCGTCGCCATGCTCTCCCACTTCCTGGTCGGAGCCGCCCGCTCCATCTTCACCGGCCGCGGCGTCTTCCGCTCCGGCTTCGACATGTTCGTCGTCGGCATGGGCGTCGCCGCCGTCGGCTACGTCGTCGGCGAGTGGATCTCCCGGCTGCTCTAGCCTCCTAGCCTGCCTAGCCTGCTCGAAAGGCCGGTGCGGCTCAGATCAGTTCATGCGCCTGATCCAGCACGCCAGCTCTCCGAACGGAGGTCGGGGATACGCCGAAAGTGCGCGAGATTGTTGGTGATCAGCACGAGGTCGTGCACCTGCGCCGTCGCCGCGATCAGGATGTCCGCGTCATCGATGATCGCGCCCTGCTTGCGCAGAGCCGCGAAGACATCTGCAGCTCGAACCACGATCTCATCGGTCAAGGGGAGCACAATGCTGCTCTGGCACAACTCGTCGAAGGCTTGGATCTGGGTCGAGGCAGCTTTCGCCTTCAGGCCGCGGAGGATCTCGTAGCGGGTAATGATCGAGATTTGAAACCGATGGTGGCGGACCAGATACTCCTTGGCCTGACGCCAGATGGCGAAGTCCCGCCCCTTGATGATCTCAGAAAGCGTATCGCTGTCGAGGAGAACAGCCCCGGTGGTCATTCCGGCTGGCCGCGTAAGAATCGGCTGCGGTCGAGCGCGATCTTCTCTACTTCATCAATGTCCTCGTCGGAGAGTCCCGCGTATACTCGGCGCCAGGCCGCGAGGTCGTCATCGGCCTGCATCTCTCCCAGCTCTTGGACTCGTACCGAGAAACGGTGATGCTCCGGCAAACCTGGATCCTCCAAAGGCTTGAGCACTCCGTCTTCGTAGACAGCTTCGAAGACGCGGATCCTGGTCGCCCGCTGCCTGGTTCCCTTGGTTGTTCCTGCCACGGCGTTCATCTCCTCCGCGAAAAGCCTAGCACAGCCACCGCGATCGGCCCCGCGCCACGGCAGTTTCAGCCGGCGTAGCGGATGATTTTCAGCTCCACGCTTGGATCGGCTCGCTCGAGGATCGCGTCGACCCGTTCGTTCACCTGGTCTTCCAGGGTGCACACGAAGCAACCCCCGCATTGAAGGACCGGGATGGCCTTCACGATGACGATGGTGGTCTCCCTGAGCTTGAAAGGAAGATTAGTCACCATGGGAACCAGGGTCGAGCCACAGACGTGGCATTTCAAGGCTCTCTCCTCGTGTTCAGGCCCTGCTCCCACTCTAGCAGCTCGAACCGATGGGGAGTGACGACATGCACGTGTCGTGCGTCGTATGCTGTCGCCATGAGCGCCGAGGACCACGTCGCCGGAACGCGCGCCACGCGCCCTTGGCCGACGCGGCCTGAGAGGAGACCAGGGATGAAGACTCGAACGGCGAGCAGCGAGAGCAGCGACCGGCAACAGGCGAAGCCGCGGACTCCGGAGCCGCGGACGGCCGGTGCTGTCGTCCTCATCT
>DASZHJ010000122.1:0-10822 GCA_035938015.1 Allostellaceae bacterium
CGGATCTCCTGGAGGTAGCGGGAAAGACCGCCCTCAGAGGAGATGGTCGGGACAGTGGCCAGGCTCGCCATGGTGCGGCTCCTTAAGACGCTTCAGGGCGAAGCATCCTCCGCTTCGCCCGCCGTCAATTCACATAGCCCATTTTCTGGTTTAGATAACCTACCATTTTGGTCAGGTTTGTCCAACCTTATATATGCTCCAGGATGGTTATCAAATCTTTCATATCATTGGGCAATTCACTTTGGAATTGCAGCCATTCGCCGCTTGCAGGGTGCCTAAAGCCAAGGCTGGCGGCATGCAGAGCCTGGCGCGGGAAAGCCTCGAGCGCGCTCCGCAGGGGTCCTGCCAAGGCCCGCCGCCGTCCCCGACTGCGGCCATAAGCGGGATCTCCGATGAGCGGGTTCCCGTGGTCGGCCAGATGGACGCGGATTTGATGAGTGCGGCCGGTGGCGAGCCGGCACTCCGCGAGCGCGGCCACGTCTTTGAAGATACGCAACACGCGATAGCGGGTGAGGGCCACCCGGCCGCCGCGGGCCACCACCGCCATGGTTTTACGGTTGGCGGGGTTGCGGCCGATGGCGCCGGAGATCTCGCCCTCCCGGGGCTGCGGCACGCCCCAGGTGATCGCGAGATAGGCGCGCTCGATCCGGCGCGCGGCGAAGTCGGCCGCGAGCGACGCGTGGGCGCGGCCGGTCTTCGCCACCACCATGAGGCCGCTGGTGTCCTTGTCGAGCCGATGCACAATGCCCGGTCGGCGCACGCCGCCGATCCCGGCGAGGCTGTCGCCGCAATGGGCTAGGAGCGCGTTCACCAGCGTGCGGTCGGGACTGCCGGGCGCCGGATGCACGACGAGACCGGCGGGCTTCTCCAGCACGATCAGGTCGGCGTCCTCGTAGCGAATGTCGAGCGGCATCGCCTGCGCCTCGGGCGCGTCCGCGACCGGAGCGGGCAGGGTTACCGCGCAGCGTTGACCTGGTTTGACCCTCAGGGAGGGGTCCTTTATGGTCGCGCCGTCCACGGACACCAGGCCTGCCTCCACGAGATGCTTGAGGCGGGTGCGCGAGAGATCTCCGAAGCGCCGCGCCAGCAGTCGATCCAGGCGCTCCCCCCGCTCGGTGGCCTCGACGGTCGCGCTCAGCACGCGCTCGCGTGCGACAGGCTCATCGGTGGGCGCTGCGGTCATCAGGCCGCCAGAGTGGACCCGAACCATGCGCGCTCTCAAGGTCCTGGTGGTGGTGATGGGCGTCCTGCTGCTGGCGGGCTTCGCCGTGCTCGTCGTCACCATCATGAGCCGGATGAGCCAACGCGCGACGCCGGCCGCGCCCGCGGCGGCGCACCCGGCGCCTTTCGGGAACGCCGCCGTGAGGCTTCCGGCGGACGCCCTGGTGATGGAGGTGCAGGGCGCGGGCGACCGCATCCTGCTCCGGCTCGACCTGGCGGACGGCAGCGAGATGCTGCTCGTGCTCGACGCCGCCACCGGGGCCGAGCTCGGCCGGATCAAACTGGAGCACGAGCAGCCGCCGTGAGAGGGAGATCGAGGGGAACAACATGAATTTCAGCAGCGACAACGTGACCGGCGTGGCGCCGGAGATCATGGCGGCGCTCGCGGCCGCGAGTGCCGGCGCGGCGGCTTCCTATGGCGCGGATGCCATCACCGAGCGGCTCGTGCGCCGCTTCTCGGAGGTGTTCGAGCGCGAGGTCGCGGTGTTTCCGGTCGCGACCGGGACAGCGGCGAATGCGCTGGCGCTGGCGACGCTGACGCCGCCCTGGGGTGTCGTCTACGGCCATCGCGATGCCCACTTCCAGGTCGACGAATGCGGCGCGCCCGAATTCTACACGGGCGGCGCCAAGCTCCGGATGCTCGAAGGCGCCCATGGCAAGATCACAGCCGCCGACCTCGAAGCCGCGATCATGGGGCGCGGCGTGGTGCACCATGCCCAGCCCGCCTCGGTGAGCCTCACGCAATCGAGCGAGGCCGGGACTGTCTACCAGGTGGCCGAGATCGAGGCGATCGCGCAGGTCTGCCGTCGGCACGGGCTGGCGCTCCACGTCGACGGTTCCCGATTTGCGAACGCGGTCGCGACGCTCGATCGGTCGCCCGCCGATCTCACCTGGCGAGCCGGCGTCGAGGCGCTTTCCTTCGGCGCCACCAAGAACGGCGCCATGGCCGCCGAGGCGGTGGTGTTCTTCGATCCCGCGAAAGCCGCGGATTTCGCCTATCGCCGCAAGCGCGGGGGTCACCTGTTCTCGAAAATGCGGTTCCTCTCGGCCCAGCTCGAGGCCTATCTCGCCGACGACCTCTGGCTTCGGAACGCGGGGCACGCCAACCGCATGGCGGCGCGGCTGGCAGACGGGCTGGCCTCGGTGCCCGGCGCGCGGCTTCAGCATCCCGTGGAGGCCAACGAGCTCTTCGCAGAGCTGCCGGACCCGGTGATCCGCGGCCTCTTCGCCGACGGCTTCAAGTTTTACCGCTGGGACAACGAGGCGAGCGTGGTCATCCGCCTGGTGACGGCCTTCGACACCGAGCCTGGAGCGGTGGAAGCCTTCCTGGCCTCCGCTCGGCGGCATGCCGAGCGCTCACCGGCCGCTCGGCGGAGCTGAGTAAGGTGCACGATCGGAGGCGAGGCGCGGGCTCGGCGGCTCTCCCGCGAATTGTTCGGAACCGCGCGGTCGAAAATTTATTTTTTCTTAACGTGCCGCGCGGCGTTCGCAACGGCGCCACTCGTCCGGTGAACACGACAGCGAAGAAGTACCCATTCCATGGGGCTTACTGCACTCTCTCGCGCAGACGCTCGACCGTGCTCTTGGAGCTCGCGCGTCGGCGCCGGCCAGACGCTCGGAGCGATGCGCGCGCGTCACGCTCGCGAAAAAAGTTTCTCTAAGGCCAAAGAAGTACTTGCATCGCTCGAAATAGCGTTTATCTATCGGAGCCGCGACGCTATTCGCACGTGCCTATGGCCCATCGTGGTTATGCAACGACGTAACGCGTCCTTTTTGGCAGAACCGGTCGTCGTGGACCGGGTCCCGAGAGGGAGGTCGATATGGTTGCTATCCGACGCAGGGCCGCAGCGCCCTGGACCGAAGCCGCGTACCGGCTGAACAGGGTTGCCCGCGGCAGCGGTCGCCGCGCTTCCATCGAACCTAGTTGTGTGAGTTGAGCCACGGGCTTCGGGTCGCGGTGTCATGCACCGTACCTGGATCGCCACGCTTCTCCAGCGCCCGGCGCTTGCGCGCTCGGGCACCCGGAGGGTGCGTCGCGCTGCTTGCTCGCAATGCCGCGGATTTTCCTGGCGCTCCAAGCGACGCCAGCCGCGCGGCGGCGCTGAGTTCGCGACAAGCGCGACCGCCCTCGATCTGCGGGACATAAGGAAATCCTGACAATGAATGAGCGTATCGCACGTTTCCTTGCCGAGCGTCAGCCCGACACCCCCTGCCTCGTCGTCGACCTCGACGTGGTCGCCGAGGCTTATGAGCTGCTCCGCCGGTACCTGCCCCTCGCCAAGATCTTCTATGCCGTGAAGGCCAACCCGGCCGACGAGGTGGTGGGGATGCTGCGCGAGCTCGGCTCCAGCTTCGACGTGGCGAGCCGCGGCGAGATCGACCTGGTGCTCGACAAGGGCATCTCGGCCGACCGGATCTCCTTCGGCAACACCATGAAGAAGGAGCGGGACATCGCCTACGCCTTTCAGCGGGGCGTGCGGCTCTTTGCCTTCGACAGCGAGCCGGAGCTCGAGAAGCTCGCGCGCGTGGCGCCTGGCGCGCGCGTGTTCTGCCGGATCCTGGTGGAGTGCGAGGGCGCCGAATGGCCGCTGTCGCGCAAGTTCGGCTGCGCGCCGGAGATGGCGATCGACCTGCTGAAGCAGGCTCGGACCTACGGGCTCGACCCCTACGGCGTCTCCTTCCACGTTGGCTCGCAGCAGACCGACCTGAAGCAGTGGGATTCTGCGATCGGCCGCGCCGCCAGCATGTTCTCTGCGCTGGCCCAGGCCGACATCAACCTGCGCATGGTTAACATCGGCGGCGGGTTCCCCGCGCATTACCGCGGCGACGTGCCGGAGATCCAAGCCTACGCCAATGCGGTGATGGCGGCTGTGACGCGCCATTTCGGCAACGACCTGCCGGAGCTCGTGGTGGAGCCTGGTCGCTCGATCGTGGGCGACGCCGGGATCATCCAGAGCGAGGTGGTCCTGATCTCGCGCAAGAGCTACGACGAGGACAAGCGCTGGATCTACCTGGATGTCGGCAAGTTCAACGGGCTTGCCGAGACCATGGACGAGAGTATCAAGTACCGGATCCGCACGCCCGCCGACGGCGGGCCATCGGGTCCGACGGTGCTCGCGGGGCCCACCTGCGACAGCGCCGACATCCTTTACGAGCGGACCGAGTACCAGCTGCCGCTCGACCTCAAGGTCGGGGACAAGGTCGAGATCCTCTCCACGGGCGCGTATACGTCGATGTACTCGTCGGTGGGCTTCAACGGCTTCCAGCCCTTGAGGACCTACTGCATCAAGACGGAGGGCCGTTCCGTCGGAGGGGTAGTGCGACGATCTCGGAAAGCAGCTTCTCCCGGATCGCCCCGGCGAACTCCCGGTAGTCCGCCACCTGCATAAGGAAGGCGCCGGGACCGCCGACCACGTTCTCGCTGTAGTACCCGTCAACCCAAGGCTCGTCATTGAGCATGACGAGCCCGTTGATGGTGATGCCCTTGGCCAACAGGGTGTCCCGTGCCTCGGGGCAGGGGACGCCGATGTTGGCCATGCCGTCTCCGGACACGTCGATCAACCGCCGGGCCGCCTGGTCCCGGAGGCGCTCGAAGGCGGCACCCGCCGCCATCAGGCCATTCCCGATCGCCGTCAGGCCCTGTGAGCTTCGCTTCGTGGTCCGCACCTTCGCGGCGAATGCATTGGCCGAGGCGGCGTCGCTCACCCGGGTCCAGTCGACGGTCACCACCTGGACCTCGGGATCCGACCATTCCAACACCAGCACGTCGATCGCGTGGTGCTTGCCGCCGGCCACGGCGGCCAGCAGCGCCGGGCTCTCGAAAGCCGTTGCGATCCCGTCGCGCTGCAGCGTGTATTCGCGCTCGTCGACGCTGAGCGAGACGTCGAGGGCGAGCACCAAGGCGGTGTCGACAGTCTCGGCGCGGAGCGCGGGAGCCGCGCCCAGCAACAGGGCGGCGGCGATCAGCAGGGCGGCGCGGGATCTCATCGGTCAGCACTCTCCGCAGAAATGCGGGCAAAACCAAGGCACCCTTTGCCAGCCGAGGGTCGCTGATCCATCTTGATCCTGTAAAACATCAGAGGCAGCCCCGAGGATCAATCAAGCAAGGGAGCAAAAGAGATGAAATGGATCGCAAGCGGCGGGTTGATCGTGCTCATCGGGCTCGCGAGCCCCGCCGTGGCCGCGGCGCCGCAGAAGACCCCACCGGCCTGTGCCGCCATTGCCTTCCGGCCGGTAGCCTCCGGTATGACCGATGGCGAGCAGGACGCCGGGCTCTACAAATCCCGCTTCGGCCGGATCGAGCTCAAGGCCACGGTGAAGTCCGGCGAGGCGCAGGACTATTACGTCGAGCTGGACGGCAAGCAGCCGGCCGCCGCGGCGACGCCGCCCGCGGGCCTCGCCAGCTGTGCGCAGTCCAAGAAGCTTCCGCCCCCTGCCGCCGCGTCCGGCGCCTGTACGGGTGACGGCTTCAAGGTCGTGGTCGATCACGCCGGGAAGGAGCGCTTGGTGGCGCTTTATGCCCGCAAGGGCAAGGACTGGCATTTCTGCCGCGCCGGTAGCGCCTGACCGTGGCTGAGCCGCCCCTAGCTTCGGCCGAGGGCGGTGTTGACGTGCTGCGCCGCCGCCAAGCGCGTTCCGATCCAAAGCTCGGCTGAGGCCTTCGCGAGTTCCAGCACGGCCTCGAATGCGCCGGCTCCCGAGGGGCGGCCGAACACGTGGGCGTGCGCCGTCACGTCGATCATTGCGGCGCTGTCTTGTGTCCGTGCCCTATCGAGAACGTCCCGGAAGAGCGCCACGAACTCACGCGGCGAATTGCCGTAGCGCACCGCGTGGGGCAGGTCGTTCACCTCCATCGTCAGGGGGATCGCGACGATGGTGCGCTCGCCAAACTGCTGGATGTACGGCAGGTCGTCGTCGAATGCGTCGCCGTGCCAGAGATAGCCGGCTTCCGAAAGCGCGCCGGCCGAGGTCATGCTGGGCGTGCCGCGCGGACTGATCCAGCCCTTGGGCGCGCTGCCCACCACCCCGGCGAGGGCGCGGGTCGTCCTTGCGATGTCCTCCCGAACTAGGGCATCCGACAGAGTGGCGGGAATCACATCCTGGGCGAAGGCATGAGCGACGATCTCGTGTCCGGCCCCAGCGATGGCGGCGACGGTTTCCGGATACCGCTCGGCGAGCACGCCGCTGACCATGACGCTCGCTTTGACGTCGTGGCGGGCAAGGCATTCCAACAGCCGCCCGATCCCCCTGATGGGGCCGTAATTGCCCCAGGACAGCGCGTTCGTATCGAAGTGACCGGCAGGGAGCGGATTGCCCATCGGCCCGATGCCAGGGCCTTTGCCATCGCTCCAGGCCTCGTAAGCGACATTGAAGAGCACCGCAATGCGCTTGTCCTGAGGCCACCGGAAGCTCCGGTCGAGGCGCCGGAGGGCGGCCCCCTGGGCGAGGATATCTCGCTCGGCCGCCAGGCGATCGGCTCCGCTCAGGGGTGCGGGATTGCCGCCGCCGTGCGCGAGAGCGGTGTGGGCGTAACGGAGAGCGCCCGCGAATAGAGGGCGGGATCCTGCAACAGCCGCTGGGCAATCTTGAGATCGGCGCTGCGGTCGACGCGCTGGGTCGGGCAGGTCTTGCGCAGGTCGGTCCAGCCCTGCTCGTCCAGCGCCGCGCGCGGCCGCCCGGCCAGTCCGGTGCCGGCCACCGTCCCGATCTGGATCGCATGCGCGATGCTCTGATCGTCGTCGCCGAGATCGGAGGTGCAGACGGTCGGCACCACGCCATGCTCGTGCAGGATATACCCCTCGGGCGTCAGAAGCTTCGCCCAGGTCACCGTGAGCTCGCCGTCGTTCTCGAGATGCAGGACGGTCTGCACGGTGCCCTTGCCATAGGAAGAAGTGCCGATCACCACGGCGCGGCCGGAATCCTGGAGCGCGGCCGCCACGATTTCCGATGCTGAGGCGGAGCCGCCGTTCACCAGCACGGCGAGTGGGATGCCCTCGGTGCGCCGGCTTCCGCTCGCGGGGTAGATTTTGCGGCTCTCCAGCAGACGGCCGGTGGTCGAGACCACCGTGCCGCCCTCCATGAATAGGCTCGCCACTTTGACCGATTGATCGAGCAGTCCGCCCGGGTTGTCGCGCAGGTCCAGCACCATGCCCGCGGGCCGTCCGCCCAACTGGCGTCTCGCCTTATCGACGGCGTCGTCGAGTTGGTCATAGGTCTCCTGATTGAAGCTCGAGACCCGGAAGATCGCGACCTTGCCGTCGTACTTGGTCGTCACGGTGGGGAGCACGATATGGGCGCGGCTGACCGCCACCGTGAGCGGCTGCGGCGCGCTTGAGCGCTCGATCCCGACGACCACGCGGCTACCGGACGGGCCGCGCAGACGCTGCACCACCTGATCGCGCGTGAGGGTCGAGGTCGGTGTGCCGTCGATCGTGATGATCCGATCGTCGGCCTTGATGCCCGCATGCTCGGCCGGCCCGTCCGGCAGCACCGAAAGGATGCGGACCTCCGTCTCCGCGGAGTCGAGGGTAACGCCGATGCCGTCGAAACCGTTGCGCTCGGCCCGCTGCTCGCGCGCGGCATCGGGCGTCGCATAGCGCGAGAAGCGGTCGAGGGTGCCGATGGCGCCGTCGAACACGACCTTGTCCAGCTGATCCTCGCCGGTCGATGCGATTTTGGGCGAAGCTCGGCGGGCGGCTTCGAGCGCCGAGGCGGTGACGCCGCCCCAACCCGATGCATCGCTGGCCTCCGGCGCATCGTAGCGGCCGATCGGGGCGCCGTTCTGCGTCAGGACGATCGTGCTGCCTTGGCGTTCGACGCCGATCGACGAATCCAACGTGGCAAGCTTGCCCAACCCCGCAATGCCCAGGCGCTCGGCGTTGGTCGGCTCGATGTAATAATACGAGATCTTGTCGTAGCCCTCGGTAAAGAGGTCGCGCGTGTTGATATGGCTGCTCAGCTGCTCCGAGCTGGACGAGGCGCCGCAAGCCGCGAGTGCAAGCAGCGCCGCCGCGGCGAGAGCAACCGAGAAGCGCGGGCGAGGCAGCCACAGCTTCAGATTTAGAGCGCCCGTTGCAGGCCGATGCGTGCCCCCCTGATCGGGGGCAGCAGCGTAAGCATCAGCAGTATCGTCAGAGGTAGCCATATGACCGGATGCAGGGCTGTGGACGGATGGTGGGCGATCTCAGGCGTGAGCATAGCAGGTACCACGATATGGCCGACCAAAAGATTCGTGAACTAGCCGGCGCGTCATCCGCGCGATTGGCGAATCGATTCTGCCCGGAGCAGGAACAGTCTCGGTGCTGCCTGATGTAACCTTTGAATAACGAGCCCTCGCCGTAGGCGGGTCGACCGACCGTTCCCCGCCGTGGGACCCTGTACCGGAGCGTTCGGCCGGGTTTGGCCGGAGCGGTGAGATCACGGAACTGGACGGTCATGAAGGCTTGGCTCCGGCCCGGGCTCGCTAACTTGCGCCCCGATCCTTAACGCTTTTCAAATACCGGGTTACCGACGCTTTGAATAGCCTGCCGAACGGGGGGCAGGTCTGCGCTGAACCTGCCTCTTCGCTGTTCGACCGGTCTCGCGCCGGGTACTGGCGTCGTGCGCCTCCTCGACCTCGACCATGGAGAACAACAGGCTTCCGGTCACGGCGTTAGCCTCGGCCAGGCGAACCCGGACCGGATCGCCGATGGTAAAACTCTTACCTCGTCGACGGCCCACGAGCCGATGGCGAGCCTCGTCATGGACATAGAAGTCGTCGCCGAGGCTCCGCATGGGGACGAGCCCGTCGGCGCCGGTCTCGCTCAGCGTCACGAACAGTCCTGCCCGGGTGACGCCATTAACCCGACCCTCGAACTCCCCACCAACCCGGTCGACCAGGTAGAGGGCAGAGTAGCGGGCGAGCGCGTCGCGCTCGGCGGCTGCCGCGCGCCGCTCGGTGTCTGAAATATGGGCAGCCGTCTCGGCAAACTGGTCAGGCTCGACCGGTGGCAAGCCGCCTTCGCCCAGGCGGAGGCCTGCGATCAGGGCACGGTGCACGAGCACATCGGAATAGCGCCGGATCGGCGACGTGAAGTGGGCATAACGCCGGAGCGCGAGCCCGAAATGCCCGAGATTCTGTGGGGAGTAGACGGCCTGCGCTTGACTGCGGAGCACCAGCTGGTTGATCAGCGGCGCATAAGGGGTATCGGCGGCCCGTCGCAGCACCGCGTTGAAATGGTGAGGGCGGACGACTTGGCCTTTCGCGAGCGTCAGGCCGGGAATCCCGATGCCCCGCAGGAACTCTCGAAGCGCCGCGAGCTTCGCAGGGTCGGGCGCGTCGTGGACGCGATACATGCAGGGCTGCCGCAGGCGCTCCAATGTCTCCGCCGCGGCGACATTGGCGAGGATCATCAGCTCCTCGATAAGCTTGTGGCTGTCGAGGCGGGCTCGAGGCTCGATCCGCAATACGCGACCATCCTCGCCCAGCACCACCCGACGCTCGGGCAGATCGAGCTCGAGGGCACCGCGTTTTTGGCGCGCGCGGTCGAGCAGCTGGAATACACCGTAGAGCGGGGCGATCACGTGCTTCAAAAGCGGCCGAGTGGTTTCATCGGGGCTGCCGTCGCGGGCGCGCTGCACCTGCTCGTAGGTGAGGCGAGCAGCGGAACGCATGAGGCCTCGCACGAAGCGGTGTTCGACCAGCCGGCCTTCGCCGTCGATGGTGAGGTGCACGGCCATGCAAGCGCGTTCGACAGCGGGCTTCAGCGAGCAGAGCTCGTTCGACAGCGCCTCCGGCAGCATCGGCACGACGCGGTCGGGAAAATAGACCGAGTTCCCGCGCCGCTGCGCCGCTTTGTCGAGCGCTCTGCCGGGCCGCACGTACCAGCCGACGTCGGCGATCGCGACGACGGCGTGCCAGAAGCCCGGTCGGTTGGCGTCCGCCTCGGCGAACACCGCGTCGTCGAAGTCGCGGGCGTCGGCGCCATCGATGGTGACCAGGGGAATTTGGCGCAAATCGGTGCGCCCATGCAGCCCGACGGGTTGAGCCGCTTCGGCCTCGGCGATCGCCGGCTGCGGAAACTCGACGGGAATGCCGTGGTCGGTGATCGCAATCAGGCTAACCGCGCGCGGATGCGTGCTATCGCCGATGCGCTCGACGACGCGCGCCTCGGGCAGGCCAAGGCGGCGACCCGGCAGCGCCTCGCAGAGCACGATCTCCCCGTCCTCTGCGCCTTTGGCGTGCGCGAGCGGGATCCGGAACTCGGTCTTG
This sequence comes from Allostellaceae bacterium, assembly GCA_035938015.1. Classification (GTDB taxonomy): domain Bacteria; phylum Pseudomonadota; class Alphaproteobacteria; order ATCC43930; family CGMCC-115725; genus DASZHJ01. The sequence continues at coordinate 10,472 of DASZHJ010000122.1, forward strand.
ATCCGACGGTCCGTGGGTTCGAGCCGGCCGCCGTCGTGGATCCTGCGGTAGATGCCGAGCACGCGGTCCGGCGTCGCGGCGAGCGTGCGGATGACCCGCGCCTCGTAGCTGCCGTCGTCCTGCGGCTTGAGTTCCGCGAGCGCGCGCTCTCCCGCGCCCAGGGCGGCCGCCACGGCCTCCTGCACCACTCGGATTGGCGGCGGCGGCGCCTCCTCCTTCCAGGAGACCGGCTTCGCCATCACCTCACCGTCGAGGTCGAGCCCTGTCACCTCGATCACGCCCACGCGCGGCACGCGGCCCGTGGCCTTCATGCGGCTTTTTCCGGCTCGTTCGATCGGGCCTTCGCGCTCG
>DASZHJ010000123.1:0-3975 GCA_035938015.1 Allostellaceae bacterium
CACGGTTTTCGAGTGGTACGACTTCTACATCTACGGCACGCTTGCAGCGTTCCTCGCGAAATACTTCTTTTCGGGCGTCCCAGCCAACGTCGCGTTCATCTTCACGCTGCTGGCTTTCGCCGCAGGCTTCGCGGTGCGGCCGTTCGGTGCACTCATTTTCGGCCGACTCGGCGACATGATCGGCCGAAAGTACACCTTCCTCATCACCATGACGTTGATGGGTATAGGCACCTTCTTCATCGGCCTGTTGCCGTCTTATGCGAGCTGGGGCATTGCCGCGCCGATCGTCCTGATCGCGTTGCGCTTGGTCCAAGGGCTCGCGCTGGGTGGCGAATATGGCGGGGCCGCCATCTACGTCGCCGAGCATGCGCCGCAGGGACAGAAAGGCTACTACACCTCCTGGATCCAGACGACGGCGACGCTAGGCATCGTGCTCGCGCTGCTGGTCATTCTCATCTGCCGACTGAGCTTCGGCGATCAAGCGTTCGGCGATTGGGGTTGGCGCGTCCCGTTCCTGATCTCCGCGGTGCTCGTCGTCACGTCGATCTATATCCGCCTCAAGCTCGAGGAATCCCCGCTTTACACGAAGCTCAAAGAGCAGGGCAAATCCTCACACAATCCGGCGCTCGAAAGCTTCAGCAGCGGCAAGAACTGGGGCCTCATTCTGCTCGCGTTGTTTGGCGCCACCGCGCCGGAAGGCGTGGTGTGGTACACGGGCCAGTTCTATGCGCTGTTCTACATGACGGCCGTGCTCAAGATAAATTACGTCACTGTCTACGTTATCATGATGATTGCGCTGACGGCCGGCGCTCCGTTCTTCATCGTGTTCGGCGCCCTCTCCGACCGGATCGGCCGCCGGAACATCATGACGCTCGGCTTCGCGCTGGCGGTGGTGAGCTACTGGCCGGTCTTCACCTGGCTTGGAACGTTCAAGGACAATCCGGTCGTCCTGACGATCCTCGTGTTCTACATGGTGATCCTCGTCACCATGGTGTACGGGCCTATCGCCGCCTTCTTGGTCGAGCTGTTCCCGGCGCGCATCCGGTACACGTCCATGTCGTTGCCCTACCACATCGGCAACGGCGTGTTTGGCGGCCTCGTTCCGGCTGCGGGAGCGTCGCTTGCCGCGATGACCGGAATCGCACTCGGCGGGTTGTTCTATCCGATGGGAATCGCCGCCCTCGGCGTCATCGTCAGTCTGGTCGGTCTCAAAGAGCCGACGCATAACGTGAGGATCTGGGACGAGGTCGGCGGCGCGCCGCCGTTGGTTCCCGACCAGCCCTAGGCTGGGTCTGGCACAAGGAGAGGCCCGGGCGTTCCCCGGGCCTCTTTCTCTTGGAGCGCCTCAGCGCGCCGTGCGGCGGGCGCGCGAGGAGCCGAGCTTCGGCCGTGTCGGCCGCTCGGCCAGGTCGCGCGAGAGCGCGGTCAATGCGGCGGAATAGAGGCCCGCCACCACGAAGGCGGCATAGAACGGGAGCGGCGGGTCCTTGCCCAGGAGCACGGTCAGATAGGTGTAGAAGGTGGGCACGGGGATCAGCACGCGCCCGACGATCGACCAGGCCGTCGGCAGCGAGGCCAGCGTGAAGGCGGCGCCGATGATCAACGCCTCCAAGGGAACCGGCAGCAGGTCGTTCTCGTCTTCGGCGATCACCCGCTCGCTGAGCGCACCCAGCGTGTAGGCGCCGACCACGCAGCCCAGCAACACCGCCGTCAGCACGCGCATGAGCCGCCGCCGGCGCGCCTGGGTGCGCACCTCGCGCGATCTGAGCCGCGGCGCTGGCTCCTGAATCTCGTTCGGAGCGGGATCGTGCATCGGCGGGTTCCTAGGCGGGTCCATAAAGCGAGTGCTCGCCGATCTCCTCGGCGCGCGCTCGTTCGAGTTCCTGATTGTAGCGACGGAGCGCATAGCCCTCGGTAAGGAAGCCCACGACATGGAGCGTTTTCGCGTCGCTCACCACCGCCAGTGTCTCCGTCTCGGAGCTGCCGAACCGCCGAAGCGCCGTGCGGACGTTCTGCTCGGGCAGCAGGAACTGGTCCGCGGTGGTCGCAAGCGGGTCGATCGGCTGATCGAGCTTTTGGTCGAGATCGGGACTGTAGGCGTCCGCGGTCACGACGATCCCGGCATAGCGGCCGCTCGGGTCGACCAGGAAGACGCGCTTGGGGCCGCCAAGCGGGAAGCGCTTGCGAAACTCCGCGACGGTGGTGCCGAGCGGCACGGCCGGCGCGTCCTTCCGCATCAGCTTGCCGACCGAGAGATCCTCGATCCAGCCTACGTCGAAGCCGCCGCGGATCGGCACGCCGCGCACGTGGAACCGCCAGGTCGCGAAGGAGTATCCGAAGGTCTGGCGCACCACCAGCGAGGCGATGATCACGCCGACCATCACGCCCAGCGCCGCCGGGAAGCTGCCGGTGAGCTCCAGCACCAGGAAGATCATGGTGAGCGGCGCACCAACGACGGCGGCCGCCACCGCGCCCATACCGACCAGCATGTAGGCGACCCGATCGAGCTCGATGCCGGTGAGCCCTGCGAGATGCAGCCCGGCCTGGAGCGCCACCACCACGGCACCCCCGAACACCGCGCCCAGCAGCAGCGAGGAGCTGAAGAGCCCGCCGCGGAAACCCGCGCCCACGGATACCGCGGAGGCAAGCCCCTTGGCCGCAATCAGTCCCAATAGGACGGTCCAGGGCAGGCCGTTCTCGAGCACCAATTGAAGGGCGCCGTGGCCGCTGCCCAGCACCTGCGGGAAAATCGTCGCGATCATACCCACCACGAGCCCGCCGACGGTCGGCCCCACCCAGCGCGGCAGCGCCTGCCGGCGCAGGAAGCGCTCGATCCGCGTGACGCCGGTCATGGTGGCGATCGCGATCACCGCGGCGAGCACGCCCACGCCGGCGAAGAGCGCGTAGTCCGTGCCGGTGATATGGACTTGCGCGTCGAGTCCGAAGATCGCCTCGTCGCCATAAAGCGCGCGCACCACCAGCGTGCTCGAGAGCGCCGCCATGCTGATGGGCGCCAGCACCGCCGGCGTATAGCTGCCGATCACCAGCTCGAAGGCATAGAAGGCGCCGGCGAGCGGCGCGTTGAAGGCGGCCGCGATGCCGGCCGCCGCGCCGCAGCCCACGAGCGTGCGCAGGTCGCCGCGCCGGACTTTCAGGATCTGGCCGAACTTCGAGGCCATGCCGGAGCCCAGCTGCGTATAGGCGGCCTCCAGTCCGACCGAGGCGCCGAAGCCCGACGAGATGATGGTCAGGAGCGCGAGGTTGGCGCTGTCGGTGAGCGACATCTTGCCGCCGAAGAGGGCATTCGCCTCGATCGCGTCGACGATCTCGCGCGGGCGCCAGCGGCGGATCAGGATGGTGGCGCCGCCCGAGAGCAGCCCGCCAAGGCAGGGCACCAGCAGGACGCGCCACCAATCGGCGGCGCCATGCGTGCTCAGGCGCTGCTGTGAGGGTATGGCGAAGGCGATCTCGTGGAGCTGCTGCACGAGCAGCTGGAGCACGATCACGCCGAGCCCGATCGCCACGCTGATCAGCGCGCTCGCCGCGATCAGCGAGACCTCGTTGTCCCGCACGCTCCGGCGCGCCAGGCGCTCCCACAGGGCGCGCCACGGCCAGGAAAGGCGGCTCGAGCCATTCAGGAACATGCGCGCTTCCGGCTGACTGTCTGCGCGGCAGAGTGACCGAATTTAGTCGCGGGTCAATGCGTCCGTCGGCGGGCAACAAACCTGCCTCGATCCGTGCGCTCGCGCGGAGCGATGAAAGCCAAATATCGGCTTTCGATCGGCTGCAAGGTCCGATCTTCGCTGAATCGCCCCTGTTGATATTCTTCAATAAATCGGGTCTGCCTTCCCAATCTCGGCGTTTGCGGCCCCCACCCCGGCGTGGACGAAGCCGGGGTGGCGCATGGCTCTCGGGCGTCGCAGGGAGCGCGCGCGTCTGCGCGCTGAACCGGTTCGCCGCAATCTGTGCCTCGCT
>DASZHJ010000124.1:0-7821 GCA_035938015.1 Allostellaceae bacterium
GCGGCCGCGACGTTTCCGACATTCCCGTGCGCCAGCGCGGCCTCGCCATGGTGTTCCAGAACTACGCGGTCTTTCCGCACATGACCGTGTTCGAGAATATCGCCTTCGGCCTCAGGACCCAGCGCGCCGATGCCGAGCGCGTCCGCGGCCGGGTCCAGCGCGCGGCGGAGCTCTTGCACATCGAGGGCTATCTCGACCGCTATCCCGCGAAGCTCTCGGGCGGGCAGCGCCAGCGCGTGGCGGTGGCCCGCGCGCTCGCGGTCGAGCCGCCGGTGCTGCTGATGGATGAGCCTCTCTCGAACCTCGATGCGCTGCTGCGCCTGGAGATGCGGGCCGAGCTCAAAGCCGTGCTGCGCGAGGCGGGCACCACGACGGTCTACGTCACGCACGACCAGACCGAGGCCATGGGCCTTGCCGATCGCATCGCGCTCATGCACAACGGCCGCATCGAGCAGGTCGACACGCCCATGGCGATCTATCGCCGGCCCGGCACGACCTTCGTGGGCTCCTTCGTCGGCAGCCCGCCGATGAACTTCCTCACCGTGCCCGTCGAGGGCGGGCGAGGCCGATTGGGCGCGCTCACCTTGGAGGCTCCGATCGGGCAGGGCACGTTGCTCGCGGGCGTACGTCCCGAGGATTTCCAGATCGGACCGCCCGATCAGGGCGTCCCCATGGAGGTCGTGGTCGCCGAACCGCTGGGCGCCCACACGCTGCTCACCGGCCGCTATGAGCGCCAGCAGATCCGGGTGATCGCGCCGCCCGACAAAGAGGTCGCCGCCGGCGCGCGGATCGGCGTTCTCCCGGCGCTCTCCCGGCTGGTCTGGATGGATCCGAGCTCCGGCCGGGCGGTCGAGGCCGCGGTGCCCGCGGCATGAGCGCCACCGTCGAGGCGGCGCGCGCCATCCTGCGCGACAATGGCCGCGGCGGCTACACGGTGCCGACCGCGGGCCTCTATCCCTACCAATGGAACTGGGATGCGGCCTTCGTCGCCATGGGCTGGATGACCTTCGACGAGCCGCGGGCGTGGCGCGAGTTCGAGCGGCTGCTCGAGGGACAGTGGCCGGACGGCATGGTGCCGCACATCATATTCCACGGCGGCAAGACCGACTATTTTCCGGGCCCCGACGTCTGGAAGACGCGACACACGGTGCCGACGTCCGGGATCTCGCAGCCGCCGGTGCTCGCCACATCCGTGCGCCAGTGCTGGGAGGCCGCGCGCGACCGTGCGCTGGCCGAGGATCGGGCGGCGGCACTCTATCCGAAGATCCTCGCCTGGCACCGGTGGTGGGTCGCGGCGCGCGATCCCGGGCGTGTCGGGCTCGTGGGCTGCCTGCACCCCTGGGAATCCGGCATGGACAACAGCCCGGCCTGGGACGCGGCCTTCGCGCGCGTGAGTCCGACGCCGACCACGCCGATCCGCCGCAGCGATACCGGCCATGTCGGCGCCGAGATGCGGCCGAGCGACGATTTCTACAAGCGCGTGATCGCGCTCATCGATCTCTATGCAAGCCTCGACTGGGAGCCCCGGAGCCTTTGGGTGCGCACGCCCTTCAAGGTGGCCGACCTCGCGATCAATGCCATCCTGCATCGCGCCAACCGCGATCTTCTGGCGCTCAGCGAGCGCTTCGGGACCGCGGCCGAACAGGCGGAGATCTCGGCGCGCCTGGAGACCACGGCCGTCGCGATCGATCGCCTGTGGAGCGAGGCCGCGGGTCTCTATCTGCCGCTCGACCTGATATCGGGCCAGCCGATCGCGGCTGCGATCTCCGCAGGGTTTCTCCCGGCCTGGGCGGGCGTGGCGGACTCTGCGCGGATGCGGACGATGGCCGCGACACTGGAACGTTGGACCACGAAAACCCGCTATCTCGTTCCCAGCACCTCGCCCGAGGACCCACGCTTCGAGCCAAAGCGATACTGGCGCGGGCCGGTCTGGTGCATGATGAACATGATGATCGCCCAGGGATTCCGCGCGGGCGGCGCGGGCGATCTCGCGGAGCGCATCAAGGCCGACACCGCGGCGCTGGTGTCGCGGGCCGGCTTCCACGAATACTTCGATCCCGGCACCGGTGCGGGGCTCGGCGGCGGACACTTCTCCTGGACCGCCTCGGTCGCGCTCTCCTGGCCGCTGCTCGAGAGCGGCTGACCGAGGGCACTACTCCGCCGGTGCCGCCGGGCTCTCGCCGAGGCCGGCGGGCTTCTGGATGTGCAGCCAGAGCGCGGACACCAACGCCGCCAGCAGCGCAAAGCCCGCCAAAGTGTAAAGCCCGCCGGCAAAGCTGCCCGTGCTCTGGCGCACCCAGCCCACGATCGAAGGGCCGAAGAATCCGCCGAGATTGCCAAGCGAGTTGATCCAGGCGAAGCTCGCCGCCACCGACGTGCCCGTCAAGAACATCGCCGGCATCGACCAGAACGGGCCCTTGGTTCCGTAGAGGCCGATCGCCGCGATCGACATGCCCACCAACGACCAGTAGGTGCCGACCGAAACGCCCGCGACCATCAGGCCGATGGCCGCGACCACGCACGCGCCGAACAGGTTCCACCGCCGCTCGCCCATTCGGTCGGAGATCCAGCCCCACGCCGCCATGCTGACGCACCCGCAGAGGTAGGGCACCATGCCCGCCCAGCCGACCTGCATGTTGGTGAGCCCGATCTGCTTGATGATCTGCGGCAGGAAGATCAACAGGCCGAGGCTGGCGGTGACGATGCCGAAGAAATTGAGCGACAGCAGCAGCACCTGCGGGTTCCAGAACGATTGCAGGAGACCGATCGTGCGGTGCGCCTCGATCTGGCGGTGCTCGCGCTCGAGCGTGCGCGAGAGCCAGGCGCGCTCCTCCTCGCTGAGCCAACGGGCCTGGGCCGGACGGTCGGTCAAGATGAGCGGCAGCAGGCACCCGATCACGACCGTGGGCGCCGCCTCGACCAGGAACATCCACTTCCAGCCGGCAAGGCCCCAGAGACCGTCGAGTTCCATGAGCCCGGTCGAGAGCGGCGCGCCCAGCACCACCGCTCCCGGCAGCGCGAGCGTGAAGCCCGCGAAGATGCGCGCGCGGTGCCGGTCCGGAAACCAGTAGGTGAAGAACAGGAGAACGCCGGGATAGAGCCCGGCCTCGGCGACGCCGAGCAGGAACCGCACGGTCATGAAGCTCCAGGGTCCCACGCAAAACGCAGTCGCACCCGACAGGATCCCCCAGCTCACCATGATGCGCGCGAGCCACAGCCGCGCTCCGACTTTCTCGAGCACGAGGTTGCTGGGAACCTCGAATAGGCAATAGCCCCAGAAGAAGGCGCCGGCGGCAATGCCGAAGATCGAGGGGTCGAGCCCGAGCTCCTTGTTCATCGTCAGCGCGGCGAAGCCGACGTTGATGCGATCGACATAGCAAAGGAAATAGATCAGCAGCGTGACCGGCAGCAGGCGCGCATAGACCTTGCGTAAGGTGGTCCGCTCGAGCGTATCGGCCATGCACGCCTCCCTAGGGCTCGACGCCGGTGTTCCGGCTTTCCCGCAGCATAGCGCGACGCCGGGCGCTCATCGAGTGGCCATCCGCTTCGGTTTGACTCGCTTCCACAGGAAGCGTCCCATAGACCTTGCGCGATCGCGCCACCCGGAAGGCCAGACGTCATGCCGATCATCGATGCCCAAGTGCACTGCTACGAGCGCAACCATCCGGGCCGCCCGTGGGTCGGCGTCCTGCACGGGCCACCGGAGGTCACCGGCGACGACATGGTGGCCGCCATGGACGCGGTCGGCGTCGATGGCGCGCTCTTGGTCTCGCCCTACAGCATGTACCGCTATGACGCCGGTTACGCGCTCGAGGTTCACAAAGCGCACCCGCGCCGGTTCGGCTTGATCAAGCCGGTCGACCCGACCGACCCCAAAGTCGCCGATACCGTCGGCGACTGGAAGGCGACGCCCGGCACGGTCGCCATTCGGATCATGCTGGCTCGCGGCGCCGCGGAGGATCCGGCCGACCCCGGCATCAACCGGGTGCTGGCCGCGGCGGCACGGCACTCGCTTCCGGTCAATCTGCTCTGCTGGGGCCGCTTGGAGCAGGTCGAAGGGCTCGCCGCGCGAAACCCGAATACGATGCTGGTCATCGATCACCTGGGATTGCCCCAGCCGTTCGAGCCGCCACCGCCGGCGGAGCCCTGGGCGGAGCTGCCGAAAGTGTTGGCGTTGGCGGCGCATGACAACATCGTGATCAAGATCAGCGGCGCCTGCACGCTCTCGCACCAGCCGTTTCCGTATCGGGATCTGTGGGATCCGCTCTTTCGTATCTTCGACGCCTACGGCTTCGATCGCTGCCTGTGGGGCACGGACTGGACGCGCGCCGTCGCCTTGCTGACCTACAAGCAAGGCGTCGAGGCGTTCCAGGTCACCGACCGCCTCTCCGACGGCGATCGTGCCGCCCTGATGGGCGGAACGCTCACGCGAGTCTACAACTGGTCGCCGTCGAACGCCTGAGTCTCACGCCACCAGCACGATCTTGCCGATGTGCTCGGAGGTTTCCATCAGGCGGTGCGCCGCCGCCGCCTCGGCGAGCGGGAAGGTGCGGTAGATCACCGGCTTCACCGTCTTCTTCTCGAGCAAGGGCCAAACGGTGCGGCGCAGCTGTGCCGCGATCGCGCCCTTCTGCTCGACGGTGCGCGGCCTCAGCGTCGAGCCCGTGACCGTGAGCCGCTTCATCATGATGGGTGCCAGGTTGACTTCGATCTTGGCGCCTTTGAGGAACGCGACATGGACGAGGCGGCCCTCCATGGCGAGCGCGCTCAGGTTCTTCTGGAAGTAATCGCCGCCGACCATGTCGAGGATGACGTCGACACCGCGGCCGCCGGTCATCTCGCGAATGACCTTCAGAAAATCCATGATCTTGTAGTCGATGCCGCGGGTGGCGCCCAGCGCCTCGCAGGCGCGGCACTTCTCGATGCTGCCAGCCGTCGTGAAAATCTGATGGGCGCCGAGCGCGCGAGTGAGTTGGATCGCGGTGGTGCCGATGCCGCTCGATCCGCCATGGATCAAGATGCTCTCGCCGGGCTGGAAGCGCGCGCGCTCGAACACGTTGGTCCAGACCGTGAAGTAGGTCTCCGGCAGGGATGCCGCCTCGACCATGGTCAGGCTCTTCGGCACCGGCAGCGTCTGCGGCGCGGGCGCCGCGCAGTAGGTCGCATAGCCGCCGCCCGCCACCAGCGCGCAGACCTCGTCGCCGACCTGGAGATGCGGCACGCCCAGCCCTACGGCCGCGATCCTGCCGGCGACCTCGAGGCCGGGAATGTCGCTGGCGCCCGGCGGCGGGTCGTATCCGCCCTGGCGCTGCTGCAGGTCCGGCCGGTTGACGCCGGCGGCCTTCACCTCGATCAGCACCTCGCCCATGCCGGGCAGCGGCATCGGGCGGATCGCCGGCTTCAGCACCTCGGGTCCGCCGGGCTCGCTGATCTCGATGGCGGTGATGGTCGAGGGCAAGCTGGTCATCGGGCGCATCCTGTCGAGAATTTCATGGAGCGTGCGGGGCGGCGGATTGCGTCAATAGCCGGATCGCGCAAGACTGGCAACTGGCGAGGAGGCGGGCATGGACGAGGACGATCTCTTACCTCTGCGCAAGAAGCCGGTGCTCAAGGATTTAGCGCCGATGGCGATTGCCGAGCTCGAAGGCTACATCGCCGGGCTCGAGACCGAGATCGACCGCGCCAAAGCCGAAATCGCGCGCAAGCGTGCCCAAAAAACCGGCGCCGAGCAGCTGTTCAAGCGGTAACACCGCTCGGGTAGGAATTCGGCTGGCATCGAAGTGGTCCGTGACCTAAGTCTCTGGCCAGACCAAACCCCCAAACGGCAGGAGTAGCGCTCATGTTGAAAGGCAAGGCGGCGATCGTCACGGGATCCACCAGCGGCATCGGCCTCGGCATCGCGCGCGCGCTCGCGGCCGAGGGAGCTCAGATCATGCTCAACGGGTTCGGCGACAAGGCCGAGATCGAAAAGCTGCGCCAGGAGATCGCCAAGACCCACGGCGTCAAGGTCGGCTACTCCGGCGCCGACATGTCGAAGTCCGGCGACATCCGCGAGATGGTGCAGCAGGCGACGTCGGAGCTGGGCTCGGTCGATGTGTTGGTCAACAACGCGGGCATCCAGTTCGTGGCGCCCGTGGACGAGTTTCCCGAGGACAAGTGGAACGCCATCATCGCGATCAACCTTTCGGCCGCCTTCCACGCCATCAAGGCGGCGCTGCCGCAGATGAAGCAGCGTAAATGGGGCCGCATCATCAACATCGCCTCGGCGCACGGGCTGGTCGCGAGCGAGGACAAGGTGGCCTACGTCTCCGCCAAGCACGGCCTCGTCGGCATGACCAAGGTGGTGGGGATCGAAGCCGCGAACCACGGCGTCACCTGCAACGCGATCTGCCCCGGCTGGGTCCTGACGCCTCTTGTCGAGAAGCAGATCGAGGCACGCGCGAAGGAGCAGAACGTGCCGGTGGAGAAGGCGAAGAACGACCTACTCCACGAGAAGCAGCCGATGCTGCAATTCACCAGCCCCGAGCAGATCGGCGCGCTCGCCGTTTATCTCGCGAGCGACGCCGCTGCCACCATTACGGGAACCGCGGTCTCGATCGACGGCGGCTGGGTCGCGCAATAGATCAGGCGCTGGCGCCGAGTTCTCTTACGACTCCGGTGCTTTGTGCGAGCGGTCGCTCTGTGACCGCGATCGCTAGAATGCTCGGTATCTCTGGGAGCGCTTTAGTTCGACGTTAAGGCCTGGGGCGTAGGTTGCCGGGCGGCGGCACGTGCCAAAGGCAACTCACGCACTTTGTCGTCAGTATCCCTCCTTGGCTAGTCGGGAGCCGCCCCTCCGGGGCGGCTCTTCACTTTTATAACAATATGATCTAATATATGAATCCATAATTCCCCACCCCATGGGGTGGTTAGAAGGATTCAATTCATGGCGATAGAGAAACATGGCAATCGCTTCCGGGCGGTCATTTATGATCGCTTCGGGAAGCGGATCGCACGCCAAAGCTTCCCGACCAAATCAGAAGCTCAAAGGTGGGAGAAATCGGAAAAGGCGCGACAACATCTCTCCGCCGAGGAACGTGCCGGCCTGCATTTTCAGAAACTCGCCGATCATTTCCGGTTTGTGCCCCGTCCGGATTTCATGAAAGGCGTTCAGATTCTCCAAGGTTCCGGAGAGAAGCAGCCCTACATGCCCCGCACTCATTCACCCAATTCGATGTTGATCTATGTGGAGGACAAGGAGGAACCGGTTCAGAGGAAGCCGAGATCAACGCTCACCCTCAAGGCTGCGATGGAAACCTATCTGGTCAAAGTCGTGCCCACGCACAAGCCGAAAACCCAGGAGCCCGAGGCGATCAAGATCAGGAAAATACTCCGGGACGCACCCGTATTGTGTGGAATGCAAATCGTCAATCAGACCCGTATGGATTTCCAACGCTATAGGGATGACAGACTCAAAGAGGTCTCCCCCAGCACGGTCAAGGGCGAATGCAAGCTCCTCTCTCGGGTGATCCAATACGCCCGGGACGAGATGGGAGTGGAGGTGACGGAGGACCCAGCGGGGAGGATCAGACATCAGAAGGGTGCCGACAAGGAACGGGACCGACGCTTGATCGAGGGTGAGGAGGAGCTTCTACTTGAGAAGGCCAGTCCAATCATGCGGGACCTCATCATTGTCGCACTCGATACGGGCATGAGAGAGTCGGAAATTGTCGAGATCGATCCGAAATGGTTTCAGAAGTTCGGGACTCCACGTGCCCATCTCCGCTTACCCACAGAAACTAAAACGGATAAACCCAGGAGTGTTCCCGTATCAGTGAGGGT
>DASZHJ010000125.1:0-1802 GCA_035938015.1 Allostellaceae bacterium
CGCCAGATCCTGGTGGACCGGCCGGACAAGGTCGGCCGCGTGCAGATCCTGAAGGTGCATCTGAAGAAGGCGAAGCTCGCGAGCGACGTCGATCCCGAGAAGCTCGCGGCGCTGACGCCGGGTTTCACGGGCGCCGATCTCGCCAATCTCGTCAACGAGGCCGCGCTGATCGCGACCCGGCGCGGCGCCGAGTCCGTGAACTTGGACGATTTCACCGCGGCGGTGGAGCGCATCGTCGCGGGACTCGAGAAGAAGAACCGCCTGCTGGTGCCGCACGAGCGCGAGGTGGTGGCCTACCACGAGATGGGCCACACGCTGGTGGCGCTCTCGCTGCCCGGCACCGACGCCGTGCACAAGGTCTCGATCATCCCGCGCGGCATCGGCTCGCTCGGCTACACGATTCAGCGCCCGACCGAGGATCGTTTCCTGATGACGCGGCCCGAGCTCGAGAACAAGATGTCGGTGCTGCTGGGCGGGCGCGGCGCGGAGCAGCTGATCTTCGGCGAGATCTCCACCGGCGCCGCCGACGACATCCAGAAGGTCACCAACATCGCGCGCAGCATGGTGACGCGCTACGGCATGGTCGAGGGTCTCGGCAACATCACCTACGAGGCCGAGAACGGCACCTTCCTCGGCGGGCCCGCGCCCACGGGCTGGCACGAGCGCACCTATAGCGAGACGACGGCGCGGGAGATCGACCAGGCCGTGAAGGCGCTGGTCGAGGCCGCCTACAACCGCACGCTAGCGATCCTGAAGAGCCGGCGCCCAATCCTCGAGCGCGGCGCCCGCCTGCTCTTGGAGAAGGAGACTCTGGTCGAGGACGAGCTGCGCGTGCTGATGGCGGAGGATCGGCCGGCCGCGGCACAGTAGTAGAGTAGGAACCGTCAATACCGATGCCGATGCACATCTCTCGGCACGACGTGCTCATCATCGTGGACGCGCAGAACGATTTCTGCGCGGGCGGCGCGCTCGCCGTGCCGCAAGGCGAGGCGATCATGCCGGTGGTGAACCGCATCGCTCGGCGCTTTGCCCATGTGTTGGCGACCCAGGATTGGCATCCGCCGGGCCACCTTTCTTTCGCCAGCCGCCATGAGGGCCGCAAACCCTTCGAGCAGATCGAGGCGATCTATGGCGCCCAGACGCTCTGGCCCGACCATTGCGTCCAGGGCACGAGGGGCGCCGAGTTTCACGGGGATCTCGACCTCCGGCGCGTGGAGCTGGTGGTCCGCAAAGGGTTCCGCGCGGAGGTCGACTCATATTCCGCCTTCTACGAGAACGACCAGCGCACGCCCACGGGGCTCGCGGGCTATCTGCGCGAGCGCGAGTTCCGGCGCGTGTTCCTGGCGGGCCTCGCCACCGACTATTGCGTGCACTACTCCGCCCTCGACGCGCGGCGCGAAGGCTTCGACGTCGTGGTGATCGAGGGCGCCTGCCGCGCCATCGACCTCGAGGGATCCCTCGCCCGCGCCTTCAGCGAGATGAACGAAGCCGGCGTGCGCCGCGCCTGGAGCGAGGAGTTCGACGCGGCCTGAGGGCGCTCACGCTTTGCGTGGAAAGGTCGCCGCCTCGAGCTTGTTGCCGTCCCGGTCCTGGATGAAGGCGGCATAGTAGCCCGTCATGGCACCCTGACGGGGCCCGGGGGCGCCGCCATCCGCGCAGCCCTGCTCGAGCGCCGCCGCGTGGAAGGCCTTGACTGCGGCCTCGTCGGGCGCGCGCAGGCAGATGTGGTGGCCGGTGTCCGCGGGCAGGCGCAAAGCCGCCGGCCGCGCATTGAGCCAGAGCTCCGGATAGGTCTTGCCGAA
>DASZHJ010000126.1:0-7079 GCA_035938015.1 Allostellaceae bacterium
CAGCTGCTTCACCGCCGGTGTCAATCGCGGCCATGGCATGGCAAGCGGCAGGCCCGCGCGCCAGCAGGAGACCATGAGCCAGGCGAACTGCGCGAAGCCCGAGGCGGTGATCGCCCAGGCCAGCACGTAACCGTTCACCGGCCGCACCAGCAGCATGGCGCCGATCAGGAACAGGTTCAGCAGCATGGGCGTCGCGGCGGCGGCGGCGAAGCGCTCGAGCGAGTTCAAGACGCCGCTCTGCAACGAGGCGAGCGAGATATAAAGGAGATAGGGAAACGTCACGCGCGCGAGCGCTACCGTGAGCGCGAATTTCTCGGGCTCGTCCGCAAATCCGGGCGCCAGCACGCGCACGAAGACCGGCGCGAACACCTCGGCCGCGACCACGAACAGAAACAGCGCCGTCACCAGCACGGCGAGCGCGTCCTCGGCGAAACGCTTTGCCGCGGGCCGACCCTCGGTCGCGATCGCGCCCGCGAAGAGCGGCACGAAGGCCGCGTTGAAGGCGCCCTCGGCGAACAGGCTGCGGAACAGATTAGGGAGCCGCTGCGCTACGAAGAAAGCGTCGGTCACGGGGCCCGCGCCCAGGAACGCCGCGGTCAGCACGTCGCGCACGAAGCCCAGCACGCGGCTCATCAAGGTCAAGAGGCCGACGGTGGCGGCCGAGCGCAGCAATGCCATGGCGAGAGCGTTCTAGAGGAAGTCCGCCCTTCGTGCCATGGCGAACCGGGACGGTGCCGAGAAGCCTTGCGCGGGTCGGCGGCACATCCTATCCCTGATCCCGGTGAGAGGAGAGCGAGCCAATGGCTGAGATCAGGATCGGCGTGGTCGGATGCGGCGGGCGCATGGGGCGCTTGCTGGTCGCGGAGGCGCAGGCCGCCGAGAGCTGCCGCGTGGTCGCCGGTAGCGAGGCGCCGGGGAGCCCGCTCGTCGGCCAGGACATGGGTGCACTCGCGGGGATCGGCGCGCTTGGGATCAAGGTCGCGGGCGACGCCGCGAGCGTGTTCGAGGCCGCCGAGGTCGTGCTGGATTTGACCGTGCCCGCGGCGAGCATCGGCCACGCCAGGCTCGCGGCCGAGCGCGGCCGCGCCCTGGTGCTCGGCACCACCGGCCTCGATGAGGCTCAAGCCGACGAGATCCGCGCCGCGGCCAAGCGCGCGCCCATCGTATGGGCCGCCAATTTCAGTCTCGGCGTCAACCTGCTCGCGAGCCTGGTGGAGCAGGCCGCGCGGGTGCTGGGAGAGGATTTCGACATCGAGGTGCTCGAGATGCATCACCGCCACAAGGTCGATGCGCCCTCCGGTACGGCGCTGGCGCTCGGGCAAGCGGTGGCGCGCGGACGGCGGGTCGATCTCGCCGCAAAGAGCCAGCGCGTGCGCGACGGACATACGGGAGCGCGGCGGAGCGGCGACATCGGCTTTGCCACATTGCGCGGCGGCGACGTCGCGGGCGAGCACACCGTGATGTTCGCGGGGCCGAGCGAGCGCATCGAGCTCACTCATCGCGCCGGTAGCCGGCAGATCTTCGCGCGCGGCGTCATCCGCGCGGCGCGCTGGATCGCGGCCAAGGCGCCGGGCCTCTACGACATGACGGACGTGCTGGGCCTGAAGCGGTAAGCGGTCAGTTCGCTGCCGGGCCGATGTGGTGGCGCCAGCGGTTGAGCGCTTCCTTGAGCGCGACGGCGAGGTTCCGGCGCTCCGCCGGTGCCAGGAAGCCTCCGACCACGAGCTCGCGGCCATGCGAGGTCAGCACCAGCCGGTTGGTCTCGTTCCGCTCCTCCAGTACGACGCGCAGCCAGAATGGCTGGAACTGCCAGCGCCGCCGCTCGCCGCGCTGCCCCACGCGCTCCACGGTCAGCGTGTCCTCGGTGAGCCGCACCCACTCGTGCATGCGCGCGCTGCGGTAGCTCGCACGGAAGGCGAGATAGACCAGCAGCACGTCGAGCCCGAAATATCCCAGGATCGGCCACGCTCCCAGCAGCACGAAGCTCACGCCCGCGGCGAAGCTCACGACACTCAGCACCAACATCAGCAGCATGAAGCCTTGCGGCGGCAAGCTGCGGTGCGGATAGAGCACCGCGTCGAAGAAAACCGGCGAGGCCTTGAGTTGGGGGGGTGTGGGGCCGTCCATGCCCGAGTGAGATTAAGGGCGCGAGCCGGCGTCGTAAAGCCGGCCGCGACGGTGTCACGACTTGTCCATCGCGAGCATCCCGATAGGATGGGGCTCATGAAACCGGAGCACGTGCAGGAGTTCTTTCGTCGGCTCGCCGAGCGGCTGCCCGATCCGCGCAGCGAGCTCAAGTTCGCGAGCCCCTTCACGCTGCTGGTCGCCGTCGTGCTCTCCGCCCAGGCGACCGACGCCAGCGTCAACAAGGCGACGCCGGCGCTGTTCGAGGTTGCGAACACGCCGGAGAAGATGCTGGCGCTCGGCGAGGCGCGCCTGCAGGGCTACATCCGCACCATCGGCCTCTACCGGACCAAGGCCAAGAACATCATCAAGCTCTGCGAGATGCTGATCGCCGAGTATGGCGGCGAGGTGCCGCGCACGCGCGAGGCGCTGCAGCGCCTGCCGGGCGTGGGCCGCAAGACCGCCAACGTGGTGCTGAACGTCGCCTTCGCCGAGCCCACGATCGCGGTCGACACCCACATTTTCCGGGTCGGGAACCGGACCGGCCTCGCCCGCGGCACAACGCCCGATCGGGTCGAGGCGCGGCTCGAGAAGGTGGTGCCGACGCGCTACAAGCTCCACGCGCACCACTGGCTCATCCTGCACGGCCGCTACGTCTGCACCGCCCGCAAGCCGAATTGTCCCGCTTGCGTCGTCAGCGACCTCTGCGCCTACAAGGCCAAGACCACGCTGGAGGCACCGGCGAAAAAGGCTCGGCCGAAACCGGCGCGCACGCGCGCGCGCAAAGCCAAGGCTCAAAGCGGCCGGACCCGGCTCGCCATGAGGTCGGCGTAGCAGTCGAATTGAGAGACGCGGACCGGGCCGCGATCGCGCGTCTCGGCATAGGCGATCCGAAACTCGTCCGCGCCTCGATAGAGAAAGACATCGAGCACGCACTCGGAGCCGCGGTATTGCCAGACCATGGCGGGTGGTTCCGGGCGGACGAAATCGGGCTCGCCGAGGAGCTCCGCCAGCTGCGCGGCGGTCAAGCCGCGAAGCTTTTCGATATCAAGCGAGGCCTGTTGGAGCTGTGCCGGCTGCTGGTGAGCCGGTGCAGGACTGGTGTTTGCGGATTGCGGCGAACCGCACGCACTGATGAGCGCGGCTCCTGCAACCGGAAGCCAGACCCGAGGGAGGAAGACGGACCATCGGCGCGGCAGTGCGAGGCACGCCATCGATGACCCCCAGATGAGCGGCTCCGCATGCGCGGAGCGCGGCATCTATTCGACGAGATCGCTTTCGCTCGGCGTCTCGACCAGCGGCCGTGGCTCGATCAAGCTCGGCGGCAACTCGTTGGTCGTAGGCTGCGCCTGCACGTCGCCGGAGATCTGACCGCCGCACTCGATCTCGAGCTGGCCGTAGCGCACGGTCCCGGCAACGCGGCCGCTGGCGCGGATCAGCAGCCGACGGCGCACGTTCAACACTCCGTCGAAGCGGCCGCGGATCTCGGCGTCCTCGATCGAGGCCGAGCCCTTGTAGACGCCGGTGTCGGAGATCTCGATGTCGCGGCAGTTCGCGAGATTGGCTTCGACACTGCCTTCGACCACCAGCCGGTCGCACGAGGTGATCTCGCCCGCGAGCGAGATCTCGCGTCCCACGATGAGCTTGCGCAGCTCGGCCTCGCGCCGGCCCGGCGAAGGCGCCGACGCCGGTGTCGCAGATGGCGCTGCATCCGCGCGGCGTGCGGGATCCGCAATGGGGCGTAGCGCATCGCCCGGCGCGCGCGGTGGTATCACCGGCGGACGCAACGGCACCGTCGCCGCGGCGGGAGCCGGACGCGCGCCTGGCTTCACCGGCAGCTCAAGGTCGTCCAACGCATCGGGCACGCTCTTCTGTGTGTCGCCCTCTGGTCTCTTCCTGCGAAACATCGTGCTTCACCCCGTTGATCGAGTCCTCGAGCCGTCGCGCCCGCTTGAAGCGGCCAATCCGCTCGCCTCCGTCACGAGATGCAGCATGAAGGCTGCCGCCACCAACGGGGCTGCCAGATTGACGATCGGCAGCGACAGCAGCGCTGCAATCGCGACACCGGCGAGGAGCCAGCGCCCGCGACGCTCACGCCAGAGCGCCATCGCCGCGCCGCCGTCAAACCGGCGAAGCGCGACCAGATCGAAATACTCCCGCCCCAGAAGATACCCGTTAACACCGTAGAAAAGAAGGGGATTTATGACCGGGACCAGCAAATAGAGCGGCAGCGCAAGCAGGTTGAGCCCGATCGTCAGGCCGAGGAGCCGACCGCCGCTCGCAAGCACGGCGGCCAGGGGCATGCCCCTGGCTGGGGGCAGGGCGGGGTAGTACTGCGCTTCGAGACGCGCCAGGACGCCATCGAGAAAAAAGCTCAGAATCGCCGTTGCCACCGCCGGGAACAGCAGCCAGGTGAGTGCCAGAACCGCGAAATTCCCGAGGATCTCGAGTGGCCAGAGCAGCCAGGGATGCCGCTCCGGGCGGAGATGCTCGACTGCCCAGGAGACGCCGACGTGCAGTCCCGCGAAGACGGCCAGTGTCGCCAGGATGCTGCCGAAGAGTGCCCGCCGCTGCGCCGGCGCGAAGGCATCGCGAAAAGCCCGGCTGACCGTGGCGAGGAGGGGCGGCATCGAACTCCTAAGGAGAGCGCTGTTGCGGGGCCGGCGAGCTTGCCCCGGCGGGGCTCGCCCTTATACTCCGGCTCCCATCCTTACCGAGAGCCGCTTTCGCCATGGCCAGCGCAGCCCACGACGTCGTCGGCATCGGCAATGCGATCGTCGACGTGATCGCTCATGCGGACGAGGCCTTCCTCGATCGGCGCGGGCTGGTCAAGGGCACCACGCGCCTCATCGACGCCCTCGAGGCCGACCGGCTCTATGCCGAGATGGGACCCGGCGTGGAGATGTCGGGCGGCTCGGTCGCCAACACCATGGCGGGGCTCGCTTCGCTCGGCGGGCGCGCGGGCTACATCGGATTGATCCGCGACGACCAGCTGGGCCAGGTATTCCGGCACGACATCACCGCGGCAGGCGTCACCTATCGCATGACTGCCGCTAGCGCCGGTCCCTCCACGGCTCGCTGCCTCATCCTGGTGACGCCCGACGCGCAGCGCACGATGAATACTTATCTCGGCGCTTGTGTCGAGCTCGGGCCCGAGGATCTCGACCGCCCCCTCATCGAGAGCGCTCAGGCGCTCTACCTGGAGGGCTACCTGTTCGATCCTCCGCGCGCGAAGGCGGCGCTCAGGGCCGCCGCGGAGATCGCCCATGGCGCGGGACGGAAGGTCAGCCTCTCGCTCTCAGACCCGTTCTGTGTCGAGCGCCACCGCGCTGATTTCCGCGCACTGATCGCCGATCACGTCGACATTCTTTTCGCCAACGAGATCGAGATCGGCTCGCTCTACGAGACCGGCGATTTCGAGACGGCTGCGCGCGCCGCCGCCCACGACTGCGAGATCGCCGTGCTGACCCGCAGCGCCAAGGGCTCGGTCGTGATCGCCGGCGGCGCGCAGCACGAGATTCCGCCCGCGCCCGTGGCTCACGTGATCGACACCACCGGCGCGGGCGATCTCTATGCCAGCGGTTTTCTTTACGGCATCACCCACGGCCGTCCGCTCGAGGTCTGCGGCCGCCTCGGCAGCCTTGCCGCCGCCGAGATCATCAGCCACATCGGCGCCCGCCCCGAGCGCCCGCTCCGAGAGCTCGCGGCGACGGCGGGGTTGCTCTAAGCGCCCGCTCGGCGAACCCAGCGCCGCGCTTCCTCGAGCACGCGCTCGACCTTGGCGAGGTCGAGGACGTCGCTGGTGCGGACATTGGCTTCCATGTCGATCCAGAAAGGCGCGAAGCGATAGCCGCGGATCGCCTCGCAAACCGCGTCGACCTTGCCCGGTGCGATGCCGCCCGCGAAGCCCGTATAGAGGTCAACCTTCGGCTCCGGCCACCGCGCCGGCGTCTCGCCCTTGCCGCCGGATTTGTCGAAGAGCACGCCGACGTTCGAGGCGCGCGCCGTGCCGTGGCGCACGGCCGCGGCATAGGCATCCTCGCTTTGCACCTGAAAGATGAAGGCGTGCGTGGTGTGGCGCTCGATGATCGGGCAGCGCGCGGTCTTGGCGACCGAGCTGAACCCGTTGAGCTGGACGCGCCCAAAGATCTCGGCGTGGTAAGTGCCGGTGAAGAATTCGTCGCTCCCTTCGAGCATGGCTTTCCGCGCCAGCGAGCCTTCGAGGTGCGCGGCGAGGCGCACCCCCCTCGCTGACACGGCGGCGATCTGCGCCAGGCGTCGGCGCCACTCCAGGCTCGGGTGGCGCGGCTCGCCGCCCTTTGCATCCGAGATCAGAATGCCCCATTCGACGAACGGATAACGCTCGCTCAGTCGGGCAAGCTCGGCCGGGTCGGTGCGGTCGTCGGCGCCGGTGATGGTCACGCGGTCGAGGATCATGGTCGGGACGCTAGCACGACCCGTCCCCGGCGGGGCTCCTTGACAAGCGCCCTGTCTCGTCCGATATTTCTGTAGGTACAGAAATTGGAGACAACATGAGGCTGACCGCGATCATGGAGCGCTATGTCCTGCACTGGGGCGAAATGGGCCAGCGCTGGGGCGTCAATCGCTCGGTCGCGCAGATCCATGCGCTGCTTTATCTCTCGTCGCAGCCCATCACCGCCGAGGAGATCGCGGACACGCTGGGCCTCGCGCGCTCCAACGTCAGCACCAGCCTCAAGGAGCTGCAGGGCTGGGGCCTGGTGTCGCTGACCCACCTGATGGGCGACCGGCGCGATCACTTCGAGGCCAAGAAGGACCTCTGGGAGCTCCTGCTCACCATCATCGAGGAGAGGAAGCGCCGCGAGATCGATCCCACGCTCACCATGCTGCGCCAGTGCATGCTGGAGGCCGAGGAGGACAAGGAGACCGCGCCCGAGGTGAAGGAGCGCATCGGCCGGATGCTGACGTTCATCGAG
>DASZHJ010000127.1:0-19899 GCA_035938015.1 Allostellaceae bacterium
GCACCGCCCGCGCTCGCTGCCTGCACCGTAATCGAGGTGACACCGCTGCTGCGCGCGCTCATTCTGCGCGCCGTCGAGGAGCCCATCGAGTACGATGAGGCCGGCGCCGCCGGGCTGGTGATGGCGCTGATCCTGAAGGAGCTCGCAAGCGCGACCACGGTGCCCCTCAGAATTCCGCTCCCTTCGGATCCCAGGCTGGCAACCCTCTGCCGCGCTCTTCTCGACCACCCCGCCAAGGGTCACACCCTCGACGCCTGGGCCGAACGCGTCGGCGCGAGCGCCCGCACGCTGGCGCGGCTATTCCAGCGGGAGACCGGCATGGGGTTCACGCAATGGCGGCAGCAGGTGCGGCTCGCCGAGGCCGTCGGTCGGCTCGCCAAGGGGAACTCCGTAGCGCGAGTCGCGGAAAGCCTCGGCTACGGCAGTGCAAGCGCCTTCACCGCCATGTTCCACCGCACGCTCGGCGCCACGCCTCGGCAATACCTCGGCCGCGGCCGTCCAGCGAACGAATACACACGCGATGTCCAACCCTGACGCCCTTCCCGCCACCGCGGCCCTGCTGATTATCGATCTGCAGAAGGCGATCGACGCGCCCTATTGGGGTCCGCGCAACAATCCCGATTGTGAGCGGAATGTCGCTGCGTTGTTGGAGCGGTGGCGCGCCACGCTACGGCCGGTCTATCACATCAAGCACGACTCCACCGAACCGCGATCGGCCTATCGGCCGGGTCAGCCCGGCAACGACTTCAAGGACGAGGTCACGCCCCACGTGGGTGAGGCGGTGATCACCAAGCGCGTCAACAGCGCGTTCATCGGCACCGGCCTCGGCACGCTCCTCAGGGGCGCGGGCCACGGGCCACTCGTCGTCACGGGCGTACTCACCCACAACTCCATCGAAGCGACCGTGCGCATGGGCGGAAATCTCGGTTTCGAGATCCTCGTCGTGAGCGACGGCTGTTTCGCAGTCGACAAGAAGACGCTCGATGGACGGGTCTTTTCGGCCGCGGATGTCCACGCGCTCTCGCTCGCGAACATGAGCGGCGAATATGGGGCAATCGTCGATACCGCGTGGATACTGGATCGAGCGTGAAACGTTACGCGGGCGGACATCAGGGAGGGGAACATGCGGAGTAGCACCAGAAGAGCCGCCGTCGCGGCCATTTTGCTCGTCGTGGCGATTGCCTGCGTCGGTCCCGCGGTTGCAGCCGACAAGGTGCGCGAGGCCGTGGAGCGAGGCAATCGCGCCTTTCTCGCGGCCTACGTCGCGCACGATTCCGGGAAGATAGCCGCGCTCTATGCGGCCGATGCGGCGGCTTTTCCACCCGGCGCCGAGCGAGCCAATGGGCGCGAGGCCATTCGCAAGGTCTGGCAGGGCTTCATGGACGCGGGCGTCACGAACGTCGGTATCCGCACCGTCGAGGTGGAGGCGCGCGGCGACCTCGCCTACGAGTCCGGCGAGTTCGCGCTTGACGCTCCGGGCAAGGACGGAAAGCTCGGCCACGTGATTGGGAAGTACGTCGTCGTCTGGAAGCGCGGCAAGGGCGGCTGGCAGCTCTACCGCGACATCTGGAACGAGACGCCGCCCAAATAAGGCATGGTCCGATCTCGTCGGTTCGGACCATGCTCCAGATCCTTCAGAGCCGTTCCGGTTTCGTCGGATCGTTGCTCTTTTCTGCGCAATCAGCGGCGTTTCCGGCCTGATCTTTGACGGTTTTCCGAGTTTCCCGCGAAAGCCACCGGCTCCGCCGAGGCGCCGAGCCGTCAAGGATGTCAATGGATTGGGCACGGGTACCACGCCCAAGATTGGGTTCCTTCTTCAGGAACCGCGGTTTCGAGCGCCCCTGCCTGGCGCCCGGCGGTTCCGCTCGCGCTTGGCCCGACATGGCTGCGGTGAGCGGCGATCCGGGCAGGCATGGTCATGGTGGTGCTCCGTTCCCAAGTGGGTGGCGGTAGAGGCGCTGGCGGTTCACCGGCCATCCCCCATGACCCCTTCTACCCTGGAGGCGTTGAGGCGGCCTGAACAATCGGAAGCGCCGCGCTACGCGGGCTTCGCGGCCTCAGGCGCCGTCGGCGTGCCGTAGAGCTTGCGCGCACGGGCCTCGAAGGCGGAGACCATCCGCCTGACCGCCTCGTTAAAGAGCACCTCGATGATCTTCTGCAGCATGCGCGAGCGGAACTCGAAATCCACGAAGAAATCGATGACGCAGCCGCCATCGGCCTGCGGCAGAAAGGCCCAGTGGTTGTTGAGATACCGGAACGGGCCCTCGCTATAAGCGACATCGATGCCCTTGGGACGGTCAAGCACAACCCGCGACGTGAACCGCTCGCGGATCATGCGATAGCCGATGATGAGATCGGCGACGATCTCATTGCCCTTGCGCTCGCGGATTCGGGCCCCGACACACCAAGGGAGAAACTCGGGATAGCGCTCGACATCGGCCACGAGGTCGAAGAGCTGCTCGGCCGTGTAAGGGAGCCGCCGACGCTCGGCGTGCGTCGCCATCAGCCCGTCGGGCTCACGCGCTGGCCGCGAGCTTCGCCGCGCGCGCCGCGCGCAGCTTCTCGAAGTCCTCGCCCGCAAAATAGGAAGACCGCGTCAAGGGCGAGGCCGAGACCATCAGGAAGCCTTTGCCGAGCGCCATGCGCTTCAGGCCCTCGAACTCGTCGGGCGGCACGAAGCGCGCGACTTCGTGGTGCTTCGGGGTCGGCTGTAGATACTGTCCGATGGTGAGGAAATCGACGTCTGCGGCGCGCAGGTCGTCCATCACCTGCAGCACCTCGCTCCGTTCCTCGCCGAGACCCACCATGAGGCCCGACTTCGTGAACATCGCGGCATCGAGCCGCTTCACCGTATCGAGCAGGCGCAGCGATTGGAAATACCGCGCGCCCGGCCGGACCTCGGGATAGAGCCGCGGCACGGTCTCGAGATTGTGATTGAAGACATCGGGCTTCGCCGCGACCACGCGCTCGATGGCGCCGGGCTTGTGCAGGAAGTCGGGCGTCAACACCTCGATGGTGGTGCCGGGCGCGCGCCGCCGGATCGCCTCGATCACGCGCACGAATTGCTGCGCGCCACCGTCATCGAGATCGTCGCGGTCGACCGAAGTCACGACGATATGGGCGAGGCCCAGCGCCGCGGTCGCCTCGGCGACGTGCTCGGGCTCGTGCGGGTCGAGCTGATCGGGTTTGCCGGTCGCGACATTGCAGAAGGCACAGGCGCGCGTGCAGACGCGGCCCAGAATCATCACCGTCGCGTGCTTCTGTTTCCAGCACTCGCCGATGTTGGGGCAAGCCGCCTCCTCGCAGACGGTATTGAGGCTGAGCGCGCGCATGAGCTTGCGCGTCTCGTGATACTCCTTCGATACCGGCGCCTTGACGCGAATCCAGTCGGGCTTGCGAGCGACGGGATTATCGGGCTTGTGCGCCTTCTCGGGATGGCGGATCCGGGGTTCGGACATGGCTCGATCGACACTCTCTATCGCAGGCGACAGCGTGCTCCTAAGGCGCCCAATCAAAATACCGGTTCCGGCTGGTCAACGGGCACGAGAGCGAGCGGGACTGCTATCTTTTGGTCGTCGCTGCGCACGACCACGAAATCGAGCGTCTCGCGGCCGTCGAGGTTGAGCTCCTGATGCGGCACGTAAGGTGCGAAATAGACGAAATCTCCGGGCCCGATCTCCGCCGCGAATTCAAGCCGTTCGCCCCATCTTATCTGGCTCCGGCCCTTCACGACGTAGACCGCGACCTCATGCCGGCCGTGGTGATGCGCGCCGGTGTTTGCTTTCGGTGGAAGGGTCACCGCGCCGATCCAGGTCTCGCGCCCTCCGGCGCCGGCGAAATTGAACGCGGTTGCGCGGCCGCTCCCGCTCGGTCCGCGCATGATCGTATCCAGCGACTGGCCGCGTACGACCGTCACACCGTTGGCTCGCCAATCCTTGGTTTCCATCATCGTCACGCTCCACGCCGGATCGCTTACATGTGGAGAACCCGGCCGTAGGCGTCAAGCACGGCCTCGTGCATGGTTTCCGATAGGGTCGGGTGCGGGAAAATGGTCTCGATGAGCTCGTGCTCGGTGCTCTCGAGCGTCTTGGCGATCGTATAGCCCTGGATCAGCTCCGTCACCTCGGCGCCCACCATATGCGCGCCCAGGAGCTCCCCCGTCTTGGCGTCGAACACCGTCTTGATCATGCCCTCGGGCTCGCCGAGTGCGATCGCCTTGCCGTTACCGATATAGGGAAAATGCCCGACGCGCACCTGATAGCCCGCTGCCTTGGCGGCCGCCTCGGTCAAGCCGACGCTCGCCACCTGCGGCCGGCAGTAGGTGCAGCCGGGGATGTTGCGGACATTGAGCGGCTGCACATTGTTGAGGCCGGCGATGTGCTCGACACACAGCACGCCCTCGTGGCTCGCCTTGTGCGCAAGCCATGGCGGGCCCACGAGGTCGCCGATGGCATAGAGCCCGGGCTCGCCAGTCTCGCACCAGGGGTTGACCACGACATGCGCCTTGTCGACCTTCGCCTTGGTCTTCTCGAGACCCATGTTCTCCACATTTCCCACGATGCCGACCGCCAGGATCACCCGCTCCGCCGTCACCTCCGTCGTCTTGTCGCCAGCCTGCAGCGTCGCGGTGACGCTGTCCGCGGTTTTCTTGAGCGCCTTCACGGTCGTTCCGACATGGATCTTCATGCCCTGCCTGGTGAAGGCTTTTTGGGCAAAAGCCGAGATCTCCTCGTCCTCAACCGGCAGGACCCGCGGCAGAACCTCCACCACCGTCACCTCGGCGCCGAGGTCCCGGTAGAAGCTCGCGAACTCGATGCCGATGGCGCCCGAGCCCACCACCAGCAGCGATTTCGGCAGCCGGTCCGGCACCATCGCTTCCTTGTAGGTCCAGATGAGTTTCCCGTCGGGCTCCAGGCCCGGCAACGCGCGCGCCCGGGCGCCGGTGGCGAGCAGGATGTGCTTCGCCGCCAGGTCCGCGACGGGCTTGCCGTCCTTGGCAACGGCAAGCTTGCCGCCGCCCTTGACCGTGGCGTGACCGTCGACCACCGTGATCTTGTTCTTCTTCATCAGGAAGCCGACGCCGTTCGAGAGCTGCTTTGCCACCTTGCGGGAGCGCTCGACAATCTTCTTGACGTCGAAACTGATGTCCTTCGCGGAAAAACCGTAATCGCCGAGATGCTGCAGCAGGTGATTGATCTCGGATGTCCGCAGCAGCGCCTTGGTGGGGATACAGCCCCAGTTGAGACAGATCCCGCCGAGCTGCTCGCGCTCCACCACCGCCGTCTTCATGCCGAGCTGCGCCGCGCGGATCGCCGCCACGTACCCGCCGGGTCCGCTGCCCACCACGATCAGATCGAAGGATGTCTCGGCCAAGGGTAGGCTCCTGTTTCCGGCGATTGTGCTTCGAGGCGCGGCGCGTGCTCTCGCTCAGAGCAGCATCGACACGGGAGACTCGATGTATTTCTTGAAGACGTTCATGAATTTCGCGGATGTCGCGCCATCGACCACACGGTGATCGCAGGAGACCGTGCAGCGCATGATGGTGGCAACCGCGACGGTGCCATCGCGCACCACCGGCTGCTGCACGCCCGCGGCGACCGCGAGGATGCAGGATTGCGGCGGGTTGATCACCGCGGTGAACTCGCTCACGCCGAACATGCCGAGGTTCGAGATCGAGAAAGTGCCGCCCTGGAATTCCTCGAGCTTGAGCTTGTTGGCCTTCGCGCGGCTCGCGAGGTCTTTCATCTCCGCGGAGATCTGCGCCAGGCCCTTCTGATCGGCATTGCGGATGATCGGCGTGATAAGGCCGTCGTCCAATGCCACCGCGACGGATACATCGACGCTGGTCCAGCGCAGCACCGCGTCCTCGCTCCAGGAGGCATTCACCGCCGGCACTTTTCTGAGCGCCAGCGCCACGGCCTTGATCACGAAATCATTGACGGAAATCTTGGACTCCGCCTGCGCATTGATATCGGATCGCGCCTTCAGCAGCGCGTCGATCTCGCAATTGACGGTGAGATAGAAGACGGGAACGCTCTGCTGCACCTCGGTGAGCCGGCGCGCGATGGTGCGGCGCATGCCGGTGTGCGGGACCGGCGTATAGGGCGCATTCCCCGCGAGCGCCGCCACCTGAGCCATGCTCGGGGTTGGCGCCATGGGCGGCGCTTTTGGTGCTGCGGCAGCAGCGGCTGGGCTTGGCGCGCGCGGCGGCGCGCCGCCTTTGAGCGCGGCGTCGATATCGGCCTTCACGATGCGCCCGTGGGGGCCGCTGCCTTTCAGTCGTGCGATGTCGACGCCCGCCTGCGCCGCCATGCGGCGGGCAAGTGGGCTCGCGAAGAGCCGGTCGTGTCCGTTCCCAGCTGGAGCGGACGGCTTGGGCGCGGCAGCTGGCGTCGTCTTGGGCTCCGGCGGAATTGCAGGCTCGGCGGCAGCCGCGAACCCTTTCGGCGCGGGCCCCGCTTGGGGTGCAGGAGAGCTAGCACCGGGCTTGGGCGCAGCAACGGGAGCCTGCCCCGCCGGTGCCTTCGCTTCGGTCTTCAACGCGGCTTTGTCCTCGCCCTCGCCCAGCAGCCGGGCGATCACCGCGTTCACCTTCACGCCCTGGGCGCCTTCGGGCACCACGAGCTCGCCCACCACGCCTTCGTCGACCGCCTCGACTTCCATCGTGGCCTTGTCGGTCTCGATCTCCGCGATGACATCGCCGGCCTTGACGGCGTCACCGACCTTCTTGTGCCACTTGGCGAGATTGCCCTCCGTCATGGTCGGTGACAGGGCGGGCATCAGGATCTCGATGGGCATCGCTCTTCCTCTTGTTGTCCGGCCCGGTGCGGCTCAGCGGTAAGTCACGGCTTTCGCCGCGGCGACGACATCGGCGATTTGCGGCAGCGCCAGTCGCTCGAGATTGGCGGCGTAGGGTAGCGGCACGTCCTTGCCGCACACGCGCGCCACCGGCGCATCGAGCCAATCGAAGGCCTGCTCCATCACCTGAGCGGCGATCTCGGAGCTAATGCCGGCGAAGGGCCAACCTTCCTCGACCGAAACGATGCGGTTGGTCTTTTTCACGGAAGCGAGAATGGTCTCGATATCGAGCGGACGGATGGTTCGGAGGTCGATCACCTCCGCCGAGATGCCCTCACCCGCGAGCGCCTCGGCTGCCGCGAGCGCCACCTCCACCATGCGCGAATGCGCCACCACCGTCACGCTCTCGCCCGCGCGCAGCACGCGCGCTTTGCCGATCGGCACGATCCAGTCGTCGTGCACGGGAACGGCCGAGGTGTGGCCGTAGAGCAGCTCGTTCTCGAGGATGATCACGGGGTTGGGATCCCGGATCGCGGATTTGAGCAAGCCCTTGTGATCGGCGGCGCTGAACGGCGAGATCACCTTGAGGCTGGGAACATGGGCGTACCAGCTTGCATAGTCCTGGGAATGCTGGGCCGCCACCCGCGAGGCCGGACCGTTGGGGCCGCGGAACACGATCGGACAGCCCATCTGCCCGCCGGACATGTAGCGCGTCTTGCTGGCGGAATTGATGATCTGGTCGATCGCCTGCATGGCGAAGTTCCAGGTCATGAACTCGACGATCGGCCGTAGTCCCGCAAAGGCGGCCCCGACGCCGAGACCGGTGAAGCCGTGCTCGGATATCGGAGTGTCGATCACCCGGCGCGCGCCGAACTCCTCGAGCAGGCCTTGGCTCACCTTGTAGGCGCCCTGGTACTCCGCGACCTCCTCGCCCATCAGGAACACGCTGTCGTCGCGCCGCATCTCTTCCGCCATGGCGTCGCGCAGCGCCTCGCGCACGGTGAGATTGACCGTCTGGCCCGTCCATTCGGGCTCGACTTCGGGAGCCTTGGGGGCGGGAGCCGCGGGCACCGCCGGCACCGGCTCGGGTCTGGCGGAAGGAGCCGGTTGACGTGCCGCGGGTTGCTCCGCGGCAGGCGGCGGCACCAGATGGGCAGCACCACCCGCTGCCGCCTCCACGCTTTCGCCATCGGCCGCGATAACCGCGATAGGCGCATTCACGGCGACATGCTCGGTGCCCTCGGGCACCACGATCTTGGCGAGTACGCCCTCATCCACGGCCTCGACCTCCATGGTCGCCTTGTCGGTCTCGATCTCCGCGAGCACGTCGCCGGATTTCACGGAATCGCCGACCTTCTTGTGCCACTTCGCAATCTTGCCCTCGGTCATGGTGGGCGAGAGCGCGGGCATCAATACGTCGATCGCCATGGGTCTCCCTTGGAAGGCTTTACGATGCCGCCGTGCGCGGCTTGGAGGTGGGTCTCAGGCCTCTGCGAGAACGTCGGTCCACAGCTCCGACGGATCGGGCTCCGGGCTCTCTTGCGCAAAATCCGCGGCGGCGGTGATGAGGTCTTTGACCTGTTTGTCGATCTCTTTCAGCTTGTTCTCGTCGGCGATGTTGCCGTCGAGAATGCGCTTGCGCACCTGGTCGATCGGATCGTGCTCCGAGCGCATGCGCGAGACCTCGTCGCGGCTGCGGTACTTCGCGGGATCCGACATGGAGTGGCCGCGGTAGCGGTAGGTCAACATCTCCAGGATGTAGGGGCCCTTGCCGCCGCGCGCGTAAGCGAGCGCCTCTTCCGCGGCCTGGCTCACCGCCAGCACGCTCATGCCGTCCACCTGGTGCCCGGGAATCCCGAATGGCGCGCCGCGGCTATAGAGATCGTGCGAGGCGGAGCTGCGCGTGATCGACGTGCCCATGCCGTACCGGTTGTTCTCGATCACGAACACCACCGGCAGCTTCCAGAGCGCCGCCATGTTGAAGCTCTCGTAGACCTGGCCTTGATTGACCGCGCCGTCGCCGAGATAGGTGATGGAGACCAGATTGTTGCCGCGATAGTGGTGGGCGAAACCGAGGCCGACGCCGATCGGAACCTGCGCGCCGACGATGCCATGGCCGCCGAAGAAATTCTGCTCGTGGCTGAACATATGCATCGAGCCGCCCTTGCCCTTGGAGTAGCCGCCACGGCGGCCCGTGAGTTCCGCCATCACGCCCTTGGGATCCATGCCGGTCGCCAGCATGTGTCCGTGGTCCCGATAGGAGGTAATGATGGTGTCGCCGGGCTGCACCGCAGCCTGGACGCCCACCACGACAGCCTCCTGGCCGATGTAGAGGTGGCAGAACCCGCCGATCAGTCCCATGCCGTACATCTGGCCGGCTTTCTCCTCGAAGCGCCGGATCAGCAGCATGTCGCGGTAAAACTTGAGCAAGCGCTCCGGCTCGACCGCGGGCTCCTCGGGCTTCAGCGGTCGAACCTTGCGCTTTGCTACGGCCATCGAGAGTCTCCGGAGAGGGGGTCGCTGCCTTGACGGCGGCGCACCGGGTAAGATGGCTCGCCAATGCCCTGATTGCAACCCCCAATCGCAGGCAAATTCTTGTTTTGCAAAGCAAAATAACAGTTAACTCAATTTCAGTTAACTGGCCTGAATCGCCACACCGAGACTCGGGGAACCCAGGCGACGATCCACCATTCGAGCACGGGACACCTGCGCCTGCGTTCAAGATCGCGCGAGGCCCGGGATGCGGCGCTAGTTCGAGGGTCCCGCCGTCAGAGGAATGACGATCTCGTTGGGACCGACCAGGTTCAGAGTGGCGCGCGCGCGCTCGTCGAGCATGTCGGGATCGAGATGCTCGGGCTGCAACAGCCCGACGCGGCGCTCGAGCGTTTGCCGTTCCACATCGAGAGCCGCCAGCGTGGCCTTGGCGTCGCGCAGATCCTGGGTCAGCTCCATCCATGCGAGCAAGCCGCGGTCGCCCACGAACAGATGGTAGGCGAAATAGCAGACCAGGCTTATGCCCAACACGGGACCGGTGATCGCGCGCCCGCGCCGGCGCAGCTCATGCACGACTCGCATGGACGGGCAGGGAATCACGCGGGAGTCCCGCCGTCAACCCCATTGACTCGCAGCGCGGCATAAATGCCAGAATTGCCACGCTCTGCGCCGGCCTCACTGTCGCCGCGCCATGGCGAGGCCGAGCCCCGCGCCGATCAGCAACCCGCCGGAGACCCGATTCCGCAGGCGGCCTCGCGCCGCCAGGAACCCGCGCACGCGTCCGGCCAGCAGGGCCCAGCAGCCGTCGAGCGTCAGCGCGATCGCCAGGAACGTGCCCGACAGCAGCACAAGCTGCGCGCCGGGGCTCGATGACATCGTGATGAACTGCGGAAAGAAAGCACCGTAGAACAGCAGCGTCTTCGGATTGGAGAGCGACACCAGAAGGCCGCGGAAGTAAATCGCGCGCACCGATTTCGGCTGCGGCCGTGTCTTGGTGAGGTCGATCGGCTCGGCGCGCCACTGCTTGATGCCGATGTAGACGAGATAGGCGACGCCCAGCCAACGGATCCACTCGAACCAATAGGCGAGCGCACCGAGCATCGCGGTCATGCCGAGCGCCGTGATGAACAGCTGCACCATGACGGCGGAGCTGGTGCCCGCCACCGTCAGCAAGCCGTAGCGCGTGCCATAGGCGACACTGTTGGCGACGATCAGGGACACGTTGGGCCCGGGGATCAGGATCAGGATGCTCGTTGCCAGCACGAAGGTGAGATAGAGACTAAGGTCCATCGGAGGACACTCCCTTGGTTTTCAGGGCACGCGCCGGCAAACGAAAGGCCCCGCCGACGCGTCTCGGCGGGGCCTTGTGATTTCGAGTGTTCGAGCGCTAGCGAGACGATCCGACCGCCAACGCGCCGACCCACTCCGAGCACACGGGGCCGCCGCCGTAATTGCGACGTTGGCGTTGCGCCCGAGAGGAGCAGATCGTGCTCATGGCCTCGACGCTAACAGCGGCCGCGAGCTCCTGTCAAATCTCCGGCGGCACGAACGAGGTCGACCAACTCATGCCTTGATGAACGCCAGGAGATCCGCATTCACCTTGTCCTTGAGCGTCGAGCACATGCCGTGCGGCGCTCCCTTATAGATCTCCAGGCGCGCGTCCTTCACCAGCTTCGCGGAATGCAAGGCGGCGGCACCGATCGGGACGATCTGGTCGTCATCGCCGTGGAGAATCAATGTCGGCACGTCGAACTCCCGGAGGTCCCTGGTGAAATCCGTCTCGGAGAAAGCCTTGACGCAATCGAAGACGGCTTTGAAGCCGGCCAGCATGCCCTGCAGCCAGAAAGAGTCCCGTAAGCCTTGGGAAACTTTGGCGCCGGGCCGATTGGCGCCGTAGAAGGGCGCGCTCAAATCCTTGAAGAATTGCGAGCGGTCGGCATGCACCGCGGCGCGGATCCCGTCGAATGCGTCCATCGGCGTACCCGCAGGGTTCGCATCGGTCTTGAGCATCAGAGGCGGGACAGCGCTGATCAGCACGGCCTTGGCGACGCGTTTCGTGCCGTGACGGCCGATATACCGCGCGACCTCGCCGCCGCCGGTGGAATGACCGACATGGATCGCGTTCGTGAGATCGAGATCCTTTACGAGCGCCGCGAGGTCGTCGGCGTAGGTGTCCATCTCGTTGCCGTCCCAAGGCTGGCTCGAGCGCCCGTGGCCGCGCCGGTCATGGGCGATGCAGCGATAGCCTTGCGAGGCCAGGAACATCATCTGGTCTTCCCAGGCATCGGCTGAGAGCGGCCAGCCGTGACTGAAGACGATCGGCTGCCCCGTCCCCCAGTCCTTGTAATAGATCTCGGTGCCGTCCTTGATCGCGATCGTCGGCATTTGATGCACTCCCTGTGTTGGGTTGGACCCGAACGCGGCGCGGCGGGTTCGCGGGGAGGGAGTTAGTCCGCTCGCTCGCGAATACGAGGCGGAAAAATCGCCAGCCTGAGACGTGACAGCCCGGTTACGCCGGCACCAGCTCTATCGTCTCAGCGCCGCCCGCCCGGCGTAACGCGCGGCGGGGCCGAGCTGCTCCTCGATACGGATCAACTGGTTGTACTTCGCGGTGCGGTCGGAGCGCGCGAGCGAACCGGTCTTGATCTGGCCGCAGTTGGTGGCGACGGCGATGTCCGCGATGGTAGCGTCCTCGGTCTCGCCCGAGCGATGCGACATCACCACACCGTAGCTCGCGCGTTGCGCCAGCTCCACGGTCTCCAGCGTCTCCGAGAGCGTGCCGATCTGGTTCACCTTGACCAGGATCGCGTTGGCGACGCCCTTGGCGATGCCGTCGGCGAGCCGCTTGGGGTTGGTCACGAAGTTGTCGTCGCCCACCAGCTGGATCTTGCCGCCAAGGCTGCGCGTCAGATGCACCCAGCCCTCGACATCGTCCTCGGCCATCCCGTCCTCGATGGAGACGATGGGATAGCGGCGCACGAGGTCCTCGTAGATCTTCGTGAGCCCGCCGGCATCGAGCGTCTTGCCCTCGCCCTCCAGCACGTACTTTCCCTTCTCGAAGAGCTCGCTCGCGGCGACATCGAGGCCGAGCGCCACGTCCTCGCCGGGCTTGTAGCCGGCGGCCTCGATCGCCTTGGCGACGAACCCGAGCGCCGCGTCCGCCGAGGCGAGATTGGGCGCGAAACCGCCCTCGTCGCCGACGTTGGTGTTGTGACCGGCGTCCTTCAGCTGCTGGCGCAAGGCGTGGAACACCTCCGAGCCCACGCGCACCGCGTCCGCCAGGGTTGGCGCCGAGAGCGGCAGGATCATGAATTCCTGGAAGTCGATGGCATTGTCGGCGTGCGCACCGCCGTTGACGATGTTCATCAGCGGGACCGGAAGCGTGCGGGCGAAGACGCCGCCGATATGACGGTAGAGCGGCACGCGGGCTTCGATCGCGGCGGCCTTCGCCGCCGCCAGCGATACACCCAGGATCGCGTTGGCGCCGAGCCGGCTCTTGTTGGGAGTGCCATCGAGCGCGATCAGGGTGCGGTCGATGCCGAGCTGATCCTCCGCCTCGAAGCCGGAGAGCGCGTCGAAGATCTCGCCGTTGACCGCGTCCACCGCCTTGCGCACGCCCTTGCCGCCGTAGCGCTTCCTGTCGCCGTCGCGCAGCTCCACCGCCTCATGCGCGCCCGTCGAGGCACCCGAAGGCACCGCAGCGCGCCCCAACGTGCCGGTCTCCAGGATCACGTCGACTTCCACGGTGGGATTGCCGCGGCTATCGAGGATCTCGCGGCCGATGATGTCGCTGATGGCGGTCATGGGTATGCCCCTTGGCTTGGCATCGACACCGTTGCGTTCTTCGACGCGCTTCGCTTGCTCAACGGCGCGCGCCGCGCGTCGAAGGACGCACGCTAAGAGCCGACCGCAACCGGCCGCGCCTTCGCCAGCCGGTCGAATTCCATCAGCGTCTCGAGGAGCGCCGGCAGGTCCTTGAGCTTCACCATGTTGGGGCCGTCAGAGGGGGCCTTGTCCGGGTCCTGGTGCGTCTCCATGAAGACCGCGGCGACGCCGACGGCGACCGCGGCGCGCGCGAGGACGGGCGCGAACTCGCGCTGCCCACCGGTCGAGGTGCCTTTG
This sequence comes from Allostellaceae bacterium, assembly GCA_035938015.1. Taxonomy (GTDB): domain Bacteria; phylum Pseudomonadota; class Alphaproteobacteria; order ATCC43930; family CGMCC-115725; genus DASZHJ01. Next base: position 13,414 of record DASZHJ010000127.1, read on the forward strand.
CCGCCGGGCTGCTGCACGGAATGGGTGGCGTCGAACACCACGGGATAACCGGTCTGCGCCAAGATCGGCAGCGCGCGCATGTCGTTGACGAGCGTGTTGTAGCCGAAGCTCACCCCGCGCTCGCAGAGCAGGATGTTGGAATTGCCGGCCTCCGCCACCTTGCGCGCGACATTGGTCATGTCCCAGGGCGCCAGGAACTGGCCCTTCTTGATGTTGATGGCGCGGCCGGTCTTGGCGGCCGCCACCAGCAGATCCGTCTGCCGGCACAAGAACGCCGGGATCTGCAGCACGTCCACCGCCTCGGCGACCACGGCGCACTGGGCGGGCTCATGCACGTCGGTCAGCACGGGGCAGCCGAAGCGCTCTCGGATCTCCGCGAGGATCGGCAAGGCTGCCTCGAGCCCGATGCCCCGCTCGGCCTCGAGCGAGGTGCGGTTCGCCTTGTCGAAGGAGGTTTTGTAAATGAGGCCGACGCCGAGCTTGCCCGTGAGCTCGACCAGCGCGTGGCTCATCTCCAGTGCATGCGCGCGGCTCTCGAGCGCGCAGGGACCGGCGATGAGCGCCAGCGGCCTGTCGTTGGCGATCGCGAGATTCCCCACATGGACGGTGTGGATGGCGGCCATGCGTCCCTGCTTACAAGGAACGTGGGCGAAGGGCCAGAGCGGAGTGGCGCGTGTCAAAAAGATGGGCTGAGGTGCGGATCGTGCCCCGCGTCACACTTCGGCCACGGACCGCGCCGTAACGTCGCTCAGGAGCACGCGGTGTTGGTGGAGGCAGTCATGCGACGTTGGTTGAAGGGCGAGCCGAGGCTGAGGGACGTACTGAGCGATCCCGTGATTCAGCTGATGATGCGGCGCGACCGGGTGGACCCGGACCATCTTCACCGCTTCCTCCGCCACATCAGCGACACGCGCGTTGGCAGTGATTTTCGGGGAGTTCCGGCACGGCGCGCCGATCTCGCACAGTCGACGGGAGATGCGTCCGCGTACTGAGCGAGCCGTGTCCGCGCGGTGTTTCGCGAGATCCAACAGCTCGTCACCTATGCTCGCGACATCGAAGCTCGCGGCGAGCGCGCGCAAGACCGGGGCCTGCTCGCGCAGTTGGCCGACTCCGGTCATCGGGTCTCCCTCTCGGCTAATTAATTTTGGAACTGTTCAAATATGGGAACTAAAGCCTCCGCTGCAAAAGTGGGGATGAGGCACTGGTCCCTCGCGTGTGACGCACGTTACAGGCTGCCGCTCGGCACGCCCTGCGAGCGCCCGCGTGATGGATAAAAGCAACGGGGATGTGAAGCGCATCACACGCCTATCCCAGTCATCGTGCCTACATGGGTGGCGATGCCGAGCCTGCTCCCCCTTCAGGAGACCATGATGATCGACTATGAGCGCGAGCCCACGCTGGAAGACGTGCTGTCCGATCCGCTGGTCCACGCCATGATGGCGCGCGACCGCGTCGGGATCGACGAGGTCCGCGCGTTGCTCGACAGGCTGCGCAACGCCCAAAGCCGGAGGCCGCCGGGCGAGGCCAAGGCGGCGGCGGCTCACGAATGGATGACCTCGCTCCACGAGCGCGGCCGCTGCATGGGTCTGCGCTACGGCGCGCGCAGCGTCATCGACGCATAGACGCTAGCGCCGCCAGCCGGGCGGCCAGAATGCTTGCGAGCACGATCGGGGCGCCGATCGCCTGATTGTTGGTGAGCGGCTCCCCAAAGATAAGCCAGCCGTAGAACGCCGCTGTCACTGGCAATGTCAGCAAGCTCACCGCGGAGAACGTCGCGCCGACGTGAGCGAGCGCAACGGTCAGCAGGCCTTGGCCGAGCGCATGGGAGATGAGCGCGAGCGCCAGCAGGTCCGCCCATCCGTAGAGCGTCTTCGGAAGCAAGCCTTCTCCCGAGGCGAGCGCGAGCACCAACAGGCAGGCCGCGGTGACCACGACGGTTCCCGCCATGACCGTCGACGACCTCTGGCGCAGGCGCAGACGACCGACCGCCATCAGATAGGCGGCGAATGCGATCGAGGAGAAGACTCCCAGTCCGTCGCCCCAGATCTGCGCGGCGTCGATGCCGAGCTTGTCGCCCGTAAGAATGGCGACGCCCACGACCGCTCCGGCCATCGCGGCGATGAAGGCCCGGCTCACGCGCTCGCGAAACAGCAGAAAGCTCCCGAGCGAGACGAAGATCGGCGCGAGATTGCTGAGCAGGCTCGCGTTGGCGACCGAGGTGAGGTGCACCGCCCAGGCGTAAGCGGAGATATTGGCCGCGAAGACCGCGCCGCCGAAAGCGAGCAGCCAGGCATCGGATCGCCGGAAGCTGGGCTGAGTAACCTCCAGGCGCGTCGCGCGCCGCCGCTCGACCGCCATCCACACCATGAAGACGGGGATAGTCAGGAACGCGCGATAGAACGCAGTCGCGGTCGGTCCGAGCTCGGACCATCGAAACAGGATCGGCGTGAATGAGAGGAAGACCACGGCGAGCGCCAGCCGCACCATCGCGCGGCGCATGAGGAGGTTGGTCATCGCGCGCTCAGGCTCGCCCGAGGCTGTCGCCTGCGCCATGGCGTATCGAATGGGTCGGCGGGCTACACCAACCGGCTCTGGTCGAGCGCGGCGCGGATGAAGCCTGCGAACAGAGGGTGCGGCTCGAAGGGCTTCGACTTGAGCTCGGGATGGTATTGCACGCCGATGAACCAGGGGTGCTCTGGGATCTCCACGATCTCCGGCAGCTCGCCGTCGGGCGACATGCCGGAGAAGCGCAGGCCCACGGCTTCGAGGCGGCTCTTATAGTTGACGTTGACCTCGTAGCGATGCCGGTGGCGCTCGCTGATCCGCGTAGCGCCGCTGTAGATCTGGGAGACGCGGCTGCCGGCGTCGAGCATCGCCTCGTAAGCGCCGAGCCGCATGGTGCCGCCCATGTCCCCGTTCGCCTTCCGGCTCTCCAGCACGTTGCCGCGCATCCATTCCGTCATCAGGCCGACCACCGGATCCTGGCAGGGTCCGAATTCAGTGGAACTGGCGCCGGGAAGATCGGCCAGGTGCCGCGCGGCCTCGATCACCGCCATCTGCATGCCGAAGCAGATGCCGAAATAGGGCACGTTGCGCTCACGCGCGAACCGCGCCGCCTCGATCTTGCCCTCCGAGCCGCGCTCGCCGAAGCCACCCGGCACGAGGATCCCGTGCACGCCCTCAAGATGCTGGACCGTGTCCTCGCGCTCGAACACCTCGGAATCGATCCAGCTCAGGTTGACGCGCATGTTGTTGGCGATGCCGCCGTGCGAGAGCGCCTCGGCCAGAGACTTGTAGCTGTCCTTCAGGTGCGTGTACTTGCCGACCACGGCGATGTTGACCTCGCCCTCGGGCTTGCGGATGCGCGAGACGATGGTTTGCCACTGGCCGAGTCGAGGCTCCGCCGCCTCGATGCCGAAGTGGTTGCAGACTTCGCGGTCGAAGCCCTCGGCGTGATAGGCGTTCGGCACGTCATAGATGGTGTCGACGTCGAGCGCGGGGATCACCCGCGGCTCCCGCAAATTACAGAACAACGCGATCTTCTTGCGGGCGCCCTCGGGGATCGGCCGCTCGCACCGGCAGAGCAGAATGTCCGGCTGGATGCCGAGCCCGAGCAGCTCCTTGACGGAGTGCTGCGTCGGCTTGGTCTTGAGCTCGCCCGCCGAGGGGATCCAGGGCACCAGCGTCAGATGCACATAGAGCACGCGCTCGCGGCCGAGCTCGTTGCCCATCTGGCGGATCGCCTCAAGGAACGGCAGGCTCTCGATGTCGCCGACGGTGCCGCCGATCTCGCAAAGCACGAAATCCTCGTCGTTCAGATCGGCCTGGATGAATTCCTTGATGGCGTCGGTGACGTGGGGGATCACCTGGACCGTGGCGCCCAAGTATTCGCCGCGGCGTTCGCGCGCGATCACGTTGGAATAGATGCGGCCGGTGGTAACGCTGTCGCTCCGGCGCGTGGCAACGCCGGTGTAGCGCTCGTAGTGCCCGAGGTCGAGATCGGTCTCGGCGCCGTCGTCGGTGACGTAGACCTCGCCGTGCTGGTAGGGACTCATGGTCCCCGGATCGACGTTGAGATAGGGATCAAATTTCCGCAGCCGCACGCGAAATCCGCGCGCCTGCAGGAGCGCGCCCAGCGCCGCCGCGGAGAGACCCTTGCCCAGGGAGGAGACCACGCCGCCGGTAATGAAGATGTACCGCGTCATGGAATTTCAGTTTACAGGAGGCAGGGGGGCCGGCACAACAGCGCTGGATCGGCAAGGCATTTTGCACCGCCGCAACCGCTGAATTCTGCGGCTCCGCTCAAGGCCCGCGCGCGCCCGCCAGGGCGATACGATCTCCCGCCAGCCCTCGGTGCGTGCGAGTTGCCGCGGGATTCCGCGGAGTCGTAGGCTATCGCGCGGCGCTCTACTGCTGCGCGGGCGGCTGCGGTGCCGCTGGTGCGGCGGGCGGTTGCGGGGCGCCGGGTGCGGAGGGCGGGGGCTGCGGCGCCCCCGGCACGGCGGGTGCCGGCGCGGGCGCCGAGGGTGCGGTGGCGGGTCCGGTCTGCTCCAGGATCGAGTGCGCCTCGTTCCGGTGCGCCGCCAGGATCACCAGGAGGATACTGGTGGCGAAGAAGGCGCCCGCGAGGATCGCGGTGGTGCGGGTCAGGAGGTTCGCCGTCGAGCGCCCCGTCATGAAGCCCGACATGCCGCCGCCGCCGATCCCGAGCGCGCCGCCCTCGCTCTTTTGCAGCAGCACGGTACCGACGAGCGCCACGGCGATCATCAGATGAATGACGAGGAGGACGGTTTGCATGGGGGTGAGAAGCCAGAAATCAGAAGTCTGAAGCCAGAAAGCAGGCGGGAGGTTTAGTCGGTCTGCTCGCCCTTGTCATCTGGCTTCTGTTCCATCTGGTTTCGGTCCCCTGCTATGGGCTCGTCTGCGCGATGGCCCAGAACTCGGCGGCATCGAGGCTGGCGCCGCCGACCAGCGCGCCGTTGACATTGTCGACCGACAGCAGCTCCCGCGCGTTCGAGGGCTTGACCGAGCCGCCGTAGAGGATCGGCACCGCCGTGCCATCCTTGACCCGCTCTCCGAGCAGCGCGCGGATCCGCGCATGCGCGACCGCCACCTCCGCCGCGGTCGGCGTGCGGCCGGTGCCGATCGCCCAAACCGGCTCGTAGGCGATCACGATCTGCGGCGCTTTCACGCCCTCGGGCAGCGAGCCCTCGAGCTGGCGCTCGATCACCGCGAGCGTGTCGCCGGCCTCCCGCTCCGCCAGCGTCTCGCCCACGCACAGGATCGGCACCAGCCCCGCCGCGTGCGCCGCACCCGCCTTGCCACGGACGGTCGCATCGGTCTCGCCGTGCTCGGCGCGCCGCTCGGAATGGCCAACGATGACGTAGGCACAGCCCGCGTCCTTCAGCATGACGGCGCTGATATCGCCGGTATGCGCCCCCTTGGGCTCGGCGTGGCAATCCTGGGCGCCAAGCGCGATGCCGCTGCCGCGCAGCGTATCGCCGACCGGGATCAGCAGCGTCGCGGGCGGGCAGACCGCGAGCGCGCAATCCGGCGGATCGCCCGCCGCCGCCCGCGCCACCAAGGCGCGCGCCAGCGCCAGGCCTTCGGACCGGAGCCCGTTCATCTTCCAGTTGCCCGCGATCAGCTTGCGCACGCGCGACCTCCGTCACCCCACCCGCTCTACCACGGCGCGCGCGCCCGCCGCCAGTGGCGAGGTTCGGGCCCGATCCGCCCGCAAACTCATGGCTTTTTGTTAAGTTGCCAGGTGCGGGCGTCGCTCACTATGATCCGCCGCGCTCACGAAAGCCCCTCATCATGCTGCAAGCCATCCGCTCCAGAGCCGGTTCCCTCGTCGTCAAGCTCCTGTTCGCGATCCTGATCGTCGCCTTCGGGTTCTGGGGCATCGGGAGCTGGCTCAACGACCGCAGCGTCGACAGCACGATCGCCACCGTGGGCAACACGAAGATCCGCTCGGAGGAGCTCGCGGCCGCCGTCCGCACGCAGGTGCAGACCCTGCGCCAGACCTACGGGCCCAGCTTCGACATCGAGCAGGCCAAGCAGCTCGGCGTCGTCGACGATCAGCTGGATCGGCTCATCGACGACAGCCTGATGACCCAGGAAGTAGCCAGGCTCCGGCTCGCGGTCAGCGACGATGCCGTGCGCGCCACGATCCTCGCCGACCCCGTCTTCCACGATGCCGCCGGACAATTCGATCGCCGGCGCTACCAGGACGTCCTTAGCAACAACCGAATGTCGGTCGCGCAATACGAGGCGAGCGTGCGCAATGATCTGGTGCGCGGCGCCCTGGCTGATGGGGTAGGCGCGGGCGCCACGGCGCCGAAACCGCTGGTGGACGCTTTCTACCGCATGCTCGCCGAGAAGCGCGTGGCGGATACCGTGATGATCCCCTACGCCTCCGCGACCGATATCGGCGAGGCCGGCGAGCAGGACCTTGCGGATTTCCACGACCAGCATGCCGAGGCC
>DASZHJ010000128.1:0-6452 GCA_035938015.1 Allostellaceae bacterium
CCGATGGGGCCGGCACCAATGATGACGGCGTCCGTCTCGGTCGGGCCGCCGGGCTGTGCGGCTTGCGCCTCTATGTTCATGGCAGTGCCTTGCCTTGGGCCGCGCGCATCTAGAACTGCTTTGCCGGAACGCGCACGACCAGCCCGTCGAGCTCTGGCTTCAGCTTGATCTGGCAGGAGAGCCGGCTCACTTCGCGGACGTCGAAGGCGAAGTCGAGCATGTCCTCTTCCATCTGCGATGGAACCCCGGTTTTATCGCGCCATGCCTCGTCCACGTAAACGTGACACGTGGCGCAGGCGCAGGCGCCCCCACATTCGGCCTCGATGCCCGGCACGCTGTTCAGCTTTGCCGCCTCCATGAGGGTCATCTCCGGCTCGCACTCGACCACCTGCTCGCTGTTGTCAGGCTGAATGAAGGTGATCTTGACCATGCGAGCGTGACGGCTCCCCTAGAGGCGCGAATATTGGCGCTTTGGCGCGCCGGAGCGGGTTCGCTGCGGCGCGCCGATAGCTGTGCATCAATATTCGGCGCAAGCCCCGAATTCAAGGGCGCCGGTACCAGTACGAAGGTGCAGGCAATCGGGGAGGCCAAGCCGTTGAAACTAGGCCGCGGAATTGAACTCGGCGATGAAGGCGCTGGCCTCGCTCAGCGCGTCCGCCAAGTCCTGCACCGTGCTCTCGCAAGCGGAAGGGTCTTTGCGGCGGCTCAGCCCCTCGGCGCGCTCGGCGATCCGCGCCACAGGCCAGGCACCCACGGCACGAGCCGAACCCTTGAGGGTGTGCGCCGCGATCCTCCAATCCCGCTCCGTGATGGCTGATTTGAGCGCAGCAAGCGTGATCGGCGCCTGGGTGATGAAGAGGCCGAGTATCTCCAGCTCGAGGGCCTGATCGCCGAGCGTGAAGCGACGCAAATGCACAAGGTCGAGCGCTGGCTCGGATCGAGTTGCAGCTCCAGCTTCTTGCAGGCGGTAGACTTTAGCAGCGGCTTCCATGTTGGACCTGGCGGGCCCCGCGGGGGCCTAGGTTTGAGCACCGGCTTCCGGGGTGGAACCCTCACACACAGGATATAAGTGCCAGTAAATTGCACTTCCTCAAGTCGAGCATTAACCTTCGACCGAATCGGGGAAACTTGGATTCATGGCGGGTCCGGCGGAGAACCTTCGTTTTGCCCTAAAGTCTCGCCAAATCATTGACCGACGGGTGGATTTGCAGTTTTCGCAGTGTGCTTTCGGACTTGGCCCCTGAACCGGGCCAAATGTTCGGCTTCAATGCTTTGAAGCCGGGCGCCGAGAGCACGGCCGAAGGGGTGGCGGAAGACCGCAAGAGCGGCTTTCCTGGGACGGGGCGAATGGCTCAAGACAAGAACAGCAAGCTCAGCGCCCGCGACGACGCCGAAGGCAAGCCTGAACCGACCCTGTCGCTTCCGAGCGGCGCTGCCGCTTCCGATAAGGCAAGCGAGCAATCCGGCACCGCCGAGCCGGCCCAGTCTCTGCTGCCGCCGCCGCTCCCCGGCAAAAAAAGCTCCCGAACCGCAGCCAAGCCACCGACGACCCCGGCAACGCGCGGGGGCGGCCACGGGGGCGGCATGGACATGAGCAAGCTATCCACCCTTTCCGACGCACCGTCAGCACCTCCGGAGCCCCCCGTTTTGACGGAGGACAAAGCTGCTCAGCCCACGCCTCCCACTCCGCCGAGCCTGCCCGAGGCGCCCCCATCCGATAAGCTCGAAGTCCCGGCCGACGCCGAGGCGCCCCGGCCGCAGCGTCGCCGCGTCGCCCGCCGCCGCCCGGCCGGCCCTTCGCGCAACCGCATCGCCGCCAACGATGACGGACCCAGCATCGGCGGCCTCATCTACGCGCTGCAGCAGAAGCCCTCGAACACCCCGTTCAAGTTTGCTGGCACCGTCAGCATCATCTGGGCGGCCATAAGCATCGCCTTCGGCATCGTGGCGCTGCGCTCCGATGCACCCGTGCTGGGCCTCATCGACCTCGTGTCCCGGCCGACGACGTTCTTCACGATCGCGGCCATCGTGCTGCCGATCAGCGTGCTGTGGCTGCTGGCTCTGCTCGCATGGCGCACGGAGGAGCTTCGCCTGCGCTCCTCGACGATGACCGAGGTGGCGATCCGCCTCGCCGAACCCGACCGGCTCGCAGAGCAATCGGCGGCCTCGCTCGGGCAGGCGGTCCGCCGCCAAGTCTCGTTTATGAACGATGCGATCTCGCGCGCGCTCGGCCGTGCCGGCGAGCTCGAGGCGATGGTCCACAACGAGGTCACGCTGCTGGAGCGCTCCTATGAGGAGAACGAGCGCAAGATCCGCGGCCTGATCCAGGAGCTTTCCGGAGAGCGCCACGCGCTCGTCAACACGAGCGACAGCATCACCGAATCGCTTCAGCGGCTGGGCGGCGAAATCCCGGTGCTGATGGACAAGCTCTCCGATCAGCAGGTGAAGCTCGCACAGATCATCTCCGGCGCAAGCGAGAACCTCACCTCGCTCGAGGGCTCGCTGGCGACGAGCGTCGGCAGCCTGGAGTCGGCCGTTGGCGGGCGCACCGAGCAGCTCCAGGCCATGCTCGAGACCTACACGTCCGCTCTCGCGGGCGCGCTCGGCAGCCGCGCCGAGCAGTTGCAGGCAAACCTCGACGACCAGCTCCTGCAGCTCGATACCTCGCTCGTCAACCGCACCGAGAACCTGCAGACCGTCTTCGAGGAGTACGCGATCGCGCTCGATAGCGCTCTCGCCAACCGTGCGCAGGCGCTGGATCATCATCTCATCGAGCGCACGAAGTCGCTCGATGATGCCTTCGCCGAGCGGCTGCGCATGTTCGATGAATCGATCATGCGCTCCACCGCCGCCATCGATACCGCGGTGGTCGACAAGACGCACCACCTCACGAGCGCGCTCGACGCGCATGCCCTCAGCTTCCGCGAGACCATCGGCAAGCAGGCGACCGACCTCGACGAGGCGCTGATGCACGGCATCAACTCCGTGCGCCGGGCGAGCGAGAACATCTCGCGCCAGTCCATGAAGGCCATGGAGGGCCTCGCGAGCCAATCGGAGATGCTGAAAAACATCTCCGAGAACCTGCTCGGGCAGATCAGCGGCATCACCGGCCGCTTCGAGAACCAGGGGCAGTCGATCGTCAAGGCGGCCAACGCGCTGGAAACGGTCAACTTCAAGATCGACAAGACGCTGCAGAACCGCCACGCGGACCTGTCGCGCACGCTCGAGCAGCTCTCCGGCAAGGCCAGCGAGTTTGCCACCTTCGTCGAGGGCTACTCCAGCTCCATCGAGGGATCGCTGTCGGAGGCCGACATCCGCGCCCGCACCGAGCTCGAGCGCATGCGCGCCAACACGACTGCCGCAAGCGAGCGGACGCTCGAAGACCTGCGCAACCGGCTATCGACGGTGTCGAGCGCCATGACGTCCGAACTCGGCACCATGACAAACCGCTTCGCCTCGACGTCCGAGGAGATGCGCCAGCACGCTTCGCGCGCCGCGGCCCAGATCGCGGCCGAGCAAGGACGCCTGCGCGAGCAAATGGAGCGGCTGCCGATCGCGGCGCAGGAAAGCTCCGAGAGCATGCGCCGTGCGCTGCAGGACCAGATCAAGGCGCTCGACCAGCTCTCTGCGCTCACGGCGCGCACCGCCGCCCAGCGCGACGTGACGCAGCCCTTGGGCGGCCAGGAGGCGGCCCGCTCGCTCACCTCGCTCTCATCCACCATCGCGCAGGAGATGGGTGGCCGGCAGGAGCGGCCACGGGGCCCCGGCGGCCGTCCAGGCCCAGGATCCGACGGCCGCGAAGGCTGGTCGCTCGGCGATCTACTGGCGCGCGCCTCAAGGGACGAGGACGGCGCAGCGCACGGCGGCAGCGGCGGCGCCCAGACGGCGTTCAACCTCGATCTCGCGGCCATCGCACGCGCCCTCGATACTGCGACCTCGGCCGCCATCTGGACGCGCCTCAGGGCAGGCCAGCGCGGCGTCATGGTGCGCTCGATCTACAGCGAGCAGGGCCGCACGTTGTTCGACGAGGTCGCCCATCGCTGCCGCGCCGAGCCGGAGCTCGGGCGGACCGTCGGCCGCTATCTCGCCGACTTCGAGCGGATCATTTCCGAATCCGATCTGAGAGATCCCTCGGGCCACACGACGCAGTCGCATCTCGTCTCCGACGCAGGCCGTGTGTATCTCTTCCTCGCGCACGCTTACGGCCGCATCGCCTGAAGGCGCCCAAGCCTTACGTCCAAGTCCCGGCACGCCAACGCCATGCCGCACGGTGAAACCCAGCTGATCGAGGTCGCCGGGGAGAGCTGGCCGCTCGCGAGCCCGTTCGTCATCGCCCGCGGGGCAAAGCTCGAAGCAAACGTCATCGTTGCGATCGTGTCGGACGGCCACTTGACCGGACGCGGCGAGGCCGTGCCCTACGCGCGCTACGGCGAGACGGTGGAGGCGAGCCTTGCGGCGCTGCGGGCGCTGCCGGGCCCGATTGACCGGTCGCGCCTGCCAGAGCTGCTGCCGCCCGGAGCCCCGCGCAACGCGCTCGATTGCGCGCTGTGGGACCTCGAGGCCAAGCGGGCTGGAAAGCGCGCGTGGGCACTGGCCGGGCTCCCAGCCCCGCGACCCGCCCTCACCTGCTACACCTTGAGCCTCGCCACACCCGAAGCCATGGCGGCAGCGGCACGCGCGGTCCCGCACCTGAAGCTCCTCAAGCTCAAGCTCGGCGGCGCCGGCGACCCTGAGCGCATCGGAGCGGTACGGGCGGCACGGCCGGATGCTCGCCTCGTCGCCGATGCAAACGAGGCGTGGACGGCGGAGATGCTGGCGCCGTTCCTCGACGCGGCTGCGCGTTCAGGGCTCGAGTTGATCGAGCAGCCGCTGCCCGAGGGCGCAGACGAGATGCTCGCGCACGTTCCTCACCCCGTTCCGATCTGCGCGGACGAAAGCGCACACAGCAGCGCCGATCTCGACCGCCTCGCCTCCCGCTACGATGCCGTCAACATCAAGCTCGACAAGACCGGCGGCCTCACCGAAGCGCTCGCCATGGCGCGCGGCGCGAAGGCACGCGGGCTCAAGATCATGGTCGGGTCGATGGTGGCGACCTCGCTTGCCGCCGCGCCGGCGCTGCTGCTCGCCAATGATGCCGATTGGGTCGATCTCGACGGCCCGCTGCTACTCGCGCACGACCGCGAGCCTGGGCTCGCGATCAAAGATGGCGTGATCAGCCCACCGCTGCCGGATTTGTGGGGCTAGGAACCGGGGGAAGCTCTTCCTCGCGCCACACCAGCCCGCCCCTCCATTCCTTCATGAGCAGGAGTCCGGCGGCCAGCCCAACAAGCGACACGGTCGCGGGTACGAGATAGACGCGACCGCCGAGGGACTCATAGAGAGCGCCCGAGATGAGGCCGACGATGCCGAGAATGACGCCGGCGGCAATCACCGAATAGAAGGCCTGTGCGCTTCCCTGCCCCTTGGGCGACACCGCGCGCGTGATGAACAGGATGGCGCCGAGATGCGCGGCACTGTAGGTGAGCGCGTGCAGCGTCTGCAGCGGCACGAGCAGCGCGAGCGGCGGATCGAACGCCATGGCGGTCCAGCGCACGAGCGCGCCGCCGGCACCGGCGACAATGAGCTGCGCCGCGCTGAAGCGGCGCACGACGGGCGCCGAGAACGCGAACAGGACGACCTCAGCCGTCACTCCGATCGCCCAAAGCACGCCGACCCACGCGGCCGAAAGGCCTTGCGCCTGCCAGTGCAGAGCACCGAAAGTGTAGAAGGTCGCGTGTGCGCCATGCGTGCATCCGATCGCCACCAGGAACAGCAGGAACAGCCGCGAGCTCAGCAGCCGCACCGGGAACGACCGGCGCCAGTTAGCGAGCGACAGCGCGGCACGCGTGGGCGCGCGCCCCGGCGGCGGGGGGAGCATGAGCGCTGCCACAACGGCGAGCGCCGCGGCGAACGCGATCAGCCAGATGCCGAAGCCACCGCCGAGAGCTTCGATGAGAACGCCGCCGACGAAGTTCGCAGCGATGAAGGTGATCGAGCCCCACAGCCGCATGCGTCCGTAATCGAGGCCCGCGGTGCGCACGCCGGCAACGGCAAACGTGTCCACGAGCGGCGAGCATGTTCCGAGAGCGAGCAGAAAGGCGACACCCAGCGCCAGTATCGCCCAGAAGCCGGAGACCGCGCTCAACCCGAGGGCTAGCGCCAGCACGCTCCACGACATGGCGATGAGGACGGCGCGGTAGTTCTGCAGCCGGTCCGCGAGTAGAAGCACGGTCGGCGTGAAAAGGACGCGCACGAACAGCGGCGCCGCGGTGACGGTCGAAATCTCGACCGGCGAGAGCCCCCGAGCGTGCAGCCAAACGGGGAAATAGGGCACGACCACGCCGTAGGCGAGGAACACCGCGCCGAAGTAGCAGGAGAGGCGGACAGCCAGGGAAACGGCTTGGGCGTCGGTG
>DASZHJ010000129.1:0-2021 GCA_035938015.1 Allostellaceae bacterium
TGAGCGCCGCCGACCGAACCAAGATCTTCGAGACCAATGCGCTGACGGTGTTCGCGCGGCTCAAGGCAGCGCTGGGGCAGCGCTGACGACACGGGTTCGGAAGGAGGCAAGCCATGGGGACCATGTGCCGCGGGTTTGCACGAGTGGCGATGACATCGTTGGCCCTGGCGGGCGTGATGCTCGCGAGCGCGACGCCGCTGCGCGCGGACCCGACCCTGGAGACCGTGCTCAAGCGCGGCAAGCTCATCGCGGGCATCACCTACGACTCGCCGCCCAGCGGCTATCTCGATGCGCAAGGCAATGTATTGGGATATTGCGCGGACGTCGCGCGCTACCTTGCGAAACGGCTCGGCGTTGGCATCGAATTCGTGCAGATCACCGCGTCCTCGCGAGTTCCCCTGCTGCGGACGGGCAGGATCGACGCGGAGATCGCCATCACCACCCCCAACAAGGTGCGCAACGAGGTGGTCGATTTCACGTACAGCTACATCTCCGACAACGGCGTGTTGCTCGTGCGGGAGGGTCAAAGCACGAAAGTCGACGACTATTATTCGCCGAGCAAGATCATCGGCAGCACCCAGGGCAACGGCTTCGTCGCGAGCTGGAAAATTCAGCACCCGGATGCGCAGTTCAAGCTCTATCCCGAGGAGTCCAGCGTCATCGTGGCGGTGAAGAAGGGCGATGTGGACGCGGTCCTCACCAACGAGTTCAGCGCGCACCGGTTCGCCCAGTCGGGCGGGCTCGCCGTGACGGCACCATGGACCACGTCGCCCGATTCCATCATGGTCCGCCAGGACGAATCCAAGTGGCGGAACTGGCTCAACTGGGGGCTGCAGCGCATGTGGGTCGAGGGTACGCTGCAGAAGCTATACAAGAAGTGGTACGGCATCGACGTCAACTTCCGCATGGGCGATGCCGGCGAGATCCAGTCGCGCGTCATGGAAATCGGCCAAGCCGACGACCCCTGGAAGGAGCTTCCCCCGAGCTTTCTCGACGCCTTGCTGGGCGATAAGTCCTATACGTTGCAATAGAGCGCGTACGCGGTTCGCGAGCGCCGGCGATGGACTGGCACATCCTCTGGCAGTACCGGGCGGCGCTCTGGAGCGGGCTCCTGGTGACGGTCTGGATCTCCGCGCTCGGCATTGTCGGAAGCACGGCGATCGGGGTGCTTGTCGGGTGTCTGGGCTCGACGCCGTCGTTCTTTCTGCGCAAGCTGACCTCGGCCTACACGGAGCTGCTGCGCAATCTGCCGCTGCTGGTGAAGGTGTTTTTCTTCTATTTCGTGCTGAGCATGCCAACGATCGCGGCGGCGCTGCTCGGTCTGATCTTGCACCAGAGCGCCTACATCGCCGACGTCACCGGGGCCGGCATCCGCTCGGTCGCGCGCGGTCAGCTCGACGCCGGCCTCGCGCTCGGCCACGGCTACTGGCAGGTCTTCCGCTACGTGATCCTGCCTCAGGCCGTGCGCATCGTGATCCCGCCGATGACCACGCAATACGTGTCCGTGATCAAGAATTCCTCCATAGTCGCGCTGATCGCGGTTCAGGACCTCACCTACCAGACCCAGGAGATCAACGTCGAGACCTTCCGCGGCTTCGAGGCCGCGACGGCGGCGACAGCGCTCTATGTCCTCGTGGCGCTGGCGGTGATCGGGGCGATGACGATCCTGCAACGCCGAGTGGCCGCGCGATGACGAAGCGCGGTCCCGAGCGATGGCATGGGCTGCGCTCGCCCCGAGCGAAGCTCCTGATCTGGCGTACTGCGTGCGGGGTCATGCTCATTCTCGCGCTGCGCGTGGTCGTTGGTCTCGACTGGGCGCCGATCGAGAGCTCCTGGCTGTTCCTCCTGACCGGACTCGGCCGGTCGTGGCTGCTCGCGATCGTCTCGATCGTCGTAGGCGGCCTCGCCGCCGCGCCGCTTGCGCTCGCCCGCGTCTATGGGCCGCCCGGTCTTCGGCACGCCGCAACGGCACTGATCGAGTGCGTGCGCGCGACGCCCGAGCTCATGATCGTCTTCTGGGT
>DASZHJ010000130.1:0-22663 GCA_035938015.1 Allostellaceae bacterium
TCGTAGATCGGCAATACCGCGCCGCCCGGGTAACCGAAAACGACATCAACGCCCTGATCCACCAGGGCCTTGATGACCATTTCCGCACCAGGCATTGCCGCTGCCGACATGACACCTCTCCTCGTCAGAATGCGCAAAAAAAGGCGCGCGGGACGCGGCGTTTTTCCGCTGCCTCCAGGGACAGCGGCACGGCCGCAAGCCTCCCGTCCCGCGCGAGGGGGCCAAACTAGCCAGCTTGCGGGGAGGCGGTCAATAAAAAGTGACGAATAAATGCAAATATTTCCGGCAGCAGACTTTCCGAAAATTGCGCGTCGACCCGGTGGGTCGGGACCTCCGCGGCAGGCGGCAACTGGGTCCGGAGCCAGGTCATCTGCCGCTTGGCATAGCGCCGGCTTGCCTGCTGAGCCTCGGAGATCGCGGCCTCGAGCGTCATCTGGCCCCGAGCGTGCCGGGCGAGCTCCCGCAGGCCGACGGCCTTGAGGGCGGGAAGGTCCGCAGAAAGCTCACGGGCCATGATCGCCCGCACCTCCTCAAGGGCGCCCGCTCCAGCCATCGCCTGGAAACGGGCATCGATGGCGGCATAGAGGGTCTCGCGGGGCGGCAGCAGCACGACGGCAGCGACGCCAGGCCGCGTCGCGCGCCTCTGCGCGCGCTGCCACTCCGCCAGAGATCGGCCGGTCGCGGCCACCACCTCATAAGCGCGCGTGAGGCGCTGGCGATCGGCGGGATTGAGCCGCGCCGCCGCCTCCGGATCGCGCTCGGCAAGAGCCGCGTGGAATTTCTCGCCGCCGAGCTCCCCGTGAAGCGCGCGAGCCGCGCGGCGCACTTCCGCGGGAATTTCCGGCACGGGAGCCAGGCCCCTCAGCAGCGCCTTTAAATAAAGACCCGTGCCGCCGACCACGACCGGCAGCCGGCCTTCGCGAGCGGCGGCATCGATCTCGGCTTCCGCGAGCCCGAGCCATCTTGCCGCGGAGCAGAGCTCGGAGGCATCGAGCACGCCGAAGAGGCGGTGCGGCACGCGCTCGAGTTCCGCCGCACCCGGCCACGCCGTCAGCACCGCCAGATCGCGATAGATCTGCATGCTGTCGGCGTTGATCACGGTGCCCCGGAATTCCTGCGCGACGGCGATCGCCAGCCGCGACTTTCCGCTCGCGGTCGGCCCGGTGATCAAGAGGATGGGAACCGTCGTCATGGCCACCGAACATACACAGGCTGTCGATCGCCCGCGCAATTCTCCCGGTGGACGAGCGCCCTCCGTCTTGCCATGTCGGCGTCAAGCGCCGATAAAGCCTCGATGTCCGAAGGCGTTCTGACACTCATCGCGGGCAGCGAGGGGATCGCCGAGTGGCCGCGCGTATTGCGCGCCGCGCGCGATGCGTTGGAGCCGCTCGGCGCTCGCCTCGAGCCCGTGGATTGGCTCGCGGCCGAGCGGGCGGCCGACCTCGGCTTCGAGGGTGTCGATCCCGATCAAGCGGAGGCGGCGGTGCGCGTGGCGCTCGCCCGCGAGATCGGGGCGCTTCCGCTCGATCTGGTGGCGCAGCCGCGCGCGGAGCGCCGCAAGCGGCTGCTGGTCGCCGACATGGAATCGACGGTCATCGCCAACGAGATGTTGGACGAGCTCGCGGATATCCTGGGTCTGGGTCCGGGCATCGCGGAAGTGACGCGTCGGGCGATGAACGGCGAGATCGACTTCGCGGCGGCGCTGCGCGAGCGGGTGGCGCTGCTCCGCGGGGCTCCCGTCAGCGCGCTCGACCAGGCCGCCGGGCGCATCCGCATCAATCCCGGCGCCGCCGAGCTGGTGGCGACGATGCGCGCGGCGGGCGCTTATACCGCGCTGGTCTCCGGCGGATTTCGCCGTTTCACCCGGCCGGTGCGGGCGCGGCTCGGCTTCGACGTCGAGATCGCCAACGAGTTGGTGATATCGAGCGACCGGATCGAGGGCACGGTCCAAGAGCCGATCCTCGGCCGCGACGCGAAGCTCGCGATGCTGAACGCGCTCGCCGCCGACCGACGCCTCACTCTGGCGCAGACGCTCGCGGTCGGCGACGGCGCAAACGATCTCTCGATGCTGGAAGCGGCCGGACTAGGCATCGCCTATCATGCCAAGCCGATCGCGGACGAGCACGCGCGCCATCGGATCCATCATGCGGATCTGACGGCGCTGCTCTACGCCCAGGGATACCGCGAGGCCGAGATCAAACGGGGCTAGGCTCAGCCCTTGCCGTCGATGCGGAGCGCTTTCCAGCCGAGCTCGCCCGCGCGATCGATCAGCATCAACACGGATTTGCGGCCAGCCTTCTTGGCCTCCTCGATCTTGTCGACGACCTGGGAGGGAGATTTGACCTCCTCTTGCGCGACCTCGACGATGATGTCGCCGGCCTTGAGCTGCTTTTCCGAGCCGGGGCTATTGTTTTGCACGTCGACCACCACGACCCCCGCGGCATCGTCGGCCAGCGAGAACTTCGTGCGCAGGTCGGGCGTGATGTTGGAGAGCGACAGGCCCAGGGTCTTGACCGAGGGGGTATCGTCGGGGGGCGTGGTGCTCTGCTTGCTGGTGTCGGCGGCGGCGACCTGATCGCTCTCGTCGAGCTCGCCAACCTTGACGTCGACCGCCTCCTCCTTGCGCTTGCGCCAGACCGTCACCTTGACGCTCTTGTCGATCTGCGTCTCTGCCACGATACGCGGCAGCTGACGCACGTCGGGAATGTCCTTGCCATCGAAATTCAGCACGACGTCGCCGGGCTGGATGCCGCCCTTCTGGGCGGGTCCGCCGTCGTTCACGCTGGCGATGAGCGCGCCGCGTGGCTTGTCGAGGCCGAGGCTCTCCGCGATCTCGTCCGTGACGCCTTGGATCCGCACGCCCAGCCAGCCGCGGCGGGGGTGACCGTAGTCCTTGATCTGCTCGATCACCGGCCGCGCCATATTGGCGGGGATCGCGAAGCCGATGCCGATCGACCCGCCCGAGGGCGAATAGATCGCGGTGTTCACCCCGATCACGTCGCCGTTCATGTTGAACATGGGGCCGCCCGAGTTGCCTCGGTTGATCGAGGCGTCGGTCTGCAGGAAGTCGTCGTACTGGCCGGCGCTGATGTCGCGGCCGCGAGCGGACAGAATGCCCGCGGTCACGGTACCGCCGAGTCCGAAGGGATTGCCGATCGCCATCACCCAGTCGCCGACGCGGGTCTGATCGCTGTCGCCGAATTTGACCGCCGGGAGCGGCTTGGTTGGTTTGACCCGAAGGAGTGCCAGATCGACCTTGGTGTCGCGGCCCACGACCTCGGCCTTGAGGTTCGTGTTGTCCTGCAAGGTCACGGTGATCTCGTCGGCATCGGCGATCACGTGATTGTTCGTCACCACCAGGCCGGAGGGGTCGATGATGAAACCGGAGCCCAGCGAGGTCGCGCGATGGGGCGAGCTGTCCGGCCGTCCGTTCTGGCCGTTCTTTTGATTGCGATCCAGGAAATCCTTGAACAGATCGTCGAGCGGCGAGCCCGGCGGGAATTGCGGCAGGTCGGGCCCGCGCGCGGTCTTGTCGGATTTGATGGTCTGGGTCGTGGAGATGTTCACCACGGCCGGCAGGAGTTTGGCGGCAAGATCGGCGAAGCTCTCCGGTCCGGCCTTAGCTCGGGCGAAACCGCCCGGCAAAGCAACGAGGGCTCCAACGAGCACAAGCGCCGCGGCGCGCTTCAGCCAAGCGTTAAGGGGGGTCAAGTAAGTGTGCTCCAAGCCAAAGAGGGGTGCGCCCGAGGCATCATGATAGCCGAACCTCATAATAATTGGTGACCGCAGATGCGGCAAACCACCCGATTGGCCCCGGCCGCGCCAGTGTCAACGGCTAGCGCCGAATAAGCCACACCGCCGCCACGCCAAGACAGGCTGCCGCCAACCCGCCCAGGCGCAGCGCCGCCGCCGGGACCGCGGTCATCCGGAGCGCGGCGCGTTTCACCGCCTCGGGAGCGAGCGCCACGGCGATGCCCTCGATCACCAGCACCAGAGCCAGCGCGGTCGCCAAGTCGTGCATCGGTCACCCGCTGATTCGCGCCTGGGGTCAGGGCTTTGGGGCCTGGCTCTGGATCTGAGCCTCCGGCACGCCGCTCGCGGAGCCGAAGAAGCGGAAGAACTCGCTGTCCGGCGAGAGCACGAAGGTGGTGTCTCCATTGGCGAGCGAGCGCCGATAGGCCTCGAGGCTCCAGTAGAGCGCGAAGAAGTCCTTGTCCCTGTTGAAGGCATCGGCATAGATGCGAATACTCTCCGAATCGCCCTCGCCCCGCAGGATCTCCGCCTGTTGCTGGGCGAGCGCCCGGATCTCGACGACCTGGCGATCGGCGTTGGCGTGGATCTTTTGCGCCTCGCGCTTGCCCTCGCCGCGGAATTGCGCAGCCTCGCGCTGCCGCTCGGTCTTCATGCGCTGATAGATGGCATCGCTGTTCTCGCCCGGCAGATCCGCGCGCTTGATGCGCACGTCGATGACGTCCATGCCCCAGGATTTGGCCTGGGCATTCACCTCGTCTCGCACCTGTTGCATGACGGCGGCCCGCTTTTCCGCCACGACCGAGGCCAAGGGCACGTTGCCGATCACCCGGCGGAGCGCGCTGTTGATGATCGAGGACAACCGCGTGTTCGCGTTCGCCTCGGTGCTCACCAGCTGGAAGAATTGCAGAGGATCGGCAATGCGATAGCGCGCATAGCTGTCGACTACGAGGCGCTTTTGGTCGGCGGCGATCACCTCCTCCTGAGGCGGCTCGAGATCGAGGATCCGGTTGTCGAAATAAGAGACGTCCTGAACCAAGGGGATCTTGAACTGCAGGCCGGGCTCGGTGATCACCCGGACGGGATTCCCGAACTGCTTGACCAATGCCTTCTCGGTCTGGTGCACCGTGAAGACCGAGCTCATGAGGACGATGACGAGGACCACCACCACGGCGACCGCGGGAACGACGACGCGCGTGTTCATGGCTTGACACTCCTGGCGCTGGCGCCCGATGGCGGGTTGGCTCCGGCGCCGGCGGCCCGACCTCCGGTAGAAGGGCCTACGCCCTTTATCTCGGGAAGCGGCAGGTAGGGCAGCACGCCGGAGCTCGAGGCGGCGCGATCGAGAATGATCTTGTTGGAGTTTTTCAGGATGGTCTGGATCGTGTCGATGTAGAGCCGTTTCCCGGTCACATCGGGTGCCTTGATGTAGGCATTATAGACCGAGATGAACCTTTGGGCGTCGCCCTGCGCCTGGTTCACGATCTGAGCCTTGTAGGCTTCGGCCTCCTGCACGATCCGGGCGGCTTCGCCCTGCGCCTGCGGCACCACGTCGTTCTGGTAGGCGTCGGCCTCGTTCTGCAGCCGCGTGAAATCGATCTTGGCGCTCTGCACGTCTCGGAAGGCGTCGATCACCTGCGGCGGCGGGTCGACCTTCTGCAGCTGCACCTGCTGCACGCTGATGCCGCTTTCGTAAAAATCGAGGATTTCCTGCGAGAGCTTTTGCGTATCGATCTCGATCTTGGCGCGGCCCTCCGCGAGCGCGCTCGCGATCTCGGTATGGCCGATCACCTCGCGCATGGCGCTCTCGGCGGCCGCCTTCACGGTCTGATCGGGGTCGCGAATATTGAAGAGATATCTCTTCGCGTCGCTGATCACCCAGAACACCGTGAAATTGATGTCGACGATGTTCTCGTCGCCGGTCAGCATCAAGGACTCTCTCGGCAGATCCTGGGTGGTGCGACCGTTATCGCCGAGCCGAAAGCCGATCTCCACGCGGTTGACGCGCGTCACCTTGGGCCGCTCCACGGACTCGACGGGCGCGGGTATGTGATAGCGCAACCCCGGGAGCGCGATCCGGTTGACGGCGCCGAACCGCAAGACCACGCCGAGCTCGTCCGGTTGGACCTGGTAGACGCCGCTGAATCCCCAGAGCAGGATCGCGATCACCAGGATGATCAGGAAGCCCGGCATGCTGCCGAACCCGCCCGGCAGCACGCCGCGCAGCTTCTCCTGGCTGCGCTTGATGATGTCCTCCACCTTGGGGCCTTGTGAGGGGCGTCCCCACGGACTCTGGCCGCCGCCCCATGGGCCGCCACCGCCGCCGCTCTGATTGGTCCACGGCATCGCCCGAAGGCCTTTCCTACTGACGCGCAAAGGCCGTCGCCTTTGCAAATCGCGTGCGATCCCCTATATGACAGCGATCGATTTCCGCTGGGCTGCCGGATCGGCGCGGCGTTGCCGGGATGATCGGGCGAAGCGGGATATTGTCAAGGAAATGAAGGATCGATGCCGATGAGCGCGGTGACGCAAGACCGTGTGTTGGCCGCGCTCCGGCAGGTCATCGACCCCGACCGCAGCCAAGACATCGTCAGCCTCGGGATGATCTCCGGCGTGCAGGTGCGCGAGGGCCACGTCGGCTTTGCGATCGAAGTCGATCCCCAGCGCGGTCCCAAGCTCGAGCCGCTGCGCAAAGCGGCGGAGCGCGCGGTGGAGCGGCTGGAGGGCGTGCTCTCCGTCACCGCCGTGCTCACGGCCGAGGCGAAGCCCGGGCGCGTCGGAGCGCCCGCTCAATCGCCGACGCGCGGCCATGCTCCCCATGGCGGCACAGGAGCGGGCAAGGCCCTGGTGCCCGGCGTCAAGACCATCGTCGCGGTGGCCTCGGGCAAGGGCGGTGTCGGCAAATCGACCGTCGCCGTCAACCTGGCGCTCGCCTTCGCCGCCAACGGCCGCAAGGTCGGGATCTTGGACGCCGACATCTATGGTCCCTCGATGCCCCGCATGATGGGGATCGCGGGCAAGCCCACCTCGCGCGACGGGCGCGCGCTGGAGCCGATGCAGAACTACGGCATCAAGTGCATGTCCATGGGCTTCCTGGTGCCGGAGGAAACGCCGATGATCTGGCGCGGCCCCATGGTCATGAGCGCCATCCAGCAGATGCTGCGCGACGTCGAATGGGGCGAGCTCGACATCCTGGTGGTCGATCTGCCGCCCGGCACCGGCGACGCCCAGCTCACGATGGCGCAGCAGGTGCCGCTCTCCGGCGCGGTCATCGTCTCGACGCCGCAGGACATCGCGCTTCTCGATGCCCGCAAGGGCCTCAACATGTTCCTCAAGGTCGACGTGCCCGTGCTCGGCATCGTGGAGAACATGAGCTATTTCCTCTGTCCGCATTGCGGCGAGCGCAGCGAGATCTTCAGCCACGGCGGCGCCCGGCGCGAGGCCGCAAAGCTCGGCACCGATTTCCTGGGCGAGGTACCGCTCGACATCGCGATCCGCGAGACCTCCGACGGCGGCAAGCCGATCGTGGTCGCCGACCCCGAAGGCGCGCACGCGCAGCTCTTCCGCGCCATGGCGGAACGCCTGTGGGCCAAGCTCTCAGGGGGCCCGCAACGCGTGGCGCCGAAGATCGTGGTGGAGTGAGCGCTCAGCCCTCGCGGCCCAGCGTCTCCATCAGCTCCGTCCATTCGCGCTTGCTCATGCCGCTCTCGGCGTGGCTCACGGGCTCGCCGGCGATCATGCGCTTCACCACGGCGAGGCCTTTCTCCGAGAGATGCGCGCCGCCGAGCCGATACTGGCGAAAGGCCTCGGCCGTGAGCGGGACCCAACGCTCCAGCGTCTCCAGCATCACGTCGGCATAGGCGCGGATCTCGTACTGCGCGTGCACATCGGCGCGCAGGCTCAGGAAGTTGAGCAGGTTGTAGAGATCCGTCTTCCAATACCACTGGGTATAAAAGCCGAGCGTGAGGTTCATGCGCGCGAGCTCGCGCGCCAGGCCCTGGCGGTCGGGATCGATGACGGCGCCGGCTTCGTCCGTGTTGAGGAGCGTCGCGTAATCCCGATAGGCGCGGAGCGCATCCTCGCGCAGGAGATCGAGCACGCGCGCGGTCTCGGCCTGCGTGAGCTGGTCGCCGCGGCCCTGGCGGTTGCTCTTCGATTGCGCGGCGATCTGCTCGGGCGCCGGCAGATAGAACTCGTTGTCCAGGATCGAGTAGCGCGCGGAGTACTCGTTCACGTTGGCGGTGCGGTGCCGGATCCACTGCCGCGCCACGAAGATCGGCAGCTTCACATGGTATTTGATCTCGCACATCTCGAAGGGCGTCGTGTGCCGGTGGCGCATCAGGTACTGGATGAGGCCGCGGTCCTCGCTGACCTTCTTGGTCCCCTTGCCGTAGGAGACGCGCGCCGCCTGCACGACGGCGGCGTCATCGCCCATGTAGTCGATCACGCGGACAAAGCCGTGATCGAGCACCGGCGTCGCCTGGTAGAGGATCGCCTCGAGCGCCGCCACCGTGGCGCGCCGGGTCGGCTGAGTCTCGGACCGAAGCCGGTCGATCTCGGCTTGCTGCTCGGGCGTCAGCGGCATGGCGTTCGTTTCCTTGGGCGATGGCGGCTCGTCAGTCTATCGCGGGCGCGGACGGGCCTCCAAGGCCGCGACCGACTCGGGCGCGCCTCGATCGGGGCGTTGGTTGCGCGTTAACCGGGAATCCCTATATTGAGAGCGTCGGGCAACCGACTATGGCGATAAACGGTGCATGGAATAAGCGTTGCGGACCCGGGGGCAGTACCCGGCGCCTCCACCAATTCAACCCCGCCGGTGGCGGGGCCTTTCGGGGGCGAACCAGGATCGACGCGCGTGGTAAAGGTGTTGCCTTTCGCTCGGCATGGTACCGCCGTTATCGGGCCAACCTAGAAGTGCGAATGACAATCAGATCGCACTCGCTGCTTAGTCTCTAAGCAAGCGCGGTTCGGGGGGCACCGGGCAACAGAAGCCCCCCACTCATACCGCGAGCGGGACCCAACCCCGCCGAAACCAGGGACGGGGACGCCGACGACGTGAAGGACCTGCTCGGCTACGACAGGATGATGGAACGGGCGATCCGCGGCGTGGTGCGGGAGGCGCTCGCCGTCGCGGCCAGCCAAGGCCTGCCGGGCGCGCATCATTTCTACATCACCTTCCGCACCCAGGCGCCGGGCGTCGTGATCCCCGATTTCCTCCTCGCCAAATTTCCCGAGGAGATGACGGTGGTGCTGGAGCACCAGTTCTGGGATCTCGAGGTCAGCGAGGACGCCTTCTCGGTCACCTTGAGCTTCGGCAACAAGCCCGCGCGCCTGACCCTGCCCTTCACGGCCATCAACACCTTCGCCGACCCCTCGGTGCAATTCGGCCTGCAGTTCAAGCAGGTCGAGGGCGATGGCTCGCAAGCCGCGACCTCCGAGGCGGCACCCGCCGTCGAGCCGCCGAAGGCCAAGGCCGCGGGCGGTACACCCGGCGAGGTCGTCACCCTCGACAGCTTCCGCAAGAAGTAAGCCGCCGCGGCTTGACGGCTGCGGGCAAACAGGTATGTCTGCGCCGCGCTAGCGCCGCACCACCCGCGCGTCCCGCGACCGAGGGCTCCCTCGATGAGCGATTTCCTGTTCCGCGAGTTGTTTCCTCTGGGCGAGGACGCGACACCCTATCGCAAGCTCAGCGGGGACTACGTCTCCCCGGCGCGCTTCGAGGGCGAGCGGATGGTCAAGGTGAATCCTGCGGCGCTGACGCTGTTGGCGGCTGAGGCGCTGGCGGATTGCCAGCACCTGCTGCGCCCCGGACACCTGGCGCAGCTGCGGGCGATCCTCGACGACCCCGAGGCCTCCGACAACGACAAGTTCGTGGCCTTCGATCTCCTGAAGAACGCCAACATCGCGGCGGGCCGCGTGCTGCCGATGTGCCAGGACACCGGCACCTCGATCGTGATGGGGAAGAAAGGCGAGCGGGTCTGGACCGGCGGCGGCGACGCCGCGGCGCTCGCCGCGGGCATTCGCAAGACCTTCACCGAGACGAATCTCCGCTATAGCCAGGTGGCGCCGCTCTCCATGTATGAGGAGGTGAACACCGGCGACAACCTGCCGGCGCAGATCGACCTCTTCGCCGACGAGGGCGACGAGTACCACTTCCTCTTCATCGCCAAGGGCGGCGGCTCCGCCAACAAGACCTTTCTGTTCCAGCAGACAAAGGCGCTGCTCAACCCGAAATCGCTGGCAAAGTTCGTCGACGAGAAGATCCGCACGCTGGGCACCGCGGCCTGCCCGCCCTATCACCTCGCGATCGTGATCGGCGGCACTTCGGCGGAGCTCACGCTCAAGACGGTCAAGCTCGCGAGCTGCCGCTATCTCGATACGCTGCCCACCGCCGGCAACAAGTTCGGCCAGGCGTTCCGCGACACGGGCTTCGAGGCGGAGGTGCTGAAGCTCAGCCGCGAGACCGGCATCGGCGCGCAGTTCGGCGGCAAATATTTCTGCCACGACGTCCGCGTGATCCGCTTGCCCCGCCACGGCGCGAGCCTGCCCATCGGGATCGGAGTTTCCTGCTCCGCCGACCGCCAGATCCTCGGCAAGATCACCGCCGAAGGGGTCTTCCTGGAGGAGCTGGAAACCAACCCCGCCAAGTATCTGCCGGAGATCGACGAGACGAAGCTCGGCGGGCCGGTGGTGCGCCTCGACCTCGCGCGCCCGATGGCGGAGATCCGCCGCACGCTCTCGCAGTTCCCGATCAAGACCCGGCTCTCGCTCACGGGGACGTTGGTCGTCGCGCGCGATATCGCGCATGCCAAGCTGCAAGAGCGGCTCGACCGGGGCGAGGACCTGCCGCAATACGTGCGCGACCACCCGATCTATTACGCGGGTCCCGCGAAGACGCCCAAGGGCTTCGCCTCGGGCTCCTTCGGCCCGACCACCGCGGGACGCATGGATTCCTATGTCGACCGCTTCATGGCGGCGGGCGGCAGCTTCGTGACGCTCGCCAAAGGCAATCGCAGCGCCGAAGTGCGCGAGGCTTGCCGCAAGCATGGCGGGTTCTACCTGGGCTCGATCGGCGGCCCCGCGGCGCGGCTCGCGCAGGACTGCATCAAGAAGGTCGAGGTGCTGGAGTACCCCGAGCTTGGGATGGAGGCGATCTGGCGCATCGAGGTCGAGGATTTTCCTGCCTTCATCGTGGTCGATGACAAGGGCAACGACTTCTTCGCCAAGCTCGCCTGAGGCGGTCGTGGCGACGGACCCGGACCCCCCAAAGGATGCTCGCGTCGCCCGCCTCCTAGAATGACCGAGGGGAACGCGGGTGGCGGACGGCACTGACCTCAGCTCGCTGATCGCGGGGAATAAGGCAGCGTGGGACGGGTTCGTCCGGCGCTACGCCGGCCTGATCCTTTCCGCCGTGCGCAGCCTCGTGCGCGAAGGCACCGAGGCGGAGGATGTCCTGCAGGAGGTCTTCGTCCGGCTTTGCAAGGACGATTTCCGGCTCTTGAGGACCTACGATTCCGCCCGCGCGGGCCTGTCGACCTGGCTCACGATCGTAGCGCGCAGCACGGCACGGGATGTGCAGCGGCGGCATCGGCTGCCGCAATCCGCCCTGGATGATGTTCCTGAGCGCCTGCTGGCCGTGGTCGACGTGCATTCCGAGCCGCTGAAGCTCCCCAAGGATCTGCTCTCGCCCCGCCAACAGCTGGTGCTCACCATGCTCTACGAGCGCGATATGGACGTGGCGGATGTCGCCAAGACCCTCGGCGTCGACCCGCAGACGGTGCGCAGCACCCACCACAAAGCCATGCTGAAGCTGCGTGCCCATTTCGGGCCGGAGCGGCAATGAGCGGGCTCATGTCGCGGGGATATTGCAGGAAAAACGCGCCTAGATGATAAGGAAGAGCGACCATGACGGAACCTATGGACAGGGCTGAGGAAACTGCCCTCTGGAAGCACTGGCAGACGGCGGTGGTTAACGCCGCCGGCGAGGCCGCGCCTGCGCCCGACCCCCTGCTTCTGGCCGCTTATGCCGAGCACCGGCTCAGCGAGACGGCGGCCGAGGAGCTGGAGGCCTGGCTGGCGCTCCACCCCGAGGCGATCACGGACGTGCTCGCCGCCCGAGATTCCAATGCCGGACCGCTCCCGATCGAGCCGCCCGCGGCCGTCCTTGCCAGGGCGATGGCGCTGGTGCCGAGTTCAGATCCCAAAGTCGTGCCCTTCCGCCGCCCGGCGCGGCCAGCTCCGGCCTGGCGCGTTGCCATCGCTCGGGTCGCCGTGGCGGCGAGCCTGCTGATCGTCAGCCTGGTCGGCTTCGCTCTCGGCACCGACGCTTATACCAGCGTGGTGAACGGCGACCAGTCGGCGGCCTTGAGTCAGGATCTGTTCGATCCACCGGCCGGCGTCTTCTCGAGCTTCGGCGAGGAATCCAGCTCATGACCGCGCCCCTTGAGGGCGCGACGAGCCCGCCTCGCTCCAAGGGCCGGCTCGTAAACGTGGCGCTCGCCCTCTCGCTCGCCCTCAACCTGTGCTTCATCGGGGGCCTCGCCTACAGCAAGTTCGTCAAACCCACCCCGCCCTTGATTCAGCTGGGTCGCGAGCTCGATCTCAGCCCCGATCAGCGCAAAGCCTTTCAAGGCTTCCTCAAGGTCGTCTGGGGCAAAGGGGGTACCCTTCGAGACGAGAACCTCAAGATCGGCCAGCAGATCTGGGACGAGCTGGCTCAGCCGAAACCGGATCCGCAGAAGCTTGCGGCGCTCTTCGCCGACATCGCCAACAACCGGCGCGACTACCAGACCGCGGTCGGAGCGGCGTTGCTTCCGTTCCTGGAAACCCTGAGCGTGGAGCAGCGCCAGCGTTTCATCGAGATCAGCAAGCGCCGGCAGGCGATTGCGAACCGGATGCGCCAGCTCCTGCAGCCCTGAGATTTCATAGACTTAAAAGCGATCTCGCGGCCCTGCCACCCTGAGTGGCGCCGCGCCGGCTGGAGCCGCTGGCACCGACTCGCAAACGCGACCCCATATTGAGAGCAGGTCGGCCGAGGAGAGGAGCCATGGCTCAGGGCAAAGCCAGACGCGTGGAGCACGACTCCATGGGTGCGGTGGACGTGCCGGCGGATCGCTATTGGGGCGCGCAGACCGAGCGGTCCCTGGAGAATTTTCCGATCGGCACGGAGCGGATGCCGCTGCCGCTCATCCACGCCTTCGGCCTGCAGAAGAAAGCGGCGGCGCTCGCCAACATGAGCCTGGGCGATCTCCCGGAGCGGTTGGGCAACGCGATCGTGGCCGCCGCCGACGAGGTGGCGGCGGGCCGTCTCGACGAGCATTTTCCGCTGGTGGTCTGGCAAACCGGCTCGGGGACGCAGACCAACATGAACGTCAACGAGGTGATCGCCAATCGCGCGATCGAGCTCTTGGGCGGCGTGCTGGGCTCGAAGACGCCCGTGCATCCGAACGACCACGTCAACATGAGCCAGTCGTCGAACGACAGCTTTCCCACAGTGATGCATATCGCGACGGCGACGGAGATCGACCGGCGTCTCCTGCCGGCGCTCCGGCACCTCAAGGAGGCGCTCGCGGAGCGCAGCCAAGCCTTCGCGGATATCGTCAAGATCGGCCGCACGCATCTGCAGGACGCAACGCCGGTCACCCTCGGCCAGGAATTCGGCGCCTACGCGCGGCAGATCGAGCTCGGCATCGCCCGGGTCGAGGCCTGCCTGCCGCGGCTCTACCCGCTCGCGCAGGGCGGCACGGCGGTGGGGACGGGCCTCAACGCGCGGCCGGAATTCGCCGAGCAGTTCGTCGCCAAGCTCAGGGAACTCAGCGGTCTTCCCTTCACCTCCGCCGTCAATAAATTCGAGGCGCTCGCGGCGCACGATGCCTTGGTCGAGGTCTCCGGCGCCCTCAACGTGATCGCGGCGTCGGCCATGAAGATCGGCAACGACATCCGGCTCCTGGGCTCGGGTCCGCGCTCGGGCCTCGGCGAGATCACGCTGCCCGAGAACGAGCCCGGGTCGTCGATCATGCCCGGCAAGGTCAATCCGACCCAAGTGGAGGCGCTGACCATGGTCGCGGCGCAGGTGATGGGCAATCACGTCGCCATCACCGTCGCGGGCAGCCAGGGTCATCTGGAGCTCAACGTGTTCAAGCCGGTGATCATCCACAATCTGCTGCAGTCGATCCGATTGCTGGCGGACGCCGGCCGCAGTTTCGCCGACCGATGCGTCAAGGGGATCGAGGCCAATCGCGAGCGCATCGCCGAGCTGCTGCACCGCTCGCTCATGCTGGTCACCGCGCTCAGCCCCCATATCGGCTACGACAAAGCCGCCGAGATCGCCAAGAAGGCGCACCGCGATCGACTCACCCTCAAGGAAGCCGCGCTGGCGCTTGGCCATGTCAGCGCGGAGGACTTCGAGCGCTGGGTGCGCCCGGAGGACATGCTGGAGCCGCGCTGATGGCGCGCGCGGGCGGCGCCACGATCAAGAAGCGCTCGGTCCTGATCGCGGGACACTCGACCAGCCTCTCGCTGGAACCGGAATTCTGGTCCGCGCTGCGGGACATCGCGGGCCTGCGCGGCACGTCGCTCAATCGCCTGGTCGCCAGCGTCGATGCCGGGCGCGCCGGCAACCTCTCGAGCGCGCTCCGGGTCTTCGTGCTCGAGTGCTATCGGCGCGGCGAGCTCGCCTCCGACTCGGTCACCCGGTAGCGTCGGCGACGCAGAACCGGTCGATGACCCAGAGCCAGGTCCCGTCGCCTTGCCGGCGGGCGACCTCGGCAGTCACCCTGCCGTCGGGAAGGCGCGTCGAGGTGAGCGCCAAGTCGCCGCTGATCGTGGCCGGGCTCTGGACCCCGACGGCGAATCTCGCGCCCTTCGCCACCAGCTCGGCGAAGAGCGCCCGGATGTCGTCGAGGCCTCGCACCAGCCGCCCGCCCCCGCAATCGATCACGGCATCGGGCTCGTAAAGCGCCACCATTCCCTCGACGTTTCCCGCCCACTCTCGCGACACCAGCAGCCGCTCCAGATCCTGAGGATCGCGCGCGGGCTCGCGCTTCGCTTCGTCCGCCATGATACTCCCCTCGACTACTGCGGGCTCTTGAAGATCTCGCGCAGGAGATCCTTGGGCTTGAGCCGCTTCGGCGGATCGCCCGGCGCAGCGTCTTGTTTCGCCGCGTCGCCCTGCTCCGGCGCGCCCGGCGTCAGGAGGCGATCGACGGCATGAGCCGCGAAGGCGTGCACGAGCGCGCCGAAATCCAGGCTCCAGTCCGGCTGCTCCAGCGGACCCTTGAGCGAGATCCCGAGCGCGGGCGTGCCGGGCACCCCCATCATGCGCACGTCGGTACGGCTGAACACCGTCCAGTTCGGCAAATCCACCGTGGCGGTCCCGGCGCCGTCGCCGCCGTCAGCGACCAGGCGCAGGTCCTCGCTGCGCGCCACGCCGTCGGTCAGCTTGAAGCTGCCCTCGAGCTTGCTGAAGGGGGTCGAGCCGCTGGTCGCCACCTTGAGGAGAGAGGCGAGGTCGCCGAGGCCCTTCACTTGCGCGAGCCGCTGGTTCACCGCCGGGATGTTGACGCCGTCTATTTGGCCGTCGCGGCCGCGCAGCGAGATGGTGCCGTCGAGGCGCGAGATCAGCTCCTGCGGGTTCGCTCCGGCGGTGGTGAGGGATGCATCGAGGTCGAAACCGCCCTCGAGTCGGTTCACGCCGGCCGATGCCAGGGCCTGTTTGAAATCGGCGCCAGCGAGCTGTGCCGCGACCCGCAGGCGCGGAGTCTCGGACGCCTCGACGCTGCCGCTCGCCGCGAGCGCGCCGCCGAACAGCCGACCCGAGAGCCGGGTGACGCTGAGCACCGAGTCCTTGAGGGCGAGCTTGAGCTGCGGGTCCTCGACCTTCCAGCTCGCCCAAGAGAGGCTCTTCCCCGCGAGCGACACGTCGGCATCGAACGGGCTCAAATAATCGAGCTCGATCGGCGCCTTCGACCAACGCTCGCCCGCTTGACGCGGCGAAGGGGATCCGGCCTGCGCCAGCATGACGCCGGGCCTGAGTTGCCCCGCGGGCTCCTCGAGCGCAGCGGTTTGGCGCACCGGCATGAATTTGTCGATCGCGAGATCGTTGAGCGTGAGCGTCGCCGTCACCTTGGGGCGCGCCGCCAATGCGACTTGCAAGTCGCCGTCGATGCTGACGTCGCCGATCCCCGCGGTGAATTTCCGCATCACTGCGCTGCCCGGGGACCACT
The DNA here is from genome assembly GCA_035938015.1 of Allostellaceae bacterium. GTDB lineage: Bacteria > Pseudomonadota > Alphaproteobacteria > ATCC43930 > CGMCC-115725 > DASZHJ01. The sequence goes on from DASZHJ010000130.1 coordinate 15,975, forward strand.
CCAGCGTGCCGTAGAACTTGACGGGCCCGAGCTCGCCGCCTTTCGGACGATACTGTGCGCTCACCAGCCGCATCAGGCGATTGAAGCTGGGATGCTCGAGACTTGCCGTGAGCGACCAGGTATCGGCCGAGGGCGACTCGCCGACCACATGGAATTTGCCACCGCCCACCTCCACGTCGGTATCCAGGTTGAACTGCCCGACCTGCCGGTCGACTTCGCCGCCGAGCGAGAACGCGCCGAAGGTGTCGGCGCTGGCGACGCTCGACGACAGCAGGCGCAGCACGCGGCCGAGCTCGGGACCGCGCATGTCGAAGGCGAATTGCGTCTTCGGCTGAGCGGTGCCGATGCCTTGGAAATATCCGCTGAGCTTTCCCTGGGCACCGCCGAGGTCGTTCACACTCAGCTCCCTGAGCGTGAGGTCGCGGTTCTGCAGCGTGCCGGTGACGCGCACCTTGCGGATCGGCTGAGTGCGCCAGATCAAGGTGTCTACGCTGGCATCGACATTGGCATCGAAGCTGACGAGCGCGCCCGCGAGCGCCTGCGGCACGGTGACCCGGGTCAAGCCGCTCACCGCGTCCGCCGGAGTCGCCGGCGCTGGCGAGCCGGACCCTGTCGGGGCCTGCGGCGACTCGCCGCCCGACACATAGGCGTCGAGGTTGAGCTGATCGATCGTGAGTCGGGCTCCGAGCGCCAAGCGGTCCCGCATCGCGATGGTCGCGGCGCCGGTCAGGTGTGAGGCGTCGAAGGTGAGATCGAGCGCGCGCACCTCCATCACGCTGTCGTCGACCTCGAGGCGGCTCGAGATCGTGGCCCGCCGCAAGCGATCCGCGGGCACACCCTCCACCGCCACGCCGCCCCAGCGCAGGAAGTCGCGGAGGTTGTCGGCGTTCGCCCGGACGGTTCCCACGAAACGCGGCACCGCCGCTATCGCATCGAGGGTGCCGGACAAGGCGACGTCGGTGCCGCCCGGCAGGAGCGCGCCGAAGCGTTTGATGTCGAGCTTGCCGCCCTCGAGCGCGGCCTCGAGCCGCACTTGCCGTATCACCCCCTGTCGCCAGCTCACGGCATTGACGCCGAGGTCGAGGCTCGCCGTGACGCCGGGCGGCAAGCGCCACCGGTCGGGCTCCGCGAGGACCCCGGGCTTGGATGCGGCCGCCGTCGTCGCGGCGGCAAGGGGCGCCGCCATGACCTGGCCCGCCGCGGCGTTCACCGTGCGCTCCGACAAGAACCGGTCGACGTCGAACGTGTTGAGGCTCAGCTTCGCCTCGAGCGCCAACGACGCGCCCACCGTGGTGCGGAGCGAGCCCTCACCTCGGATATCGCCGAGCTCGAGCGAGAGCCGATCCAGCGCAACGGCGTCCGCGGCGGCATCGAGGTCGCCGGTGATGCGGACGGGCTTCGCCAGCATCGGCGGCAACGGCTCGATGCCCGCGAGCGCTACCGCTGCCGCCAGGCTCGCGCTCTTGAGGGTGAGCTTGCCCTTGGCGCGCGACTGCAATCCATCCAGCACCAGCTCGCCCGTGAATTCGGCCGATCCCGTGGGCTCGGAGGCCAAGGTGAGCGAAAACGGCAGCTCGGCGCGTCCCAAGCGCCCCATATCGGCGGTGACGGCAAGCGTCGTACCGAAGAGCACCAGGTTGCCCTCGGCGTGGAGCGGGGCCGATACGGCATCGCCTGTAAACTTCAAGGTGATGTGCTGCGCGCTCTCCAGCTTGTCTGCGCGCCGATAGGAGACCGTCGCGTCTTCGATGCTCAGGCTCGCGACCTTGATGGCAAGACCCGCGATCCTCAGGCCATCGCGCGGAGCCGGCGGCGCTTGCGGGCCGGCACCCTCGCCCGATCCAACGGATGAGGGCGCCGGCGCCGCCACCGCGAGCTTGCTGAAGGCCCAGTTTTCGCGGCCATCCGACAAGCGCTCCAGCGCGATCACCGGCTGCAGCAGACGGGCGCTCGTCACCTCGATCCGGCCCGCCAGCAGGGGCCAGAACGAGACGGCCGCATCGACTTGGCGGACCCGGACCATCTCCGGCGCTTGCGCGCCCGGAAGATTGGCCACGACCAGATCGTGCACGCTCACATGAGGACTCGGGATCAAGGACAGGCTGATGGGCCCGCCCAGCGTCACCGGCCGTCCGGACCAATCCGAGATCCGCTCCGCGATCTGCGGCCGATAACGCTCGAGATCGACGAACTGTGGCGCCAGCAGGAGTCCCGCCAGCGCCGTGAACATCAAGATCGCAAGCCCGATCGCGGTTTTGCGCACGCCCGCTCCTCGATCATTGACGAGCTCTGGGACCGCCGGCACCCCCGCGCAGGCCCTACGCGCCGACCCCGGATATAGAGTATCATGATGCCCGCGGCGGGACACCTTGGCGAAGCGAACGCAGCATGGGCGATGTCGTCAATCTGCATCAAATCCGAAAGCGGCGCGAGCGCGCCGCGGCCGAGCAACGCGCGCGCGCAAACCGCATCGCGCACGGCCGCAGCAAGGACGATCGCATCAAGGTGAAGCGCGAATCGGAAAAGGCGCAAAAGGAGCTGGACGAAAAGAAGCTGGACTGACGGCGTCAACCGAGCTCGAGGGCGCGGCGGTAGTGCGCCACCGTGGCGGCATCGAAGCAGCAGAACACCACGCGCTCGAGCCGCGCATCCGCCGCCAGGAAGCGGCGCACCTCCCCGACCGCGATCGGCGCCGCGCGATCGAGCGGAAACCGGTAAATTCCCGTGGAGATCGCCGGAAAGGCGATGGTGCGCAGGTCGTGCTCGACCGCGAGGCTCAAGGCTGCTCGGTAACAGGACGCGAGCAGCTGATCCTCGCCGGCGCCGCCGCCCCGCCAGACCGGCCCGACCGCATGGATGACATGGCGGGCGGGCAAGCGATAGCCACGCGTGATCCGCGCCTCGCCCGTCGCGCATCCGCCGATCGTGCGGCATTCCCGCAGCAGCTCAGGCCCGGCGGCAGCATGAATCGCGCCGTCGACGCCGCCTCCGCCCAGTAGGCTCGCATTCGCCGCATTGACGATCGCATCGAGCGCGAGCGCGGTGATATCGCCCTGATGGAGGGCGATACGGGGGTCCGGGGTCACGGGTGCGATGGGCATGGCTGATCTCCGCCAAACGAGATATGTGGCAACGCGCATTGCGGCTAACATGCGCGCCGACTAAGCCGGGCTGCCGCGACAATCCGGCATGAGGGACTCGGGGGGACGCGATGGACATGCATTTCTGGTCGGCGAGGCAACTCGCGGGCGCGGTACGCCGGCGCAAGATCGGCTGCCTGGAGCTGCTGGAGCATTATCTCAAGCGCATCGAGCGGCACAATCCCGTGCTGAACGCGATCATCGCGACCGACCTGCCGGCGGCGCGCCGCCGAGCGCGGGCGGCCGACCGCGCGCTCGCAAAGGGTACCGTGTGGGGCCCGCTGCACGGCGTCCCCATGACCATCAAGGAGTCCTACGACGTCGCGGGGATGCCAACAACGTGGGGCATGCCGGAGCTGCGCGAGAACGTGCCTCAGGCGAACGCGCTCGCGGTCGATCGCTTCCTCGCGGCCGGCGTCACGCTCTTCGGCAAGACCAACGTGCCGCTGATGCTGGCGGACTGGCAGAGCTACAACGAGGTCTACGGCACCACCAACAACCCCTGGGACGTGGCGCTGGCGCCGGGCGGATCCTCAGGCGGCTCGGCGGCGGCGCTCGCCGCGGGCCTCACGGGAATCGAGGCCGGCAGCGACATCGGCGCCTCGATCCGCAATCCCGCGCATTACTGCGGCGTCTACGGGCACAAGCCGACCTACGGCATCTGTCCGCCGAACGGTCACGCGCTGCCCGGCCGGGTCGCCGTCAGCGACATCTCCGTGATCGGGCCGCTCGCCCGCAGCGCCGACGACCTCGCGGTGGCGCTCGGCGTCATGGCGGGACCGGACGGCATCGACGCCGCCGGCTATCGCCTGGCCTTGCCGGCGCCCAAACAGAAGACCCTGCGGCAATTCAAGGTCGGCCTGATGCTGGACGATCCCAACGCGGAGGTCGATCGGCCGGTGCAGGACCTCCTGCAAGCCCTGGGCGATTTCCTCGCCAAGAAGAGGGTCAAGGTGAGCGATCGGGCGCGGCCCGATATCGACACCACCCAGTGCCAGAAGGTCTATATCGGGCTCTTGCGGGCTGCGACCTCGGGCCGCCAATCCGACGAGGCCTTCGCCAAGAACCAGGAGATCGCGCGCACGCTCGCGCCCGACGACCACCGCTATTTCGCGCAGATGGTGCGCGCGAACACCATGTCCCACCGCGACTGGCTCGCGCTCAACGAGCAGCGTCACCGGATGCGCCTCGCCTGGGCCGCGTTCTTTCGGGACTACGACCTTCTCCTCTGCCCCGCGGCGTCCTCGGCGGCCTTCCCGCACGACCACGCGGGCGAGCGGCACGAGCGCACCATCATGGTCAGCGGCAAGCGGGTGCCCACCACCGACCAACTGTTCTGGGCGGGCTACCCCTGCGTCAGCTACCTGCCCTCCACCGTGGCGCCGATCGGGCTCACGAAATCCGGCCTCCCCGTGGGCGTCCAGATCGTGGGACCGCAATACGGCGACCGCACCTGCATCGAGTTCGCGCGCTTCCTGGAGCGTGAGTATTGCGGGTTCACGCCGCCGCCGGCCTTCGCTTGAGACTGCGGACGGGGTTCACACTCGCGAGATAGCCCCTATCGACGGGGCAAAACCGTTCCTATGTAATGGGCACCCAGCGAAGGAGCTTCAGCCGATGTGGATGACGTCAAAGAAAGCTGCCATGCCCACTCCCGAGCAGGCGCTGCCGGGTCGCCGGAGCGCCATGCCCGTCCCGGCCGCGCACGAGGTCGCGGGAACGCCGTTGAAGCCGCCCTTCCCCGCGGGCTTGGAGCAAGCCGTGTTCGGGCTCGGCTGCTTCTGGGGCGCGGAGCGGAAGTTCTGGCAGACGCCCGGCGTCTATACGACGGCCGTGGGCTATGCCGGCGGCTACACGCCCAACCCGACTTACGAGGAAGTCTGCAGCGGCCGCACGGGGCACACCGAGGCCGTGCTGGTGGTGTTCGATCCCAAGCAAATCTCGTACGAGGCGCTGCTGACGGTGTTCTGGGAGAGTCACGACCCCACTCAGGGCATGCGTCAGGGCAACGACGCGGGCACGCAGTACCGCTCCGCGATCTACACCTATTCCGACGCGCAACGCCGCGCCGCCGAGGCCTCCCGCGAGGCCTATCAGCGCGCGCTCTCAGCCGCGGGGCGCGGCGCCATTACCACGGAGATCCGGCCGGCGCCCGAGTTCTACTACGCCGAGGATTACCATCAGCAGTACCTCGCGAAGAACCCGATGGGCTATTGCGGCCTCGGCGGCACCGGCGTCGCCTGCCCGACCGGACTCACCGTCGCCGCGCAGTAATCCACCTCAGACCCGAACGATCTTGCCGGGGTTCATGATGTTGTCGGGGTCGAGCGCCTTCTTGATCAGGCGCATGACGCTCACGGCCTCGCCGTGCTCGGCGATCAGGAAGTCCATCTTGCCGTAGCCGATGCCGTGCTCGCCCGTGCAGGTGCCGTCCATGGCGAGCGCGCGCTTCACCATGCGGTCGTTGATGCCCTCGATCTCGGCGACCTCCTGCGGATTGTCGGGATCGAAGATGAAGCCGATGTGGAAGTTGCCGTCGCCGACATGGCCCACGATGGCGCCGATCACCGAGGCTTTCTCCAGATCTTTCGCGGTCTCCGAAATGCACTCGGCAAGCCGCGAGATCGGCACGCAGACGTCGGTCGCGAGGCCTTGGCCGTTCGGCTTCAGCGCCTTGACCGCGTAATAGCCATCGTGCCGCGCCTGCCAGATCTTGTTGCGCTCCTCCATCGAGGAGGCAAACCGGAACTCGGTGCCGCCCTGATCGATGGCGAACTCCTTCACCATCTGGATCTGCTCCTCGACCCCGGCCTTGGTGCCGTGGAACTCGAAGAGCAGCGTCGGCGCCACCGTGTAGTCGAGCTTGGAGTACTTGTTGATGGCGTCGATCTGCACGGCGTCCAGCAATTCGACGCGCGCGATCGGGATACCCGCCTGGATCGTCATCACGGTCGCGTTGACCGCGCCCTCGATGGTCGCGAAGGCGCAGGCGGCCGCCGAGATCTGCTCGGGGATGCCGTAGAGCCGGAGCGTGATCTCGGTGATGACGCCCAGCGTGCCCTCCGAGCCCACGAAGAGCCGCGTCAGGTCGTAGCCCGCCGCCGACTTGCGGGCGCGCCGCGCGGTGCGGATGACCCGCCCGTCCGACAGCACCGCCGTGAGCGACAGCACGTTCTCGCGCATGGTCCCATAGCGCACCGCGTTGGTGCCGGAGGCGCGGGTAGCGGTCATGCCGCCGAGCGAGGCATTGGCGCCGGGGTCGATCGGGAAGAACAGCCCATCATTGCGCAAATGCGTGTTGAGGTCCTCGCGCGTCACGCCGGGCTCGACCACGCAATCGAGGTCCTCGGCATGGACGGCGAGAATCTTGTTCATGCGCGACACATCGACCGAGACGCCACCGAACGGTGCGTTGATATGGCCTTCGAGCGAGGTCCCCGTTCCGAAAGGGATCACCGGCATGCGATGCGCGGCGCATAGTCGCACGACATCGACGCAGTCTTCGCTGCTTTCCGCGAAGAGGACGGCATCGGGCGCCTCGTTCTTCTG
>DASZHJ010000131.1:0-4773 GCA_035938015.1 Allostellaceae bacterium
GCCAGACCGTGCGCCAGCCGCCACTGCGTGACCCAACGCACCGCGGGATTGTAGAGATAAGCGGTAAGATACCGCGTCAGCGTCATGTGCCAGCGCTGCCAGAAATCGATGATGCAAGTGGCCTTGTAGGGCGAATTGAAATTATTGGGAAATCGTATCCCAAAAATCCGCGCCAGACCAATTGCCATATCCGAGTAGCCGGAGAAATCGAAATAGAGCTGCAGCGTATAGGCGACCGCGCCGGACCACGCATCGAGCGCGGAGAAGCTCGTCCCGTGCGCCGCACCGTTGAACAGCGCGTCGGCGTGGAGGGCGATGCCGTCGGCCAGAACCACCTTCTTGAACAGGCCGAACGCAAACAGAGCCAATCCCGGGAGCAGGCGATCGGTGAACGACTCGCGCGCCGGTGCGCGGAACTGCGATATGATCTCGCGATGATAGGCGATCGGCCCGGCGGTAACATAGGGAAAGAACGATACGAACAGCAGATAATCGAACACGCCGTAGTCGTCCGCCTCGCCGGTGTAGACATCGACGAGATAGGCGATCTGGCTGAAAGTGAAGAAGGAAATTCCGACCGGCAGCGCGATCTCGAGATGCGGCAGGGAGACGGCAAGGGCCGCGCCGAGGGCGTCGAGAAAGAAATTGGAGTATTTGAAGTAACCGAGGAGCGCCAGGTTCGCGGCAATCGCGGCATACAGCAGCCAGGAGCCGGCGGTGGAGCCGCTCTTGCGGGCGCCTGCGATGAGACGGGCAACGGCGTAGTTGCCGACGATCGAGGCGACCAGGAGGAAGACGCCTCGCCCAGCGAGCAGCCAATAGAACAGCAGCGAAGCCAGCGTGAGAAACAGGAGAGCGTGACGACGTCCGCCGCCACGCTCGAGGAGCAGAGTGCCAACAAGCACGCTCGGGAGGAACACGAGGAGGAATTGGTAGGTATTGAACTGCATGACGACCCTCTCAGCCGCTTTGTTCGCTGCATCCGCGGCTGTGTGCGTCTCTCACAGATTGGAGATGCTCGCAAAGATCTTGCCGAGGCAGCTGGGCTTCGGATGTTTGTCGTCGCGGAATTCGGCTTCGCCGCAACCGACAATGCGCGGATCGAGGTTACCGACGGTTTCGATGTTCAGCTTCTCGCCGACGCGGTTGACCTCGCGCACAAGCCGCTGCAGATACGCGCCGCCCGGATAGTCGGAGAATCCCTGCCAGTAGTACGGGTGGAACGGCGCTTGCGCCAGAATGACGCGCACGCCTCTGCCCTTGAGGTACACGAGCAGGCGCTCGAGGCCGTCGACCTTCGCCGCATCGAGGGGCTGGCTACGGTTGCGCTCGAGGGGAGCGTTGGTGGACGCCGACTTGTAGGCGCTCTCCACCGTGTCGAGTCGATCGTGTTCCTCGGAGAAGTAGAGCGCTCCTTCGGCGCCGATGATGTCGCGGGTGGGATCGGACCAGGCGGCGACCGGGCCCGACGCCTTCGGCGCGCGCCGATACACGGCCCACTTTTGCATCGCGCCATGCAGCGAGAGGAGATTCATCCATTTGTCGAAGGCGAACGTGTTGAACCAGCCTGGATCCTGCAGGCCGAGCAGACGCGCCATGCTTCGATATTCGGGCGCCCACTCCTTCCATAGTGTGGATTGTTGGAAGGCGTGGAATCGCACGCTCAGAACGAGGGTCTTGGGAAGTCGGTCGTTGGCGCGAAGCAGCTCCGTGATTGCCAACAGATCCTCGTAAGTGTGGTTGTGGACGAACGCGTTGAAAAGCTTCCGTCCCGGCAACAGCGCTGCCGAGGCATGCTGCCAGGGGCTGCCGCCGAACACGACGACATCCGGCGTCGTTCGCATCTGCCGAACGTGCTCGCGCCGCAGCGCGCGCAGATCGATGTTTGGGTCGAGCAGCGCGTAGTTCATGTCAGCGGCGAGAAAAGCCGACATGTCCGCCAGGGCCGCCCGGTTATAGGTGAAAGGATCGAGGCGATAATTGCCGACGATCACGCTTATCAGCCCAGCCATCAGTACAAATGCAAACAGGCCGACCCGTCTGACGAGAGCGCCGCCCGCAGAGCCAGTGATTTCTGCTTGAGCCCGAGGGGTACGCACAGCATCGGTCATTGCGATCTCCCGGTATTGCCTTGTGGTGGGTGCGTTCAGGCGTTCACGCCCTTGCGGCAGAGCATTTCGCGCGCCTGGGCGAGTGATCGGATGGCGGTGATCTCGGGCATCGAAAATCGGACTTGGTAGTGCTGCTCGATCGAGCTGATGAGATTCACGTGAGCGAGGCTGTCCCACTTGCGCAGGGTGCGCGGGCTAGTCTGATCCGTGATTTTCTCGATTGGCTCCTCGAGAACGGTGGCGAACAGCTCCTTCAGGTGCATGGCTGACCTCCCGCGTGGCAAAAAGGGACCCGTAACGCGGCCGCGATCATGGCGCTCGCCACTCATGCTGCGGGTTGTCGTTTAAGACAGTTTTACGGGAGGTAGTGGTGGCCTTGACGCCGGATCGGCGTGAAGGCAGAATAGTCATCTCTCCCGGAGGGGAGAGGGAGCTGAAGCGCCGGTGCGTGTCTCCGCCTTGTCAAAGCGGCGGCTGCGTGCGACCGGGTGGCCGTGAGCGCAGAGATCACCATCGGCGACGGGGGCGCGGCGCGGCTCGCGCCGCATCCGCTGCGCGCGACGGTCTTAAGCGAGCTGCACGCCCGCCCGTTCACGCCGATCGAGACGCCGCGGCGCGTGCTGCACTTCGCCTTCGACACCGGCGCCGAGCGCGGCGAAGCCGACCGCGCGGGGCTGGTCGACTTCTGCGCGCGGCGCGGGCTGACGGCGCCGAAGCCGTCCGACAAGCATCACCATGTGGCGTTCGGCGGCACGGCGCTGCGCTGGGAGCAGCATTCCGAGTTCACCACCTACACCTGGGAGCTGCCGGCGGAACGGCTGGCGGCCGGCGCGGCGCCGTTTCATCCGCCCGCCTCCGCCCTCGCCGCGCCGATGGGCCTGGTGCCGCAACCGGGGCCGGCGCTGGTCGCGCTCGACCTGCATCTCCTCGCCGACGGCGCCGACAGTCTGGCGCCCGCGCGCCTGTTCGACCGCGCCAGCCTCGCGATGTTCGAGACCGGCGACAACGCCGGGCTCGTCGCCACCGACTTCAAGAGCGACCCGGCCGGCTTCGTGCGCATCCTCGTGGTCGACCGCGGCCTCGGGCCGGAGCGGGCGGGCGCGCTGGTGCAGCGGGCGATCGAGGCGGAAACCTATCGCACGCTGGCGCTGCTCGGCCTGCCGGAGGCGCAGCGGCTGGCGCCGTCGGTCGGCCGCATCGAGAAGCAGCTCGCCGAAGTCACCGAGCAGATGCGGCGCACCGAGGGGCTCACCGCCAACCACCGCCTGCTCGACGAATTGACCGCGCTCGCCGCCGAGCTCGAGGCGGGCGCCGCCGCCAGCCTCTACCGGTTCGGCGCCAGCCGCGCCTACAACGAGATCGTCCAGTTGCGCCTGCACACGATCGGCGAGCGGCCGGTCGGCGCCTATCCGACCTGGTCGTCGTTCCTGGCGCGGCGCATGGCGCCCGCCATGCGCACCTGCACGACCATGGAGGAGCGGCAGGCGAACCTCTCGACCAAGCTCGCGCGCGCCGCCAACCTGCTGCGCACGCGCGTCGACGTCGAGATGGAGCGGCAGAACCGCGACCTGCTGCAATCGATGAACGAGCGCACGCGCCTGCAGCTGCGCCTGCAGGCGACGGTCGAAGGGCTCTCGGTGGCGGCGATCAGCTATTACGTGATCGGGCTCTTAGGCTACGTGGTGAAGGCCGCGCGCGACGCCGGCCTGGAGCCGGTCGATCCCGCCTACGTGACGGCGGCGCTGGTGCCGGTCACGGTGCTGGCGATCTGGTGGGTGGTGCGGCGCATCCGCCGCCGGCATATCGCGCGGGAGGGGTGAGAGCCCGTGTAGCCCGGATGAGCGGCGAAGCCGCGATATCCGGGGCCCCGCATGTCGCCCGCTGCGCGGGCTCATGCGGGCTACAAGCTGTCATCGCGAGCCAACGGGCCCGGCCCGAAGTGGCCGGCCCGATGACAGGCTCCGCGAAGCAATCCAGTGAAAAAGCAAACCAGTGGATAAGTGTTGAAACGCAAGGAGTTCTGGATTGCTTCGTCGCCCCTCCCGGGGCTCCTCGCAATGACGGTCGCGCTTAACCTTCCTTTTACCACATTCCCCGCATTTTCTCCTCCGCGTTGGGGCACTCGAGCGCCGCTGTCGCGTGGGGAAGCGGGATGTCGGGGACGGGTCAGGACGGACTGCGCGCAAAGTCGAGGTGGTGGCGGCGCGGGCTTGCGCTCGCGCTCACCCTCGGCGGCGCCGGTCCGGCTCTGGCCGACTACCGCATCACCCGCGACCACGGCGGCGAGATCAAGTCGTACGAAGCGAAGTACACGCACCTGCGCGACAAGGGCGAGCGGGTCATCATCGACGGCATCTGCAATTCCGCCTGCACCCTGCTGCTCGGCATCCTGCCGCCCGGCAAGGTGTGCGTGACGCCGCGCGCGAGCCTCGGCTTCCACCAGGCCTATTTCGACCAGCGCTGGACCGCCGGCATCAAGGTCATCAGCTACGCGGGGACCGCCGAGCTGATGGGGTACTACCCGCAGTCGGTCAAGGAATGGATCGCCCGGCACGGCGGGCTGACCACGCAGATGAAGAAGGTGACCAACGGCCGCGAGCTGTGGGCGCTGGTCGACCCCTGCCCCGACGAGTTTTGATATTCTTGTAGGGTGGGTTAGCGG
>DASZHJ010000132.1:0-2286 GCA_035938015.1 Allostellaceae bacterium
AGCATCGGAAGGCTGCGGGCGCGTTCGACGAGGAGGTCGAGCAGCTCGCGCGAGGTCGGGTCGATCCAATGCGCGTCTTCGAAGACCACGACCACCGGCATCTGGCGCGCCAAGCCTTCGAGCTGATGGATCAGCGCCTCCAATGTCCGCTCCTTCTTGCTCTGCGGACTAAGGTTCGGCAGAAGGTGGCGCTCCGAAGCCGGCAATGACATGAGATCGGCGAGAAGTGCCACATCCTCGTCCGGCGGCGCGGCCCGGGCGAGCACGGCTTCGAGCTTCTCCAGCTGGGACGCGGGCAGATCGTCGCGCGCGAACCCCGATGCCCGACCGAGTTGGTCGATGAACGGGAACAGCGCGCTGTCCTGGTGATAGGGCGAGCAGTAATAGCGCAGTCGGAGATGCGGCTCGGCGTGGAGCCGCTCCTCCAGTGCCGCGGTGATGCGCGACTTGCCGAGGCCGGATTCGCCCGAGACCAGCACGATCTGGCCGTCGCCCGACTTGGCGCGTGCCCAGCGCCGCAGCAATAGGTCGATTTCCTCGTCGCGGCCGACCAGCCGGGTCAGCGGCGACCCGCGCAATGCCTCAAACCGGCTCTCGACGGCGCTCGGACGCAGCACCTGCCATGCCGGCACCGGCCCGGCGATGCCCTTCACCTCAACGGCGCCGAGATGGCGGACCTCGAAGAGATCGCCGACCAGCCGCCGTGTGCCTGCGGCGATGACGACCGCGTCTGGCTCGGCCAGGGCTTGCAGCCGGGCCGCGAGGTTTGGCGTTTCGCCGACGACCGATTGTTCCTGAGCCGGTCCTTCACCGATCAGATCTCCGACGACCACCAACCCGGTGGCGATCCCGACGCGCGCTTGCAGCCTGACGGATTTGACATCGATGCGACTGACAGCGTCGATCGCGCCCAACCCCGCTCGCACCGCCCGCTCGCTATCGTCTTCGTGCGCTTGCGGGTAGCCGAAATAAGCCAGGACGCCGTCGCCCATGTATCTGGAGACAAAACCCTCCGCCTCAGCAACTGCTTCGGCGACAGCGCGGTGGTACGCGGCGATGACCTCGCGCAGGTCCTCGGGATCGAGCCGCGCCGAGAGCGCAGTCGATCCGACCAGGTCGCAGAACATTACCGTGAGCTGACGGCGCTCGGCGCTCGATGATGCCGGGGGATCGCGGGCCGCCGCCGTCGCCGTGGCGGCCGGTACCGCGGCGCCGAGCACAGCAATGGCGGCGAGGAGCTTGCGGCGGTGGCCTCCGAGCACCACGCCGAGATCCTTGAGATCCTCCGCCGTCAGCTTCGGCAGCGTGTCCCGATCGATCTCGTTGTCGCGAAACGCCGGAACATAGCGCTCGAGGCCCAAACCCTGTAGCCACGCCGCTACGTCCATGCGGTGATCCTTGGCTCCGAGGAGCGGGAGCCCCTCATGGACGACGATAGACCTCTGCCCGTTGAGCTACCAGCGGCAGCGCTGAAATAGGCGCGGTGTCGTGTATCGTGGCTTCAGGTTGTCAATGACCGCTTCGAAGAGTGGGCATCACGGAGCGGCCAATCGGGAATGACCCAAAACCACCCAACCGCGCGGTTCACCGGCGGGGCCTCGAACGGCGCGTTTGTACCGTTGAGCCTCCGTTCATCGGGCCGCGGGTAATCGACAGGCGACCCCAAAGTGATGTTATTGGGGCCGGCCTGCGGCTGGCGACGGGCGAGGCCGCATGAGCCGGGGGCGCACCGTGCATCGCGCCTGGGATGAGAGGCGTTTGCGGTTCAGGAGGCTGGCCCGCGTAGACCAGCTCGCGAAAGGTGCCGCCGCATCGCCGGCGCGCATATCCTCGCAGCGGACGGAGACAGGCCGGTGATCAACTCAGCGGGTTCTCGAGAGAGAGGCGCTCGGTCCACCCCGCCGCGCGGGCGAATTCGTCAAAGAACGCGATGTCGTAGGCGCGCTCCGGCGACTGGCGTACCATTTCGTCGATCTTGTGAGCGTCCGCCCCGACGAGAATGCGCCAGCGATTGGTCTTGACGCCGTCGAGGATGATCGTCGCGGCCTGTGCCGCGCTGGTCAGCGCCTCGTCGCGAAAACGCTGCTCGAGCTCGGCCACGAGGTCACGCAACTGATCGTCCGACAGCTGCGAGACGTCGCGGCCCAGCAAAGCAAAGCGCTCCCGCGCCTGCGCGAGACCGGCAGCATCGATCGCGTCCGATTCGCGATCGCTGCTGTGGATCTTGCGCGTGTTGGCGCGGATGGAGGTCCCGATCTGGCCGGGCATGACGACCGAGCATTTGAT
>DASZHJ010000133.1:0-5996 GCA_035938015.1 Allostellaceae bacterium
CGGATCGTTACTGAAGCGGGTCTGATCTCGACATCGCTCGATTACTTCGATCCGCTGTTGCTGGCGCAGACGACGGCAGCATGGCAATCCATTTCTCGCATTATCGTGGCTACGATAAGCCTCAACTCCGAACGATACTTGCAGGTCGGTGATGTGATGCTGCGGGCGCGCGTCGCCGCCCTGATTGATCAGGGCACGCTGGTTGCCGACGGCGATCCTTGGAATCTCTCCAGTAGCATTCGGCTGCTCGATAATATGATCACCTCCAGCTCGCTCTGAGGTCGCGGTTGCGGCGCAGCGAAGCGGCTCAGACGTTGTACTGGAAGCCGTCGACGATGAAGTCTTGGCCCGTAATGAAGCACGGCTCGGAGCTCGCGAGGAAGGCCACCAGCTGTGCGACGTCGTCGGGTTTGCCCATGCGCCGGAGTGCGATGCCCGTTTTCGCGATCTCGGCGCCGCGGCTGCGGGTGAGCGGGTTGCCGAGCTCCGTCTCGATCACGCCGGGAACCACGGCGTTGACCAGGATGGTGGGTCCGAGCTCCTTCGCGAGCGCCCGGGTCATGCCGAGGATGCCGGCTTTCGCCGAGGCATAGGCGAAGCGGCTCACCGCGGCGGTGACACCGCCCGAATAGGCATTCAGCGACGAGATGGAGGCGATGCGGCCGCCGCCCTGCTCCAGCATGATGGGCGCCACCGCGCGGATGTAGTTGAAGCAGCTCTTGAGGTTGACCGCGATCGTGCGGTCGAACTCCTCCTCCGTGATCTCCAGGATGCCCTTCGGCATCGCCTTGCCCGCGTCGTTCAGCAGAAAATCGATCCGCCCGAACCGGCGCTTCACCTCGGATGCCACCTCCTGCGCGCGGGCATGCAATGCCACGTCGGCCTCGAAGATCACAGCCTCGCGTCCGAGCGCGCGGATCTCGCCCGCCGTCCGCTCCATTTCCGGCACCAGCAAGTCGACCAGCGCGATCGCATGACCCGCCTTGGCCAGCGCCTGTGCGCAAGCGCGGCCGATGCCGCGGGCACCGCCGGTCACGATCGCGACCTTCTCGGGCATCGCTGTCGCCATGTCTCTCTCCGCTCTCGGATGTTTCGAAGGTCCCAGAGTAGGCCGGCGGATTCCGCGGCTTCAACAGCGAGCCCTCTGCGCGCTCGTTGGGAAATGGACATGTAACCGTCATCAAGGTTATATGTGCGCGCGACGCTGCGCGGGGGCTTCCTTGTATTTCTCCTTCACCATGGTCGGCATCGCGGCCGTCGGGCTGCTCATCGGCATTGCCGTCGGCTGCGTCGGCATCGGCGGTGTGCTGCTGGTGCCGATCCTCACCCTGGCGCTCGGCATCGACGTGAAGCACGCCATCGCCGCGGCCTTGCTGAGCTATCTGCCGAGCGGGTTCGTGGCGGTGACGCTCTATGCGCGGCGCGGCTCGGTTCCCTGGCGTGAAGCGCGGCTCTTGTGCCTCGCCGCCCTGCCCGCCGCCTACCTCGGAGCGCGCGCCGCAAGCCTGGCGCCCGCGGGGCTGCTCGAGGCGCTGATCGGGCTGCTGCTGCTCGGCGGAGGGCTCTACGCCTTGCGGGGCGCGGGCCGCGTCGCGGCGGCTCAGCGCTCGTTGGCAACGCCTCTGCTGCTGGGACTGGGCGCCGGCACCGGGTTCATTTCCGCTTTGACCGGCGCGGGCGGCGCCTTCGTGCTGCTGCCGATCTTGCTCTTGCTCGATGTGCCCGTGCTGTCGGCGATCGGACTGGGGCAGGCCATCGCGATCCCGATCGCGGGCCTCGCGAGCCTGGCCAATGTCGCGTCCGGGCTGGTCGATCCGATCCTCGCGGGCGTACTGGCGGCGGCGCTGATGACGGGCATCGCGATCGGCACGCCGATCGCTCATGCGCTGCCGCAACCGCGGTTGCGGCGGCTCCTCGGCGGCATCGTGATCGCGTCCGGAGTGGCCATGCTCGCCCGCGTCGCCGCCCGGCTGCTCTAGAACGCGATCGGATGAAACAGAATCGCTTCCGTGCGTCGCACTCGAAGCCCCTCCCTCCTTGAGGGGGAGGGGCGAAGCGACAGCCGGTTTCAGGTTCAGCCGATCATCGCACTAGCCAAGCCGCCTCGACGGGGCGAGCGCTTATCGTCATGCTCGGGCGATGGCGATCCTCTCGATCCAATCCGCCGTCGCCTATGGCAGCGTCGGCAATGCCGCGTCGGTGATTCCGCTGCAGCGTCTTGGTTTCGAGACCTGGCGCGTCGACACCGTGCTGTTCTCCAATCACACGGGCTATGGCGCCTGGCGCGGCACGGTGCTGGAGCCCAAGCTGGTGGATGAGATCCTGCGCGGCATCGAGGAGCGCGGCGTCCTGCCGCGCTGCGAGGCCGTGCTCTCGGGCTATCTCGGCAGCGTGGAGCTCGGCGCGGTGGTGCTGGACGCGGTGAAGCGCGTGAAGCAGGCCAACCCGCTTGCGCTCTATTGCTGCGATCCCGTGCTGGGAGATGCCGACCGCGGCTTCTTCGTGCGGCCCGAGCTCGCGGATTTCTTTCGCGAGCAGGCCGTGGCGCTCGCGGAAATCCTGACGCCCAATCGCTTCGAGCTGGAGACCCTGACGAACCAGCGTGTCGACACGTTGGCCGCCGCCCAAGCCGCCTGCGACGCGCTGTTGGCGCAAGGGCCACGCGCCATCCTGGTCACCAGCCTCGACGTCGCGGAGATCCCGGCGGGCACGGCCGCGCTGCTGGCCGCCACGCGCGAGGGCGGCTGGCTCGTGCGCACGCCGCGTTTGCCGATCGTCGCCAACGGCGCCGGCGATCTCACGGCCGCATTGTTCCTGGCGCATTTTCTCAAGACCGGAGATGCGGGCGCGGCGCTCGGCGAGACCGTTGGCGCCGTCCACGCGGTGATCGCGGAGACGGTTCGATCGGGCGCCGCCGAGCTTGCGATCGTGACGGCGCAGGACGCGCTCCTGGCGCCGCCGAACCGATTTCCGGTCGAGCGCGTGTTCTGAAAAAGCGGCGGGGCGGGACGCTCTTGGCATCCCGCCCCGCTGGTCTCTCGCCGAAGGCTCAGGCTTGCGGCGGCGCGTCCGGCCCTTGGGAGCGGCGGCGGCGATCGGCCAGGAACTCGTCGAATTCCGCCTTGTCCTTGGCGAAGCGCAGCCGGTTCAGGAATTCCTTGAACTCCTTTTGCTCCTCCTCCAGACGGCGCAGGGTTTCCGCGCGGTACTCGTCGAAGGCGTGATTGCCGCTCGAGCCCTGACGGCGATGGCCGAACCAGTGGGAGGCCCAATCCGGCCCGCGGCCGTTGCCGTTCGTCTGCCACCGGCCCGCGTATTCGTGCTTCCAGCAACCCATGCGTCCACTCCATATGAGAAAGGCCAGGACCGCGAGGCCCACGGGCCAGTAGAGGATAAAGCCCAGGACCATCAGCACGATCCAAGCGGGCTTTCCGAGGTCGTCCAGTCTCGCCGCGATACCCATGGGGTCTCCCCACGTGAATGTTAATTACATTTACATAGCTAGCTCCGGCCAGACGCGTTGTCAAGACAGCCGCGGACCATTTTTCTCGCCACCACCCTCGGTGGAAGAGAGGAGCCCTTTCCGCCGAGCGTGACCGGTACCGCAGCAAGCTCCTGGAGGCTCGGCTCAATGGTGCCCGGCTTCGCGCGGCACTCGTCTCCTGTTTGCATGTAGGCGGTAGTCAGTGACAGAGGACTGAGGATGGCATCGCGAATGCCGCCAAGGTCTGGATGCCTTTCGGCTTTGCTGTGTCGGCAATCTTTACAACACTGCGCCGGGCGTATCGGGGTTACCTAGTGAAATCAATGACATAAGCCCTGAGCTCGAATATTGCACATGCGAAACGGTGTGGCTGCAGATAACCGGGGGAGAGTGGGTCCAATGCGCTACGGCTTAGCGGGTGCATTCTGCAAATGCGCCATCGTCGTCCTAGCCGCCACAATGGTCGCGGCGACGGCGAGGGCAGCCACCATTCAGGAGTCGTTCACGGTAACCCTTGGTAACCCCGCCCTTCCTGGGGGTAGCGATGTGTTGTTCCCGAGTAGTGCCTTCGCGCTGTTCAACCCGACGAACGGCACGCTGAATAACGTCTCCACGACGCTCACAGGATCGGCAAACTGGGGAGGCACCGGCACAATAGACATCGACTTGCGGGAACCTGGGGCAACTCTGGTCTTTCTTCTGGGCGCAAATTTCGGTTCAGGAGCGATCACTTTTAATGCTTCGGATCCGAACGACACCAGTCCAGGCGTCCTGGCGGCCTTTAGCGGCACCGGAAATGCGTTCATGAACCTCGATGTGTTTACCGACGATGCCGGCACCTTGACAACCGACGCCGCGTTCTCAGGCACGGTTACCTACGACTACACGCCCACCGTCGCCGCCGTTCCCGAACCCGCCTCGCTGGCCCTTTTCGGCGCGGCGCTGCTGGGCTTTGGGGCGATCCGCCGTCGTCGCCGCAAAAGTCTGTAAGCGTTTCCGACACTCCAGACTGTATCGTCAAAGAAAGAGCCTGCCGGAGCGGGGCTAGTTCGTGACGGGAAATGTGTGCCGGGAGTGGTCCCATGCACAGACGAACTGCGAACGATGGTGCCGGTCCTCCTCCGCTCAATGTCGCGCTAGTCTAAGGGCGCCCAGCGCCGCGCCATTCCACCGCCACCTCTGACTCGGCAAGACATCGTCCATCCCGCTTTTTGTTCAGCCAAACTGAACCATCGGATGCTCAGCTGTCGCTCGACGAGAGCACGCGCGCGCCTGCGCGACAACGGAGCAAGAGCGATGACGAGCGAGGCGAAGATCAGGGCGAACCGGTTGAATGCGTTGAAGAGCACGGGGCCGAAGACGGCGCGTGGCAAGTCGATGATGTGGCGGAACGCGGTCACGCACGGGATGACCGCGACGCGCGTGGTGTTGTTCGACGAGACCAAGGCGGACTTCGAGAAGTTTTACGCCGGCCTCGCCCAGGATTTCGCGCCGGAGGGCACGGCGGAGTGCGCACTCGTGGAGCGGATCGCGATGCTGGCCTGGCGGCTCAGGCGCGCGAGCCGGGCGGAAGCCGCCATGCTCAACGGCGAGGCCAAGCTGCGCCGCGCTCGCCTCGTCGTCGATGGACCGCACCCTTTGTATCAGATCGACACCAGCATCATGTTCGACCGGTTCATCCATGAGATGGACACGCTCACGCGCTACGAGGTCTCGATCGACCGCCAACTCAACCGTGCCATCGCCCTTCTGGAGCGGCTGCAGGCGCAGCGCTCGCGGCGCGACGAGCGCGCGGAAGAGGCGCGAGAGGGCCGCCAGTTGCCGCCGCTGGGGGCAGATGCGCAAAAATCGTGAGTTGGCAAAGCAGAGCCGATTTGCTCAAGGAAACCAAGGACGGCGTTGCCGGGAAAAGCCAATCCGAGCGGATCGGAGGCACCGCCGACCCTGGCCGAAAGGAACTTGGGCGCTTATTCTCCTGGGGCAATCTGAGAGGATCATGGCATGAGCGAGCGGCGGCTCGGCATCATCATGAACGGCGTCACCGGGCGGATGGGGACGATCCAGCATCTCGTGCGCTCGGTGCTGGCGATCCGCGCGGCAGGCGGGCTTGCGCTCGCGAACGGCGACCGCGTGATGCCCGATCCCATCCTGGTCGGGCGCAATGCCGAGAAGCTCGGCGCCCTCGCCAAGGCGCACGGTATCTCGCGGGTCACGACGGATCTCGACCGCGCGCTCGCCGCGCGCGACGACACGGTTTATTTCGATGCGGTCACCACCGGCCAGCGCAAGCACAACCTCGATCTCGCGATATCCGCGGGCAAGCACGTCTATTGCGAGAAGCCGACCGCGGCGAGCCTTACCGACGCGCTCGACCTCGTGCGCCGCGCCCGCGCCGCCGGCATCAAGCACGGCGTGGTGCAGGACAAGCTGTTCCTGCCGGGCTTGGTCAAGCTCAGGCGGCTCATCGACGGCGGCTTCTTCGGCCGCATCCTGTCGGTCAAGGGCGACTTCG
>DASZHJ010000134.1:0-10322 GCA_035938015.1 Allostellaceae bacterium
CATCGGGCGAACCCCGCCCCCCACCCTCACCTCCCCCTCAAGGTCAGCCGCCGGATTAGGATTTGGCCTTCGCGATTCCGGCCCCTCGGACCCGTCATGCGCGGGCTGTCCCGCGCATCCACGTGTTCTTCGCTGGACGACAAACACGTGGGTGCCCGCGAAAAGCGCGGGCATGACGAAAAATGAAGTGAAAGAGCGCTGTGTCGAAACGCGAACCGGACAGCCTCCCGGCTCCGAGCGAAAGCGTCTTCGCTCCTGAGGGTCGGCTTGCCGCCGCAGCCGAAGCCGTGGCAAAGCTCGGGACTGACCGCGACGTCCGGGCGCCCCCCCCGCCCGAGAGGGCCCGCGCGCCGAGCCCTCGGGCGTCCTCGGGGATGGAGAGAGGCGATGATCCCAATGTCCCCGTCCGAGAGCTTCCATCGCCTGGTGGCGGACCGGCGATCGATCCGGCGCTACGAGGCGAACGCCCTCCCCGCCGACATGCTGGAGCGCATCCTGTCGGCGGCGCGCTGGGCGCCCTCGGCGCACAACCGGCAACCCTGGCGCTTCGCGATCCTGACGCCGCCGCACTGGAAGGACCGGCTCGCGCGCGCCATGGGCGAGCGGCTCCGGCGAGACCGGCAGGCGGATGGCGATCCCGCCGCAGCGATCGAGCAGGACGTGGCGCGCTCCCATGCGCGCATCACGGGCGCGCCCGCGGTCATCGTGGTGGCGCTCGACATGTCCGACATGGACCGCTACCCCGACGACCGCCAACGCGCGGAGCACATCATGGCCGTGCAAAGCACCGCGATGGCGACGCAGAATCTGCTGCTGGCGGCGCACGCCGAAGGGCTGGGCGCCTGCTGGATGTGCGCGCCGCTCTTCTGCCCCGATGTGGTGGCGGAGGCGCTGGCGCTGCCGACGGGGTGGGAGCCGCAGGCCATCGTCACCCTCGGCCGGCCCGCTGGGCCTGGTAAATCCGCGAGCCGCCGGCCGATCGAGGAGATCTCGTGGCGGCCCGGCGATGCGGGCGCGTGAGCGGTGGGATCAGCTCTCCGCCGGGCGCGTCGAGCCGCAGTCGTTCAACAAGGTGGTCTCGAGCCGGATGCAGTCGCCGCGATAGGTGATGTCGGCGACATAGATGGCGATGCCGCGGCGGTCGACCACGACGCAGCGCGCCTCGGCGGTGGGCGCATTGAGGGGGACGCCGAGCAGCCCCGCGATCTCGGGCTCGGCACTGCCGATGACCAGGGTCTGCCGCGCGGTCGCGATCTTCACGCCTTTCATGCCCGCGACGATGGGAAGCGCGGCGTGGCGGCGAAACGCCTGGGGATCGCGCTCGTAGATGTCTTTCGCGAGTTGCACGTTCACCACCGAATAGGCGCGCTCGCCCCGATATTGCACGCTCCGGAGGAAGACGTACTCGGGCGCCGCGCGGCCCTCGTCGGTCCCGAGCCGAGGCGCAGGCATGGGCGCGCTCACCGGCATGAATTTCGGCACGTTGTGCTTGAGCGTTCCGATCAGCGAGGACCAGCTGGTGTCGAGCTTGAGCCAACGGGTGTCCTCGAGGTCGGCCGCGACGAAGGTCCCCCTGCCCTGCTGGCGGCGCACCAACTTGTCTTTCTCCAAGAGCTCGACCGCCTGGCGGACCGTGACGCGCGCGACGCCGAATTCCGCCTGCAAATCCTCGATGGTCGAGATCTTCTGGCCGGATGCCCAGTGCCCGCTCTCGATGCGGCGCCGGAGCTCCGCCGCCACTTGGATGTAAAGCGGCACCACGCTCAGCCGCAGCGTCTTGGCAAGCTCGCTCATGATGCGTCCTCGCCTCCCCCACAGGTTATTTTTCGTCGAACACCACGCCGCTGATGAGATTGGCCTCGAAGAGCCGCGTGGCGTCGAGCTCACCCGTCGTCTTGACCGGCGCCAGGCGCGCGACCAGGGTCTGGAAGGCAGCTTCGTCTTGCCGGCGCAGCCGCTCCGCCTCCGCGACCTCGACCGCGGCGAAACGGATGGCGTCGCCGGGCCTGCGGCGACCCACGACGGGGATGTCCGCGGAGACCACCGTCGCGATCTTGGGATAACCGCCGGTGGTCTGGTGGTCGGCGAGCAGCAGGATCGGCTGGCCGGAGCCGGGCACCTGGATCGCGCCGGTGGCGATGCCGTCGGAGACGATGTTGTAGCCGTCGCGATGCGCGAGGCTCGGCCCGTCGAGGCGCATGCCCATGCGGTCGGAGTGCTGGGAGACGAGAAATTCCTCACGGGTCAGGCGCTGCAGCGCCTCCTGCGTGAAGTGGTCGTGCTGGGGACCGAGCACGATCCGGATCGGCTGCTCCCGGCCGGATCGAGGCGGCTCGGCGAGCCCGAGCTCGGCGCGATCCGAGGCTTGCTCGCGCGCGAGCGGCACCCGGTCGCCCGCCCGCAGCGCGCGGCCCTCGAGCCCGCCGAAACCGCCGCGGGCATAGGTGGAGGCGCTCCCCAGGCAGCGCTCGACCGAGAAGCCGCCTTCGACGGCGAGATAACAGCATGCGGCATCGCCGAGCCGGCTCACACGAAAGACCTGATGGCGGCGCAGAAACACGCTGCGCCAGCCGCCGAGGCCGCGCGCACGGTCGCCGATCAGCTCGATCTCGGCGCCCGCGCCGGCGATGCCGACGCGCACGGAGTCCGCCAGCACTTCGAGCGTCGGCCCCTGGAACAGGATCTCCAGCGTCGGCGCGTCGTCCGCATTGCCGACGATGCGATTGGCCAGTCGATGGCTTGCGCCATCGAGCGCGCCCGATACGGGCACGCCAAAGGCCTGATAGCCGTGGCGGCCGAGATCCTGGATGGTCGTGTGCATCCCGGGAGCCACGACCTTGAGCCCCGCCGTCATGCCGCGAGCTCTGTCGAGGCCGGCCGGTACTCCCGCCGCTCCGTCGCCGACCGTATTCTGGCAAAGGTGTCCCGGTCGATCGCCTCGAACTCGACGGCGTCGCCCGGCGCGAACAGCGCCGGCGGCGCGGCGAGCGCGTCGAAGATCCGGATCGGGGTCGTGCCGATGAGGTGCCAGCCGCCGGGACTCTCGAGCGGATAGATCGCCGTCATGGTGGTGGCGATCGCGACCGATCCCGGAGGCACGCGGACGCGTGGATCGGCGCGCCGCGGCAGGGCGAGCGCTTCGGCAAGGTCTCCCATATAGGGATAGCCCGGCACGAAGCCGACCATATAAACGTGGTATCGGATGCCCGCATGGAGCGCCACGACCTCATCGGGAGCGAGCCTGGTCTGCCGCGCGACGCTCGCGAGGTCGGGCGCGAAGTCGCCCTGGTAGCAGACCGGCACCCGCCACAGGCACCGCTTCCGGTCGAGCGCGGTCTTGGCGCTCAGCAAGGTCTTGATGGCGCGGATGAGCGCGGCGGCGCTCGCGCGCAGGGGATCGTAGTGCACCATCAAGGAGCGAAAGGTGGGCACGACCTCGACGACGCCTTCGATGCCGGCCGAGCGCAGGCGGGCGGCAAGACCGAGGACCCGGTCGCTGACGGCGCGATCGATGCCGTCGCCGAACTCGACGATCACCGCGCTGTCGGCGCTTGGCAGGAATTTGACCGTCACCCGGAGACACCCAGAGCCGGATCCGAGGCGGACTCGACGCCGGTCGCAGATCCGAGCACGCTAAGTCATTGAACTGATGCGCTCAGAGGGACTATCTTATCATCGTCTGGAACTTGATACCATAGGCCGGAAACGCGCCGGGGATGAGGAGATCGCGATGGCGAACCAGGTCAATTTGAATGCCGATATGGGCGAGTGCTTCGGCGTCTTTAAGATCGGCAACGACGATGCGCTGCTCGACATCATCAAGTCCGCGAGCATCGCTTGCGGCTTCCACGCGGGCGATCCCAATACCATGCACAACGTGGTGACGCGCGCGAACGAGAAGGGCGTCAGCATCGGCGCCCATCCCGGGTTCAACGATCTCTGGGGATTCGGCCGCCGGCGCATCGACATGAGCCCGCGCGACCTCGAATACATGATCGCCTATCAGATCGGTGCGCTTCAGGGCATGGCCGCCTACGCGGGGACCAAGGTCACCCATCTGAAGCCGCATGGCTCCCTTAACAACATGGCGGCGGAGGATCTCGAGATCGGCCTCGCCATCGGGCGCGCGATCAAGACCGTCGACCGGAACATCATCTACGTGGCGCTCGCGGGATCGCAGATGGAGGCGGCGGCGCTCAAGCTGGAGCTGCCGCTGGCCCGCGAAGGCTTCTGCGACCGGCTC
Source organism: Allostellaceae bacterium (assembly GCA_035938015.1). Lineage (GTDB taxonomy): Bacteria > Pseudomonadota > Alphaproteobacteria > ATCC43930 > CGMCC-115725 > DASZHJ01. The sequence continues at coordinate 4,244 of DASZHJ010000134.1, forward strand.
TACGACGATGACGGCAATCTCACATCACGCAAGATCCAGGGCGCGGTCCTGCACGACGCCGAGGCGATCAAGAACCGGGTGATCCGCATGGTGCTCGACGAGGAGATCGTCTCGCGAAACGGCATGCACTTGCTGCGCAAGATCGACAGCCTCTGCGTCCACGGCGACGAGCCGACGGCGGTGGTGGCGGCGCGCGGCGTGCGTCAGGGGCTGGAGGCGGCGGGCGTGCGGGTGCTGCCGCTCACGGAGATGAGGCTCACCTGAGCCCATGACCGCAAAGCTTCCGGTCGTTGCGATCGTCGGCGGCACTGGTGCCCTCGGCAAGGGGCTGGCGATCCGCTGGGCAGCAGCCGGCTATTCCGTGGTGATCGGCTCCCGCGAGGCCGGCAAGGCGGTCGCCATGGCGCAGACCATCTCCGCGGGCGGCGGAGAGCCGGCGGTGCGCGGCATGGACAATGTCTCCGCGGCGCGCGCGGGCGAGGTCGTGGCCGTCACCGTGCCCTTCGCCCATCACCTCGGCATCCTCGAGGAGGTCCGCGGCGCGCTTGCGGGCAAGATCCTGATCGACACCACGGTGCCGCTGGTGCCGCCCAAGGTCGCGACGGTGCAGCTTCCGCCGGAAGACTCGGCGGCGGTGGCGGGCCAACGGCTCCTCGGGCCCGCGGTGCGCGTCGTCTCCGCCTTCCAGAACGTGGCGGCGCACAAGCTTCAGGCCGGACAAAAGATCGATTGCGACGTGCTGGTGTGCGGCGACGACAAAGCGGCGCGCGAGACCGTCATCGGCCTGGCGAAAGCCATCGGCCTCAGAGGGATCGATGCCGGCCCGCTCGCGAATTCGGTTGCCGCCGAGGCTTTGACATCGATCCTGATCGGCATAAATCGGCGTTACAAGGTGGACGGCGCCGGGATCAGGATCACCGGAGAGCTCGGGGCTCCCGGCGAATGACAGCGGAGTGCAGGAATGGCCACAGCACGCGTCGCCTTGATTGCGCTCCCGGGCATCCCGCTCATCCGGCCCGGCGACGACTTGGCGCCGATCCTGATCGAGGGTATTGAGGCGACGGGACATCGGCCCCGCGACCGCGACGTCCTGGTGGTGGCGCAGAAGATCGTCTCAAAATCCGAGGGCCGCTATCGCCGGCTCGACGAGGTCGTGCCCACGCCGCGCGCGCTGGAGATCGCCCGGCAAAGCCACAAGGACCCGCGGCTTATCGAGGTGATCCTTTCCGAATCGGCCGAGATCATCCGATGCAAGCGCGACGTGGTGATCGTGGAGCATCGCCAGGGCTTCGTGATGGCGAATGCGGGCGTCGACCAATCCAACATCGACCACTCCGAGCGCGACGAGCGCGTGCTGCTCTTGCCGGCAGATCCCGACGGCAGCTGCCTCGAGCTCAAGCGCCGGCTGGACGCGCATTTCGGCGTCGCGCTCGGCGTGATCATCAACGACAGCTTCGGGCGGGCCTGGCGGAACGGCGTGGTCGGGATCGCGCTGGGCGCCGCGGGTGTGCCGGCGCTGGTGGACATGGTCGGGGAAGCCGATCTCTTCGGCCGCAAGCTCCGGGTGACCCAGATCGGCTTCGCCGACGAGATCGCCGCCGCCGCCTCGCTGGTGATGGGGCAAGCAGCCGAGCAACAGCCGGCGGTGCTCGTGCATGGGCTCGATTGGGGTACCCTCGCCGACGCGCCCGCGCGCGCCCTACTGCGGCCCAGAGAGATCGACCTTTTCCGATGACCGACGCTCGCGCACCTCAGGAGAGGCATGGCAAGGTCGTCGCCCTCTGCGGCGGCGTCGGTGGCGCGAAGCTGGCCCTGGGACTCTATCGCGTCCTGCCGCCGCGCGACCTTGTCTTATGCGTCAATACCGGCGACGATTTCGTGCATTCGGGCCTGCACATCTCGCCCGATCTCGACACGGTCTTCTATACCCTCGCCGGCCTCGACAATCCCGAGACCGGCTGGGGCCGCCGCGACGAGAGCTGGACCTTCATGCGAGCGCTCGAGGCGCTGGGCGGCGAGACCTGGTTCCGGCTCGGCGACGGCGACCTAGCAACGCATGTCGAGCGGACGCGACGGCTCCATGACGGCGAGAGCCTGACGGCGGTCACCGTCGACTTCGCGCGCCGGCTCGGCATCGAGGCGGAGCTGCTGCCGATGACGGACGATGCCGTGCGCACGACGGTCGAGACGGCCGAGGGCGTCATGCCGTTCCAACGCTACTTCGTCGAACGCCGCTGCGAGCCCGCGGTCCGCCGAATCCTTTTTGAGGGCGCCGAGCGGGCCAGGCCCAGCCCCCGGATCATCGCGGCGCTCAGATCGTTCGATCTCGGCTTGGTCGTGATCTGCCCGTCCAATCCGTACTTGAGCGTGGACCCGATCCTGGCCTTGCCGGCGCTCCGACAGGCTCTCGCGGACTGCGCCGCTCCGGTGGTCGCGGTCTCGCCCCTGATCGGCGGCCAGGCCGTGAAGGGACCCACGGCGAAGATCATGGCCGAGCTCGGCGTGCCCCAGACCCAAGCCTCGATCGCCCGCCACTATGACGGCCTCGTCGACGGGCTCATGATAGACGGTGCCGATCACGCGGAGGCATCGACCTTGCCCTTGGCGACGCGAACGACCCGAACCCTCATGAGCTCCCTGCAGGACCGCGAGCGGCTGGCGCGCGAGGTGCTCGAGTTCGGCGCCAGCCTGGATCGCCGCGCGACATCACCGATGGCAGAGACGCCCCGTGTCCGGTGAGGGTCTTTGGGCCGTGGTTCCCGCCAAGGATCTGGCGCAGGCAAAACGGCGCCTCGCGGGCGTCCTGACCGCGGGAGAGCGTCAGGGCCTCGCGCAGGCCATGCTGGAGGACGTGCTGACCGCGCTCGCGGGCGTGCCCGCGCTTGCCGGCACCATCGTGGTCACCCGCGAAGCCGCGCTCGCCGCGACGGCGCGCTCGTTCGGGGCCCGCGTGATCACGGACCTTCGCCACGAGGGGCCGAACGCCGCGACCATGCTGGCCGCGAGGCAGCTTGCGGCGGAGGGAGCCGCCGGCATGCTGGCGATCCCTGCCGACGTGCCGTTGGCCACCGCGGCAGAAATCGGCGAGATCGTGGCCGCGGTTGAAGCGCATCCCGCGGTCGCATTGGTGCCGGCGCTTGCGGATATGGGAACCAACGCCGTGGCGCTGGTGCCGACCGACGCGATCCCGATCCGGTTCGGCCCGCAAAGCTTCTTTCAACATCTGGCGGCGGTGCTGGAACACGGCATGACACCGCGCATCCTCCGACTGGCCGGTATCGGGCTCGATATCGATCGGCCCGAGGATCTCGCGGCGTTCCTCGCCTCCGGCTCGGGCACGCGCAGCCACGCCTATCTCGAGGGATGCCATGTGACGGCGCGCCTGCCCGTGGTCGATGTCGATCCGGCGCGCCGAGCGATCGAACCCAGTTAGCAGGAAAGTCGAATGCGACAGGATTTGTGCAAGTTGGTGCACGATGCGGGAGCGGGTCACCGGCTGACGGAAACGGAGGCGCTCGCGCTTGCAGAGAGCGTGGAACTCCCGGTGCTCATGGAAACAGCCGCCTCGCTGCGCGACGCCGGCCACGGCAGGGCTGTGTCTTATTCGCGCAAGGTGTTCATCCCACTCACCCAACTCTGCCGCGACGTCTGCCACTACTGCACCTTCGCCCATGCTCCGCGACGGGGCGAGCGCGCCTATCTCTCCCGCGACGAGGTGCTCGCGATCGCGCGCGCGGGCGCCGCCGCCGGCTGCAAGGAGGCGCTGTTCACTCTCGGCGACAAGCCGGAGCTGCGCTACGCCGTGGCGCGCCGCGAATTGCGCGCGCTCGGCCACGACACCACGATCGCTTATCTGGCGGAGGCCGCTCGGCTCGTCTTCGAGGAGACCGGGCTGTTGCCGCACGTCAATCCCGGCTTGCTGAGCGCGGCCGATATCGCGGCGCTGCGCGCCGTGTCGGTCTCCCAGGGCCTGATGCTAGAGAGCAGCAGCGATCGTCTCTGCGAGCGCGGCGGCCCGCATTTCGGCTCGCCCGACAAGCGGCCGGCGGCCCGGCTCGAGACGATCCGCCTCGCGGGCGAGGCGGCGGTGCCCTTCACCTCCGGCATCCTCATCGGCATCGGCGAGACCCGGCGGGAGCGCGTGGAAGCGCTGCTGGCGCTCCGCGACCTGCACGAGCGTTACGGCCACATACAAGAGATCATCGTCCAGAATTTTCGGGCGAAGCCCGATACGCGGATGGCGCACGCCCCCGACGCGGACCTCGAGGAGCAGCTCTGGACGATCGCGATGGCGCGCCTCGTGCTCGGCGCTGCCATGAACATCCAGTCACCGCCCAATCTGAATCCGAGCGCGCTGGCGCGCCTGATCGCGGCGGGCATCAACGACTGGGGCGGCGTCTCGCCGGTGACCCCCGACCACGTGAACCCCGAGGCGCCCTGGCCGCATCTCGATACCTTGGAGCGTGCGACCAACGGAGCCAAGAAGGAACTCGTCGAGCGGCTTGCGATCTACCCGGACTACGCTCAGCGTCCGGACCGCTGGCTCGACGCCCGGCTCTCGACCGCCGTGCTGCACCTATCCGACGCGGCCGGGTTCGCGCGCGCCGAAGCCTGGTCGCCGGGCGTCGTCGCCGACGTGCCCGCGCAGGAGATTGCCGCGATCGCGGCGCCGAAGCCAACTCGGCTCGATGCGGGACTGACAGGCGCGCTGGCGCGAGCGCAGGCCGGCACGACCCTCAGCGAAGCCGAGATCGTCCGGTTGTTTGCGGCGCGGGGACCGGAGCTCACGGCGGTCTCGGCCGCGGCGGACGAGCTGCGCGCCGTTGTCAACGGCGAGGCCGTCACCTACGTGGTCAACCGCAACATCAACTACACCAACGTCTGCTATTTCCGCTGCCAGTTCTGCGCGTTCTCGAAAGGCAAGCTGAGCGAGAACCTGCGCGGCCGGCCCTACAACCTCGATCTCGACGAGATCCAGCGCCGTACGCGCGAAGCCTGGGCGCGAGGTGCCACCGAGGTCTGCATGCAGGGCGGGATCCATCCGGATTATTCGGGCGCCACCTATCTCGAGATCTGCCGCGCGGTCAAAGAGGCGGCGCCACGGATCCACGTCCACGCCTTCACCGCGCTCGAGGTCTGGCAGGGCGCCCAGACGCTCGGCCTCGCCGTTCCCGATTTCCTAGCGATGCTGCGCGAAGCCGGGCTCGGCACCTTGCCGGGAACCGCCGCCGAGATCCTCGACGACGAGGTGCGGCGGGTGATCTGCCCCGACAAGATCAACACGGCCCAGTGGTTCGCGGTCATGGAGGCGGCGCACGCCATGGGCCTCAAGAGCACGGCCACGATCATGTTCGGGCATGTCGACCGACCCGAGCACTGGGCGAGGCACCTGCTGCGCGTGCGCGACCACCAGGTCCGCATGGGCGGCTTCACCGAGTTCATTCCGCTGCCGTTCGTGCATATGGAGGCGCCGATCTATCTTAAGGGCCGCGCCCGGCGCGGACCCACGTTCCGGGAAGTCGTGCTCATGCACGCCTTGGCGCGGCTGGCACTGCATCCGCACATCCCGAATATCCAAGCGTCCTGGGTCAAACTGGGCGCGACCGGCGTTGCCGCCTGCTTGCGCGCGGGCGTGAACGATCTTGGCGGCACGCTGATGAACGAGACGATCACGCGCTCCGCCGGCGCGGCGCACGGTCAAGAGATGTCGCCGGAGCAGATGGAAGCCATCATTCTCTCGGCGGGACGCAAGCCCGTGCAGCGCACCACGCTCTACGATGTCGCGAGCGGGGAGCGGCGCCGCACCTCGCGGGCCGCGGCACCGCTCGCCGAGGCCGTCAACACGCCCGCGCGGCGCTATGAGCGAGAAGCGGGCTCGGCGACCGTTTAGCGCTTCAGGCGCGGGATGATCTCCTTGGCGATGACTTCGACCTGATCCGGCCGGTACTGATAGGGCACGAAGATGATCTTTTGGACGCCGACATCGAGGTGCGCCTTGAGTTGGGCCACGCACTCGTCCACCGTGCCCATGATCGCGGAGTCCTTGGTGGAGTCGCTCCAGGACGCGTAGTCCCACTCC
>DASZHJ010000135.1:0-7178 GCA_035938015.1 Allostellaceae bacterium
CATCGGGCCCGGCGCCGGTCCCGCCGCGAACACCCGCTTCTCGTCGAAGACGCCGTAATTTGGCAGCTCGTGCTTGAAGCGCACGCTCAAGACCCGCCCGCCGTCGAGGAGGACAGCCGCGTTGTAGACCTTGCCGTTCTCCGACCAGGGCGATCCCACGATCATGCCGGGACCGTCGCGGGTGACGGCGGCAAGCTCGTGCACTGCCGCCTCGCACGCCGCGACGAACGCGGGCTTGAGCACGAGGTCCTCCGGCTGATAGCCGGAGACGCCGAGCTCGGTCGCCACCACCAGGTCCGCGCCCTGACGCGCCGATTCCGCATGGGCCTCGCGCAGCTTTCGCACGTTGTGGGCGATATCGCCCACGGTGGGGTCGAGCTGCGCGATGGCAATGGCGAGTCGGTCCATGAAAGTTACTCTTAGCCCTTAGTTGTAATCCCTTAGCCGACCTGAGCCCGCTGAGGCTACCGGCTAATACTCAATCTATAGATAAGTAGCCAGAATGCCACCCTCCCGCAAGTTAAGGCAGGGTCGCAGAGTTCGCACGGCTGAAAAGCTAACAGCAAACGGCTTACGGCTAACAGCTTTGAGGCAAGTCCTAGACCGCGACCTGCAGTTCCGTTGCTTCGAGCACCCGTTCCGGCGGGAAGGCGATGCTGACGGTGGTGCCGACGCCCAGCGTGCTGTTGATCTGGAACGCCGCGCCGTGGAGCTCCGCGAGCGACTTCACCAGAGGCAGGCCGAGACCTGTGCCGTCGTGCCGTCGCGTGTATTCGTTCGCGACCTGACCGAAGGGCGCGAGGGCTATGCCGAGGTGCTCCAGCGACATGCCGATGCCGGTGTCCGCCACCGCAAGCTCGAGGCCGCGATCTCCGGCGCGCTCCGCCCGCACGGTGACACGGCCGCCGCCCGGCGTAAATTTGATCGCGTTGGTCAGCAGGTTCAGGAGGATGTGGCGGATCGAGCGTTGGTCCGCGAGCAGCGATGGCAGTCCCGCGGGGATTTCGCGGTCGAGCACCACCTGGCCTTGGCGCGCGCGCTCCGCGGCAAACCGCGTCGCCGCGGAGATTTGCTCGCCTAGATCGATCGGCTCCTCGAACAGCGCCATCTTGCCGTCCTCGATCTTTCGCCATGTCGAGAATGTCGTTGATGACTGCCAGCAGGTTCTGGCCGCTGACGTGAATATCTTCGGCATATTCCCGGTACTTGACCGGGTGTATCGGCCCGAGGCTCTGGCTCTGCATGAGATCGGAGAAGTCGATGATGGCATTCAAGGGCGTGCGCAGCTCGTGGCTCATGACCGCGAGAAACCGGGACTTGCTGCGGTTGGCGCTCTCGGCAGCGTGGCGCGCCTCCTCGGCCTCGCGGTTCCGCCGCGCCGTGCGCACGAGGTTGAGCTGCAGCAGCGAGAAGGCGGTGGCGACGCCGGCATAGCGCCCGGCTGTCGTGACGACGAAGCCGCGCAGAAGCGCCGAGGGATTCTCGGTCGCGATCAAGCTCTCGAGCGCCTCGACTTGCACGCTGCTTTCGACGACGAGAGGCGAGGCGTCCATCAAGGCGGTGATCGGCTTCTGCGCGTAGAGCGCCCGGCCGTAATCGTGCGCGAGGCGCATGGTGAGGTCGTGCCGATTCACCAAGCCTACGGGCTTGGCGTCTTCGACCACGGGTATTGCGATCAGGTCCGCGTCGCCCCGAAACCGTAGACGACGGCGCAACGCGTGTCCGGTGTCACAGGCGCCACGGACACTGCGACTGACGCCAAGCGGTCGTCGCCGACGCGCAAGGATCGTGACGTCTGCGCCGCGACTGGCTGCATGAACGAGTCCCCTCTTTGCGCACGTTCTAACAACCCAGCGGTTAAATCTTTATTGTTCGAGCGAGTATTTCAATCGAGATGAACGTGATCCTAGTTCAAAAATATCAAGCAGCCCGCATGAATATTACAGTTCCATGGCAGATATGTTGCGGGCCCAACTAAATACGTCGATGGCCGGGACGCGACGATTGGCGCCCGGCCATTTCGAAGGGAAAACAGGCAGCGCTACGAAAGGCGACTGGCCTCAGTCATCCGCCCCTGCAAGCGTCAGCTGTGGCACCAGCACCTTGCCCTTGGTCTCCGGGCCGAACAGCAGCACGATCACGAAGACGAGCGCGGCGCCCGAGGTCGAGATCAGCATGGGCACGGCGAAGCCCAGTGGCTGGCCCGCAGCGAGGAGCGCCAGCACCGGTCCGGTGAAGCCCGCCCAGATCGCGCCCTGGTGATAGCAGAAGCCCGAGGCGGTCGCGCGCACCTCGGTCGGGAAGCGCTCGGAGAGATAACTCGGATTCTGGCCATAGATCGCGCCCAGGAACGCGCCCTGCAGGATGTAGGCGCCGCAGGTGAGCACGTAGCTGTCCGAGAACAGGTAGAAGGGCGTGATGAAGAGCCCGATCCCCGCCGGAATGATCATCGCCCAGCGGCGGCCGAGCTGGTCCGCGACATAACCCCAGAAGCAGCTCGCGAAGAACGCCACCAGGTTCGCAAAAGCGATCGGCATGGCTGTCATGGCAGCATCGAGATGCAGATCCTTCTGCAGATGCGTCGCGAACATGCCGTAGACCGAGTAGTAGACGACGAAGCCGCTCGCCATCCAAAGGCAGGCCGTGAGCGTATTCGGCAGCATCTTGAGGCGGAAGATGCTGAGGAGCGGCGCGCGCATCTCTTTCTTCTGCTCGCGCTGCAGGCGACGGTTCTCGGTCCAGACCTCCGGCTCCTTCACATAGGCGCGGATCCAGAGCACCACCAAGGCCGGCAGCACGCCCATGATCAAGAGGCCGCGCCAGCCGATCTGGTCGTAGAGCAGGCCGTAGGCGACGCTCGAGAGCAGGAAACCGAGGCTCCAGGAGCCCTGCAGCATGCCGCTCATGAAGCCGCGCGAGCGGGCAGGCCAAGATTCCATCGCGAGCGCCGCGCCCGCCGGCCACTCCGCCCCCATACCGATGCCGAGAAGCGCGCGGAACAGGAACAAGAGCCAGAAGCTCGGCGCCAGGCCGGCCGCGAAATTGGCGAGGGAGTACCAGAGGATCGAGATCATCAGCGGCTTCTTGCGCCCGATACGGTCGGCGAGCCAGCCCGAGGCCACCGCGCCCACCAGCCTGAGCCAGAGCGTCACGGTGAAGACGGCGGTGACGGCGACCAGCGGCACGCCGAAGCTTTCCGCGATCGGCAGCATGATCAGCAGGAAGATCGTGAAGTCGAAGGCGTCGAGCGTCCAGCCGAGCCAGGCCGCCACCCAGGCAAGCCATTGGTCCTTGGTAGGCTCCTTCCACCAGGGAAGGGCGTGCATCGCGGTCGCGGAGATGGCCATGTGAATTCCTCCCTTGCTCGTGTGGTTGTCGTTGTTTGAAGCAAGGTGCTCGCGAGGCCCGCCGCTATGGGCGCGTGCGCGTCACACTGAAGATTCTTACCCGATCAGGCCCGCGCCCGGGCGTGCCTCCCAAAAGGCAGCCCATGCAGACGGGAGCCGTCAACATTCGCTCGGAATCGGCCGGGTGCAACTAAATTTTCCGCAGTCGGTGGGAAGCCCCAAAAGGTCACCGCGCTGCAGATCGATCATGCGCCCTTCGGCGCGCGCTTAGGGTGAGGATAGTTCGTTGATGGCCCTAAGAAAGTACGAAGCGAGCGGAGGACCTACTCCGCCGCCCCGTCCTTGCGCTTGCGGAGCAAAAACTCGCGGCCGACTTTGACCAGCGGTTTGCCGTCGTAGGCGACGATGTCGGCGGTGGCGTAGGTCTCGCTCCACAGCTCCGGCAGATAGGACCCGGTACCGACGACATCGATGGGCGCTTCGGCGGCCGCCATCATGCGGCACTTCGCCGGTGTGAAGCCGGAGCTTGCGACGATCCTCACCTTGGGAAAGCCCGCCTCGTCAAGGCTGCGCCGGAGGAGCCAGAGCGCCGCCGCGCTGACGCCGGTGCCGACGAGGTAGCGCAGCTCCGCCTCGGTGCGATAGCCGCGGATCGCCTTCGGCGTCTGGCGCTCGAGCACGTCGTAGGAGCGCGCGAGGTCGAGCCCCTCGATGTACCGGCCGCCGTGAGTGTCGAGCCTGAGCGAGAGCTCGCCCGCCGACGCAAGCTCGGGAAACCGCGCGCAGACGGCCAGCGAGTCGGAGATCTCGCGGGCAAAATAATCGACCAGCACGGTCATGGGCTCGCGTGGAAAGGTCTCGCGGAACATCTCCGCGGCCCGCACCGTCGAGCCCGCATAGCCGACGAGTGCGTGAGGCATGGTGCCGCGGCCCTTATCGTTGCCGAAGAAGGGCGCGGTTGCCTCGGTGGCGTTGGCGACGAAACCGACGGCGCCCACCTCGCGCTTCGCCGCGGCCGAGCCGACCGTCGCGGCATAAGCCATCATCTCCGCCATCTCGGCGCCGGCGCAGTGTCGCGCATCCATGGCGAGGAAGGCGGTCTTGGGCAGATCGACGCACATGTTGTAGGCGTTGTAGGCGGCGACGCAGGGCGCGCCGAGCCGCTGCAGATAGAGCGTCTCGAGGTCGACGAGGTGATAGAGCGAGCCTGTCAGATAGATCATCGGCTCGCCGGCGCCCACCCAGTCGCCCTCCTGGCACAGGAGCTCGATCTCGAAGCGCGTGCCGCGCTCCTTCTGCATGCGCTCCAGGAACTCGAGCATAAGCCGCGGGGTGCAGATCACAGGCCGGCGCAGGAAGATCGCATAGGTCGCGGGGATGTCGCCGAAGCGCCGCACCACTTCCTTGGTCTTGAGGAAATAGGCGTCGGTGAGGCGCGCGACGTCGTCCGGCGAATGGGTCAGCACGACCTCCCGCGCGGTGGGTTTCGCCCGCTCAGGACGCGGCGGCAATCTTCCGCTCGACGCCCGCGCGCTTCTTCTTGAGCGCCTCGGCGAGCCAGAAGGCGAGCTCGAGCGCCTGGCTCGCGTTGAGCCGCGGGTCGCAATGGGTGTGATAGCGGTCGCCGAGCGCGGTCTCGGTGATCGCCTGCGCACCGCCGATACACTCGGTGACGTCCTGCCCGGTCATCTCGACATGAACGCCGCCGGCATAGGTACCCTCGGCCTCGTGCACCGCGAAGAAGCCGCGCACCTCCGCCATGATCCGGTCGACGATCCTGGTCTTGAAGCCGGTGGAGGACACCACGGTATTGCCGTGCATGGGATCGCAGCACCAGACCACCTTGCGGCCCTCGCGCTCGACCGCGCGGATCAGCGCCGGTAGCTTCTGCTCGACCTTGTCCGCGCCCATGCGGGCGATCAGCGTCAGCCGTCCCGGCTCGTTCTCGGGATTGAGCACGTCGATCAGCTTCAGGAGATCGGCGGGATCGAGGCTCGGGCCGCATTTCATGCCGATGGGGTTCTTGACGCCGCGCAGGAACTCCACGTGCGCGCCGTTTGTCTGGCGCGTGCGGTCGCCGATCCAGAGCATGTGCGCGGAGCAGTCGTACCAGTCGCCGGTGGTGGAATCCACGCGGGTGAGCGCCTGCTCGTAAGGCAGCAGCAACGCCTCATGCGAGGTGAAGAAATCGGTCTCGCGGATCTGCGGCGTGGTCTCCGAGGTCAACCCCACCGCCGCCATGAAATCGAGCGTCTCGGTCAGGCGATCCGCGAGCTCCTTGTAGCGCTCGCCCGACGGGCTCGCCGCGACGAAGCCCTGGTTCCAGGTATGCACGCGATGGAGGTCGGCATAGCCGCCCTGCGCGAAGGCGCGCAGCAAGTTGAGCGTGGCGGCCGACTGGCTGAAGGCCTGCACCATGCGCTGGGGTTCGGGCCGGCGCGCCGCCTCGGTGAACTCCATGGCGTTGACGATGTCGCCGCGATAGGCGGGCAAGGTGACGCCGTTCTGAGTCTCGGTGTCGGCGGAGCGGGGCTTGGCGAACTGGCCGGCCATCCGGCTCACCTTCACCACGGAGCAACTCGCCCCGAAAGTGAGCACCACCGCCATCTGCAGCAGCACGCGGAAGGTGTCGCGGATATTGTTGGGGTGGAACTCGGCAAAGCTCTCGGCGCAGTCGCCGCCCTGCAGCAGGAAAGACCGGCCCTCCGCCACCGCGCCGAGCGCGCGCTTCAAGCGCCGCGCCTCGCCCGCGAAAACCAGCGGCGGATAATTCCGGAGCGTCTTCTCTACCGCCTCCAGCGTGGCCTGGTCCGGATACTCCGGAACCTGCCGGATCGGCATGCTGCGCCAGCTATCGGGACTCCATTTCCTCTGCGTCATACCCGCCTCTCACCCTCAGGCCCAACCCCGCGGGAACCCCAGCGTATACCGCGACTGGGCTGCCGCTGCCAAGAGCGGCCAAAGGATCACTCGTCGCGTGTCGGCTCCGCCTCGGCATCGTAGAGCACCCGCAGCACCACGAACCAGCGATAGCGCTGATCGAGCACGGGCTCGCCGGGATTGCCGAGGGTGCCGCGCTCGGTGACGGGGACGTGGGTGAGCCGCACGGCGTCCTCGACGTTGCCGCCGATCACATCGAGGATGCCCGACGTACCGCTCACCACGACCGCGCAGTGGCCGGGCCAAGTATAGGAGGTGGGCAAGTCTCGGAACGTGAGGTCGGCCGCCCGATACCGCCCTCGGCAAATGAGGTCGCCCAATTTCGGCGCGTAGCTCTCGGGCGGCTCTGCGCGCAGGATCGACGAGCGGCCGGCCGCGGCGGCGTTCACGTAGGTCGCGTGATTGGGCGAATAGGGGAACCGATCTCCGGCGCCGGCGATCCGCATGACGTAGGAGATGAAAGCGGCAGACCAGGCGTAGCGTTCGTCGTCCGTGAACGGGAATACGGTACCCCCCGCCCCGTGCTTGCCGGTCCATGCGCCGGCAGCCTCGTCGGGATTCTGGCCGAGCCACCAGTATTCGCCCACGCGCTGCCAGAGCCCGGGCAGCCGCTCCGGTTTTTCCAGCGGCGAGGCCGCCTCCCACCCCTCGAGCGAGGCCTCGTCGATCAGCGAGCCGAAGAGCCGCCATTCCCGGAGCGCGATCGCTACCGCATTCGCGCGAACGAACGGCTCATAGGGCTTCGCCGCGAACGGCGGCACGCGGCTCGGCGGCGCGGCGCAAGCCGCAAGCAGAAGCGCGAGCGTGATGATGGGGAGGCGCGGACGCATGGATGGGCACTCATCGTAATCCTTCTCCGCCCCTCAGGGGCGGAGAAGTTAGATGAGGTGG
>DASZHJ010000136.1:0-6942 GCA_035938015.1 Allostellaceae bacterium
ACATCCGCACATGAACGGCCAGGTCTCCGTCGTGCACAACGGCATCATCGAGAACTTCCGCGAGCTCAAGGCCGAGCTGACCACCAAGGGACATGTCTTCGAGAGCGACACCGACACCGAGGCGATCGTCCACGTCATCACCGATGAGCTCGTCAAAGGCGTGAAGCCGGAAGCCGCGGTGAAAAACGCGCTGAAGCGGCTGCAAGGCGCATTCGCCCTCGCCATCATCTTTGCCGGCCACGACGACCTGATGGTCGCCGCGCGCCAGGGCAGCCCGCTGGCCATCGGCCACGGCACCGGCGCCATGTATCTGGGCTCCGACGCCATCGCGCTCGCACCCTTCACCGACGCGATCACCTACCTCGAGGAAGGCGACTGGGCGGTGCTGCGGCGCTCCGGCGTCGAGATCTTCGATCGCGCGGGCGCCCGCGTCGATCGCCCGCTCGTCAAGTCGGTCGCAAGCTCGCTGCTCGTCGACAAGGGCAACCACCGCCATTTCATGGCGAAGGAAATCCACGAGCAGCCCGAGGTCATCAGCCACACGCTGTCGAACTATCTCGACATGGCTGCCGGTACTGTGAAGGTCCCCGCGCTCGGGCTCGACATGGCCCAGCTCGCGCGCGTGACGCTGTCGGCCTGCGGCACCGCCTACTACGCCGGCCTCGTCGGCAAATATTGGATCGAGCGCTACGGCCGGCTGCCGGTCGAGATCGATGTCGCCTCCGAGATGCGCTACCGCGAGCCGCCGCTCGGCAAGGGCGGCCTGTCGCTGTTCGTTTCCCAGTCGGGTGAGACCGCCGACACCCTCGCCACGCTGCGGCACGCCAAGGCCGAGGGCCAACGCATTGCCTCGATCGTGAACGTGCGCACGTCCTCCATCGCGCGCGAGTCCGACGTCGCACTGCCGACGCTCGCGGGCCCCGAGATCGGCGTCGCCTCGACCAAAGCCTTCACGTGCCAGCTTTCCGTGCTCGCCTGCCTTGCCGTAGCGCTCGGGCGCGAGCGCGGGCTGCTCGACAAGGAGCAGGAGCGTGCGCTCGTGAAGGCGCTGATCGAGGTGCCGCGCCACATCTCGACGGTTCTGCGCAACGAGCAGCAGTACGAGGCGATCGCACACATCCTGTCGAAGTCTCGCGATGTGCTCTACCTCGGGCGCGGGACAAGCTATCCGCTCGCGCTCGAAGGCGCGCTAAAGCTCAAGGAAATCTCCTACCTGCACGCCGAGGGCTATGCCGCCGGCGAGCTGAAGCACGGGCCCATCGCCCTCATCGACGAGAACGTGCCGGTCATCGTCGTCGCCCCGCAGGACGACCTTTTCGAGAAGACCGTCTCCAATATGCAGGAGGTCGCCACCCGCGGCGGCCAGATCATCCTCATCTCGGACGCCTCGCCCGAAAAGGTCGGCTGCAAGGTTGCAGCCCACATCGAGATGCCGACGGCGTCCGCGTTCACAAATCCGCTGATCTACGCCGTGCCCGTGCAACTGCTCGCCTATCACACCGCCGTCATCATGGGGACGGACGTCGATCAGCCGCGCAATCTCGCCAAGTCCGTTACGGTTGAATAGGGGGAAAACCCCCTATCCGCCCGGCCGCGGATTTGCCTCTATCGGCCGCTTAACATACGTTCGGGCGGCATTGGGCTGGGGGCCCGTGCCGCGAAGGCAACGGGTAGGGACTTATGGGGCACATCGCTCGCATTCTGGCGGCGCTCGCGCTATTCGCAGCGGGTTCGCTGCCGCTTGCTGCGTTTGACGGCCCAACGCAGACGACCGGTTCCAAGAAAAAGGCGCCCGCAACCGCCAAACCCGCAGACGAGCCCGCCGAGAAGGACGGCGGCCAGGACGACAAGCAGAAGGCCGCGGTTTTGGCGCAGCGAGCGCTCGAGGCCGGCATCAAGCTGTACGAGTCCGGCAAATCCGACGAGGCCGTCAAAACGCTTGATGTGGCACTGCACGGCGGTCTCGGCAGCCAGCAGGTCGCGCGCGCTTTCTATTATCGGGGTCTTGCTAACCGCAAGCTCGGCAAGCCGGGGCTCGCGATCTCCGATTTGACCAGTGCGGTCTGGCTCAAGGACGGTCTGGTGGGACCCGAGCGCGAGGCGGCATTGAAGAATCGCGTCGCCGCCTATCAGGACGCCGGCATCAGCAACGTGCCCGATCTCCCGACCCCGACGTTCGCGGCGGATCCGCCGAGCCCGAGCGGCTGGCAGACAGCGATGAACGGATCACCTGTCGCTCCAGCTCCGGCGACGCCGAACGCGCCGGTCAAGCCCGCCGCCGCGTCGCATGTGCCCGGCTATTTGTCCTCCTTCGCAGGCAACGATCAAAGCACTGATCAAAGCGCTCCGGCACCCGCGGCCTCGACATCCAGCCCGAGCCCCGCCCATGCGCCAGGCTCCGCGCTGGCCGCTACCTCTACGACGAACGGGCCTCCGGCCCCGTCGACATCGTCGGGCGGCATCGGCGGCTTCTTCAGCAGCATCTTCGGCGGCGGCTCGTCGAGCACGCCTAACGCCAACGACGGAAGCGTGTCGACCTCCTCGATCGCGCCGCCCCCGCCGCAGCCCGCAGCGGCGCCCGCACAGCAGACGACGGGCTGGGGGCAGACGACCCAGGTGGCGACCGCCGCGCCCGGACCCGACATCGGGTCGGCGTTCGTGACGCAGGTGTCGACCTCCGAGAAGGCGTCGCCTGCGGAGAAGACGGTCGCTTCGCGCGAGCCGTCGGGAAAATTCCGGCTACAGGTTGCCGCCGTGCGCTCGCGCAGCGAGGCGGACGCGCTAGCGGCCAAGCTCATGGCCAGCCACGGCGGCGAGCTAGGCTCGCGGCTGCCCGAAATTTCCGAGGCCGTGCTCGGCAACATGGGCACATTCTATCGCGTTCGCGTCGGGCCCTACGCCGACGCCAAGGAGCCGCAACAGCTCTGCGGGGGCCTACGCTCGAGCGGTTTCGACTGCCTGGTTGTGACACAGTAGCGACGGCGCCCATCCTGCATCGGTAAATCTGCCTTTAGCGTTCGTCTCTTCTTATCCGCGGCGAA
Source organism: Allostellaceae bacterium (assembly GCA_035938015.1). Classification (GTDB taxonomy): domain Bacteria; phylum Pseudomonadota; class Alphaproteobacteria; order ATCC43930; family CGMCC-115725; genus DASZHJ01. The sequence continues at coordinate 3,042 of DASZHJ010000136.1, forward strand.
CCGTGGGAAGATTGCCCCGGCCGGCTCCGCGAGGCGCGTGGTCGGGCAGGCCAGCACCTGTGGATCGCCGCATGAACGACCAAAATCCGGACGAGGAGGGCCCGCCGGATAGTCCATCCTCGCAGCTGCGGGTTGGCCTGCGGCGGCTCGCGAAAGAGGACCGCCCGCCGGGCTGGCACCTCGGCGCGCGGCTGCGCAACTACTTCCTCACCGGCCTCGTCATCGTCGGGCCCGTGACCATCACGCTCTACTTCGCCTGGTGGTTCATCAACGTCACCGATGCCTGGATCAAGCCGTTCCTCCCCACTGCCTATCTGCCGGATACCTATCTGCCGTTTCCAGTCCCGGGCTTCGGCCTCGTCGTCGGCATCGTGGCGCTAACGTTCATCGGGGCGCTTGCGGCCAACCTGCTGGGACGGACACTCATCTCGTTCGGCGAGCAGATGGTCGGCGGCATGCCGATCGTGCGCAACGTCTACCGCGCGCTGAAGCAGATTTTCGAATCCGTCATTACCGCGACCGGCCCGGGCCAGGGGATCCAGAAGGTCGGGCTTATCGAATTTCCCTCCAAGGGGCTTTGGTCGATCGTGTTCGTGACGGGCGATACGACGGGCGAGGTCGGCGCCGTGAAGCCCGGCGGGGAGAGCGACCTCCTGAGCGTATTCATGCCTACAGGCATCGTGCCGCCGACGGGGTTCGTTTGCTTTCTGCCGCGGCGCAACGTCATCTTTCTCGACATGAGCATCGAGGACGCCGCCAAGGTGGTCATCTCGGGCGGCATGGTAACGCCGGAGAGCCAGGCGAAGCTGAAGGAGCTCGCTGACCAGGCGCGCACGGGCAAGACGCGCCCGCCGACGATCAAGCCGAGCTGACCCTACGTCAGCTACGCGGCGCGGAAGAGGCGCACGGCCTCGTCGCACTCGAAGATGTAGAGCAGCGTCCTGAGCGCCCGGCCGCGCTCACTCGCCAATTGCGGGTCGCTCGCCAGCACGAGGCGGGCATCGTCGCGGGCGGCCGTGAGGAGCATCTCGAAGTTGGGCACCTCGGCGATGCGGAAGCCCTGCTCGCCGCTCTGGCGCGCGCCGAGCATCTCGCCGCCGCCGCGCAGTTCGAGATCCTTCTCCGCTATGAGAAAGCCGTCCTCGGTGTGCTCCATCATCTCCAGGCGCTGCCTTGCGGTCTCGCCGAGCGGCGCCTTGTACAGCAGCATGCAGAAGCTCTCGCGCGAGCCGCGGCCGACGCGGCCGCGCAGCTGATGCAACTGAGCGAGGCCGAAGCGCTCGGCGTGCTCGATCACCATGATGTTGGCGTTGGGCACGTTGACCCCGACCTCGATCACGGTGGTTGCGACGAGGATCTTGAGCCGCCCTTCGGCGAAATCCGCCATCGCGGCATCCTTGGCCTTATCCGCCATCCCGCCATGCAGCAGGCCGACGTTCTGCGCGCCGAACACCTGCGCTAGGTGCGCATGCCGCTCCTCCGCCGCCGCGAGGTCCGACATGTCCGAGCTCTCGATCAGCGGGCACACCCAGTAGACCTGGGCGCCGTCCTTGAGCTGCACGCGCAAACGGTCGATCAGCTTTTCCATGGAATCGACAGGAATAGCCTTGGTAACGACCGGCTTGCGGCCGGGCGGCTTCTCCCTCAACCGCGACACGTCGAGATCGCCGTAGTGTGTCATCAAAAGCGTGCGCGGGATTGGCGTCGCGGTCATGACGAGAACATCGGTGCCGGAGCCGTTGCCCTTCGACTGCAGCGACAGCCGCTGGTGCACGCCGAAGCGGTGCTGCTCGTCGATGACGGCGAAGGCGAGGTCGCGGAACACCACGTCCGACTGGAACAGCGCGTGCGTGCCGATGAGGATGTCGATCTCACCTGCCGCCAAACGATCGAGCAGGTCCTTGCGCGAGCGCCCCTTCTCGCGCCCCGTGAGCAGCGCGATGCGCAAACCGGCCTTCTCGGCGAGCGGCGCAATCGTTTCCATGTGCTGGCGCGCGAGCACTTCCGTCGGCGCCATGAGCGCGGCTTGCGCGACGGCTTCGACCGCGACCGCCATGGCGAGCAGGGCGACGACCGTCTTGCCCGAGCCGACGTCGCCCTGCAGCAGCCGCAGCATGCGCCGCGGCGCCGCCATATGGGCCTCGATCTCGCGCATGGCCTCGCGCTGCGAGCGCGTCAGCGAGAAGGGGAGCGCGTCGGCGATCGCAGCGCGGATGCGTCCGTCGCCCCTGACGCTCCGGCCGGGCCGACCCTTGAAGCTCATGCGCACGAGCCCGAGCGCGAGCTGGCCCGCAAGCAGCTCGTCGTAGGCGAGCCGCTGCCAAGGCAGCGCACCGGGCGACACGTCGGCTGCATCGGTCGGCCGGTGCAGACGCTGCAGCGCCTCGACGAAGCCCGGCCAGCCACGCGCCTTGAGCCATTGCGGCTCCTGCCACTCAGGGACCGCGCGCAGGCGATCGAGCGCCTGGCGTGAGGCCTTCTGCATGATCTTGCCGGAGAGGCCCGCGGTGAGCGGATAAACTGGCTCCAGCATCGGCAGCTCATCGCGCTGGGCTGGGGCCACGATGTAGTCAGGATGCGACATTTGCAGCGTCTCTCCGTAGCGCTCGACGCGGCCCGACACGTAACGCTCCTCGCCCACGGGGAGCTGGCGCTCGATGAACTTGCGCTCGGCGTGGAAAAACACCAGATCGAGGCGGCCGGTGCCGTCCTCGGTTTGTACCTTGTAGGGGGCTCGCGTGTTGCCGCGTGGGGGAGCCTTGTGCTTGAGGACACGCACTTTCAGCGTGGCGATTGAGCCGGGCACGGCCTCCGCTACCGTCGGCTCCGCGCGCCGGTCGATGACGCCGCTCGGGAGGTGCCAGAGCAGGTCGAGCACGCGCGGCTCCGCGACCCCGGGCGGCAACGCGAGGCACTTCTTCAGCAGCACGATCAGGCGCGGACCTATGCCGGTCAGCGCCTGCAGCGAAGCAAAGAGTGCGTTGAGCTCGTTTGGCCGCATGAGGCGGTTCTGCACATCCAAGAAGCGACGGCTGCTGCGCCGATGGGCAGGCCCGGCTCGAGCCCGCAAGTATTCACGCCAGGGTCAATGCGTGACCCTTTGCGCGAGGCGAAACGGGCGCTATATCAACGGCCCAACCGCGGGCAAGGGTGGCGGGCGCGCCGGGTGGCGTCAAGCCTCGTGCCCGAGGTTATCCAATAGAGCCCGCTCTGTCAGGACCGTCGCCGATGACCGATGACATTGAGATACGCCGCCGCCGCGCGGCTTATCGCGCGTGTCATCGCGGCACCAAGGAGATGGATCTGATCCTGGGGCGTTTTGCCGTTGCGCGGCTGCCTGACATGACGGCTGCCGAGCTTGACGATTTCGAGCAGCTGCTGGCGCTCCCCGATCCGCTGCTGACGCAGTGGTTCCAGCAAGGCGGGGCGCCGGAGGAGACGGCATTCGCGGGGTTGATCGTGGCGCTGCGCAGTTATCACGGACTGCCGGGCATGTTTGCCGAAGGACCTGACCACGCATGAGCTCTCGCGAAGCCGAGACAAAAGCGCATAGCGAACGCGTCATCACCGGCGTGCCCGAAGGGCTCGACGCGCTTGTGCTCGCGCAGCTCACCGCCGAAGCCGGCCATGGATCAACACCTGGCACGCTTCTACATGTCGCGCGCGACGACCGCCGTCTCGATGCGCTCGAGCGCTCGCTCGCCTTCTTCGCGCCACAGGTGCGGGTCGTCTCTGTTCCGGCCTGGGACACGGTGCCCTACGACCGCGTGGGCCCCAACGCCGACATCGTGGCCAAGCGCATCGCGGCGCTCGCCAAGTTGAGCTTGAGCACGCGCAAGCACCCCACCGTGGTGCTGACGACGGTCAATGCCATCCTGCAGCGCGTGCCGCCTAGCGCATT
>DASZHJ010000137.1:0-16837 GCA_035938015.1 Allostellaceae bacterium
CTGCTGGGCGAGCCGCGACGTTGGCGGGTTCACGATCTCAGCCTCAAGGCGCGGGCGGCCATCGTGTCGATCGAGGCCCTGCGTGTGCCGGTAAGCCTGCACTTCCAGGATCGCGCCGTTATCGCGGTTGCTTTTGCGCCACGGCAAGTTGCTGCCGAGGCTCGCGAAACCCTGTGGGTCGCCGGCCCTTCAGAGGCCAAGATCGGCGCCTGACGGCGCGGCGCCCCCAACGCTTCGGGGCTTGCTCCAAACCCGCATCGTCCCGATCATAAGGGCAGAACTCGCCAGCCGGAGGACGTCGCCATGAGAAATCTCTGCACCCTCAAGGTCAAGCCGGTCCGCGCCACGGTTTCCGCGGCCGAGTGGGAGGCGCGCGTCGATCTTGCCGCGTGCTTCCGGCTCGTCGATCTATACGGCATGTCCGACATGATCTACACGCACGCGACCGCGCGCGTGCCGGGCGAGCACGAGCATTTCCTCATCAATCCCCATGGCATGCTGTTCCGGGAAGTCACGGCCTCTAGCCTGCTCAAGGTCGATCTCGACGGCCGCGTGCTGTTCAAGCCCGATCTCGATTACGGCTTGCAACAGGCGGGTTACGTCATCCACAGCGCGATCTATCGGGCGCGCGCCGATGTGATGTCGGTGGTTCACACTCATACCACCGCCGGAATGGCGGTTTCGTCCCTCAAATGCGGTCTGCTGCCACTTACACAAACTGCCATGCGCTTCTATGCACGGCTCGCCTACCACGACTTCAAAGGTCCCGAACGCGATCCCGGAGAGCGCGAGGGGCTCGCGTTCGACTTGGGCCAACAGGATGTGATGATCTTGCGCAACCACGGCCTCCTCTCCGTGGGGCCGAGCATCCCCGAAGCCTTCAATCGAATGTACGGGCTGGAGAAGTCGTGCCAGGCACAAATGGCGGCGATGGCCTGTAACACCGAGCTTAACGTACTGCCGCCGGACGTGGTCGAGCGCGCAACCGACATGTACAGCACCGCGGTGGTGCGGCCCTACGGCATCCTGGAGTGGCCGGCGCTTCTGCGCCAGCTCGACGAGCGCGACGACTCCTATCGGAGCTAGGCCGCTCGGCCAGGAGACCGCGGCGGCCGCGCGATCAAACGCGGCCCCAGAGCTCCCGCGAGGCGAGCCGCGCGCCCTCGACCAGGGCCTCGAGCTTCGCCCAGGCAATCTTGGCGTGGCCGACCCGGGGGCCGAGCCCGCAATCGGTGCCGGCCATCACTCTCTCTCGCCCGACCAGCTTGGCATACCGAACGAGGCGCTCCGCCACCAGCTCCGGATGCTCGATGAAATCGGTGCAGTGACCGACGACGCCGGGGATCAGCACCGCGCCCTCGGGCAGCCTCACGTTTTCGAAAACCCGCCACTCGTGCTCGTGGCGCGGGTTGGATGCCTCGATCGAATAACTGGCGGCGCGCACCTTGAAGACGATGTCGACGATGTCGCGGAGTGGAATGTCGTTTTCGTGTGGTCCGTGAAAGCTACCCCAGCACACATGCAGCCGGATCTTCTCGCGTGGGATGCCGCTGAGCGCATAATTGAGTACCTCCACCCTCAGCTCCGCATAGTGTCGATACTCGGCAACGCTCATATCCGGATACATCTGCCAGCCGTCGGGCAGATCCGGATCGTCGATCTGCAGAAGGAAACCGGCCTCCACGATCGCCCGGTACTCCTCGCGCATGGCGTCCGCGATGCCATGCAAGAAAGCTTCCTTGCTCGGGTAGTGCTCATTTCGGAGCCAGTGCTCGATGGTGCCGGGCGTGTTGGCGGGCAGGAATGCCTCGGCGACCGAAACGCCCACGAGCGCGGCCTTGAAGGTTGCAAGCTCCTCCTTGAGCGCTTCATGCCCCGCGTATTTGAGCGGCGCCACGCAGTAGACCTGGGAGCGGCTCGGCCCGGAGCCCGCAAAGCCGCCGAAGCCATGGCCGCCCGCGGCGAAGTACTCCGGGAACTTCTTCAAATCCCGGCCGGCAATGCTGAGGGGCCGGCGTCCCGTGCCTCCCTCTGAGGGGCGTGCCTCGAAGCCGGTGAGACGCTCGCGGACGTAGTTCGTAAAGTTGGTCTTGCCGAGCTCGCCGTCGTTGACGCTGTCCAGGCCGCAGGCGACCTGCTTGCGCACGACATCGTGCACTTCAGTGCGCAGCTCGGCCGCGAGCCGCTGCTTGTCGTAGGGTTTGCCCTCGGCTCGCGCGAAGACCAGGTCTCGCAACGCCTCGGAGCGCGGCAGGCTGCCGGCATGCGTGGTCAGGATTCGGCCCGCGCTCCCCGTCATTTGCGTCTCCTTCAGGCGGCGCCGCTTCTTGGCACGGCCGCAAGGCCGCTTCAAGCCCGCGAAGCGCGGAGACGATGTGGGATTCGTGCCACGGCTCTGCCCATGGCCGCGCGCCCCTGCAGGATTGCGCCAAAGGGCTGAATTCTTGGCACCGCCGGTTCGGCCATGGCAGGATAAAAGCAGGCGGCAAATGAGGCGCCGCCGAAGAATCGCCGATGCGCTTGTCGATGCCGGCGGAATGATCGGGGAGGCTCCATGGCTCAATCTAACACGATCGACGTCTCGCAGCTCATCGACGACCGCAAGATGAACGCATTCAACGCGCAGCTCGTGATCCTGTCGTTCTTCGTGGCCCTCCTTGATGGATACGACATTGCGGCCGCAGCATTCGCCGCTCCGCACCTGATCAAGGCGTGGGCTGTCGCCGACACGTCCTGGCTGAAGTGGGTCTTCATCGCGAGCTTGGGTGGAATTCTCTGGGGCGCCCCCGCCTTTGGCTGGGTTGGTGATCGCTTCGGGCGGAAGAAGGCGATCATCGGCTCCTGCCTCACGTTCGGAGTCTTTACCTTGGTAGCGGTACAGGCGGGGTCGATGGCGGAGCTTGTTGTCCTGCGATTTCTGGCGGGGATCGGCATCGGAGGCCTGTTCCCAAACATCATCGCGCTCAATGCAGAATTCGCCCCACAGCGTCTCCGTGCCACAATGATCATCCTGATGTTCACCGGCGTCACCTTCGGCGGCGTGCTCCCCGGCCTCGTTTCGGTTTGGCTGGTGCCGTCCTTCGGCTGGCAAGTCCTGTTCCTGCTAGGGGGCGTCCTTCCGATCGCCATTTGCGTCGCCGTGCACTTCTGGATGCCCGAATCGATCAAGTTCCTTGTGCTCAAGGCTCAGGCGCGCGACGAGGTGGCGAGCCTCGCTCGACGCCTCTCGCCCGAGTTGGCCATCGGGCCGGAAACCCGTTTCGTTATAAACGAGGAGCCGCATCCGAATTTTTCGCTGGAGCAGCTCTTCGCGGGAGGGCTCAGACATCTGACGCCGCTGCTGTGGGTACTCTTCATTTGCAACCAGATGGCGTTCTATTTCTCCAACAGCTGGATGCCGACCATCCTCGCCACCGTAAACGTCTCGGTCGGAAGCGCGGCGATCGCGACCTCGCTATTCCAGCTCGGCGGCACGGTGGGGGGCGTACTGCTGAGCTTGCCGCTCAACAAGCAGGGGATCGCGCCAGTTGCCGCGTTATTCGTGGCCTCCATGCCGATCGTTGGATTTCTAGGCTACTCAACCGGTTCAGTTCCGCTTCTGATGACGATGGCTTTTCTCGCTGGGTTCTGTCTGCTCGGCTTGCAATTCGGGCTCAATGCCACCTCCGCAATGCTGTACCCGACAGCGATCCGGAGCAACGGATCGGGATGGGCCTTCGGGGTAGGGCGCTTCGGCTCGATCACCGGGCCGCTGATCGGTGGTTTCCTCATCGACATGAAGCTGCCTTTGCAACAACTATTCTTGCTCCTGCTGATTCCTCTGGGGATCGGCACTCTTGCCAGCTTCGTGATGGTCCGGGTGTATAACAGCAACTTCCACGGCCATGGCCTCGCGCGGGCCACGAGTGCGGGCGGCGTGGCTGCGGGCGAGTAGTCCGCTATGGCTGTCCAGGCCTGACATGCGCGCAGAGGCGCTGTTCGACGTTCGCGGCCACGTCACCGTCGTTACCGGCGCGGCAAGCGGGCTCGGCCTCGCGATGGCCGAGGTCATGGCCGAGAACGGCGCCATCGTGGCGATGCTTGACATCGATACCGTCGGCCTCGACGCCGCGGTGGCAAGACTGGCGGGAGCCGGACGCACCGTGGAGGCGATCGCGCTCGACGTCAGTCAGGCCGTGCCGCTGCGTGCGGCGATCAATGCCACCGCGCAGAAGCACGGCCGGCTCGATGTCGTCTTTGCCAACGCCGGCATCAGCGCGGGTCCGAGCTTTCAGCTGCCGGAGGGCGAGATCGACGCGGTCGGCATGGGCAGGTGGCAGCAAGTCCTGCAGGTCAACTTGACGAGTGTGTTCGTCACGCTTCAGGCGGCCGCCGAGCGTATGAAGGCACAGCGCAGCGGTCGCATTATCGTGACCTCGTCGATCGGCGGAATTCGAGCCGAGAGAATGGTGGGTTACGCCTATGCCGCGACCAAGGCTGCCGTGAACAACCTGGTGCGCCAGGCGGCTCTCGAGCTTGCGCCCTACAATGTACTGATCAACGCGATCGCTCCAGGCCCCTTCCTGACCAATATCGCCGGCGGTCGCCTGCACAGGGAGCCCGAGACCGTGCAGAGGTTCGCGGCCTTGGTTCCCTTGGGACGCATCGCCCGCCCAGATGAGCTCAAGGGGCTGGCACTCCTGCTCGCCTCGCCCGCCTCGAGCTTCATCACGGGTGCGGTGATCCCGATCGATGGCGGCGCCACGGCCGGCTAAGCGCATCTTGCCCACGTTTGTGGGCAGATTCCCATAATCAGGCTCTGAACATCGGCGACCGCTCAGATTCTCAATCACAATCGTGGGCAGGAATTGGCATAGATGCCAGCTATTCTAGCCTTTCTTGGGTTCTGCCCATAACCTTGCCCACTCATAGCATGGGACAGGCTGATGTTGACGGAACGTAAAGCCGGTGCTCGAATTCTAAACCGATTCCATTCGGCGAGCGGAACTGGGTCGTCTGCACATGGACTCCGAAACGCTGCTACGCGAGATCTCCGAGTACTGCCGCCGAGCGGATCTCGCGGAGTCGACGTTCGGGCGGCTCGCGATCAACGACGGCAAGCTGGTGCGGCGGCTGCGCGACGGCGGACGTATCACCACCGACACTTTCGATCGAATCCGGGCATTCATGGCCAAGGGCGTGCCCGGTGAGGCCGCCGGCGGGGTGCTGACGGCCGAGCGCTCGCGCGAAGCCGAAACCACTCTCGTGCCGCGGCCGCGTGTGGCACCGGTCGGCACGCTCGACTCCGTCAACGGTTTCCGCTTCTACGACAATCGGCAGAAGTACCTGCTGTTCGTGAACACTTGCAGCGAGAAGTGGGTGGTGGCGCAGCGCGTAAGCCTCGAGCTCGCCAACGTACATCCGCGCCCACCGGCGCTGCGCGTCTTCGATGCGGGGGTGGGCGACGGGACGGTGCTTGCCCGCGTGATGCGCGCCATGCACGACCGATTTCCGACCATGCCGCACTACATCGTGGGCAAGGAGATCAGCCTGGAAGACGTTCGGCTGACACTGGACAAGATGCCGGATCGCTTCTTCGAGCATCCCGCCACCGTTCTGGTGATGACCAACCTCTACTATTCCGAGGCGCCCTGGCTTGCACCCAACTCGGTCACGGCCGCGACCAGCCTGGTCTGGCACGAGCTCGCGCTCACGGGAAATACCGCGCACCATTTCGAGGAGCAGATCATCGATCTGCAATCCTTCCTCGCGGAGCATTGGCGCGCTCGCGTCAGCCAATCATCCGGCAATCCCGTCTATGAGCGCCCGGTCGTTCTGGTGGTCTACCGCGAGGACCACAAATTCCTGCTCGACTCGGTGATGCCGCGGCGCGGCGTCACGCGCGCCGACTACGACCTCGTGATCGCCTCGCAGCCCTACCGTGCTCGCGCGTCGGCGGAGTTCAAAGTGCGCAAGGTGATCGCGCCGCTCGCGCGCAGCCTGGCTCCCGGCGGGCGGCTGCTGACCATCCATTCCTATGGGCGCGACCCTGGCTTGGAGATCGTGCAAGAGATCTGGCCGGGCGAGAACCCATTTCAGACCGATCGCCACGAGCTCTTGAAGATCGCCAAGGCCGAACTGGGCAGTGCGGGGCGTGGCCTCAATTTCAACGCCTATTCCGATAATCGGTCGATCTTCCGCTACGACATGCACACGCTACCCAGCGAGATCAGCGACACGATCGGGACCTCGACGCTGTTCGCCGCCTGGAATGCCGCGATCTACGTGGCGCAGATCGAGGACCAACGTCTAGCGGAAGTGATCAGCGACCGCCGGTACCTCGATGCCACCCGTGCCATCCTGCAGAGGCACGGCGGGCTGTGGTTCTTCGATGAATCCTATGTGATCTCGCGCAAGCGGGACTGAGCGCCGCATCGGCTTGCCGGCATCGTTGGCAAAGCCTACCCGCGCACGCTGGCGCGCACCTCCGGTGATCCGCTATATCTCGGCCCTTCGTATGGATAGAGGAGGACCGAGATGACCGCATCCGCCGCTCGGAGTACCGCGCAGGCTTCCCAGGCTTCCACGGACGAGGACGAGCAACCCTGGCAATGGCCCGAGGCGCGCTGGCGCGGCATCGTCGAGCACGTTCGGGCAGGCCGTCCGCTGCGGCCGCGCAGCTGGAAGAATGGTGCGCGCTGCGCCGTCGCGCTGTCCTTCGACAGCGATCACGAGAGCGGCGAGCTGCGCGAGGGCGGAACGTCGCCCGGGCGGCTCTCGCAGGGGCAATACGGCGCCCGCGTCGCCGTTCCCCGCTTGCTGAAGCTACTGGGTAGATACCAAGTTCCCGCGAGTTTCTTCGTACCCGCGGTGATCGCGCAACTCTATCCGGACGAGCAGCGTCGCGTGATCGGCGCGGGGCACGAAATCGGCATCCATGGCTGGATACACGAGCGCAACAGCACCTTGCCGCCGGCGGCCGAGCGAGACCTCCAAATGCGCGCTTGCGACACGCTCGAGGGCATCACGGGCGTCCGCCCCGTCGGCATCCGCACGCCATCTTGGGATTTCAGCCCGCACACGCTCGCCATCACGGGAGAGATGGGCCTGTTCTATGATTCCTCCCTGATGGCCGACGACGATTGCTACGAGCTGTTGCTGGACAAAGAGCCGACGGGTGTAGTCGAGCTGCCGGTCGAATGGATCCGGGACGACGCCGTCTATTTCAACATGAGCCGCTACCTGGCGCTGCGGCCCTATACCGCGCCCTCGGCCGTGCTCGAGATCTTTCGGCGAGAATTCGACGCGGCCTATGCCGAGGGCGGCTTGTTCCAGCTCACGATGCACCCGCACATCACCGGGCACCGGTCGAGGATTTGGCTGCTGGAAGAGCTGATTCGCCACATCTCCGGCCACGCTGGCGTCTGGTTCGCGACCCACGCCGAGATCGCGCGCTACGCCCGGGAAAATGCTGCCTGAGCGATGCTCCGCTGCTCAGGTTTCGACGCCGCCGCTGGATTCCGCGGGTTTTGAGCGCGCCACCGCTCCGATGCGAAACAGGGAAACCGCAGGGATCGCCAGCGTAGCCAGCAGGATCAGGAGGAAGAAGGCGAGGTAATACCCTGCGAGGTCGCTAAAGGCGTGGGTCCGCGCCGGTGCCGTCGGCGTCATGGTCGCGACCACCGCGGTCACTCCGGCGACGCCCAGCGCGCCGCCGAGCTGACGCGCGAGATTGTAAAGCCCGGCTGCGTCCGTTCTTGCTTCCGGCACGATGGTCAAGAAGGTCAGTACGCTTAAGGGCGTGATCAGGCATCCGGCGCCGATACCGAGGACGAGACTGGCCGCGACGAGCCATTCGATGCTGGCGCCCGGACCGGTGGCAGCGAACATGGCGAGGGCGGCCATGGTGACGACGAGCCCGAGTACCACGAAGGGGCGGGGATCCAGCGTCTTGACGAGCCGACCAACTACCAGCATCGCGGCCATGGTCGCGATGCCCCGTGGCGCCATCAGAATGCCGGCTATTAGGGAGTCGTGGCCGAGGGGACCCTCTATCAGCGACGGGACGAGGGTGATGGTCGCAAAGAAGATCGCACCCACGACGACATTGATCAGCACGGCACCGGCGAAGTTCCGGTTGTGGAACAGGTGAATGTCGACAATCGGTTGAGTCGCGCGATCAAAATGCCGCAGCAGCAGAGCGCCGCCCCCGACCGTCACTATGGCTTCCACGACCCAGTCCCAACCCAGCGAAGCCCCGAGCCGCGCGCCGTTTTGCAGGAGGAGCTCAAAGGCGGTGACGGTCAGCACCAGGAGCGCGATGCCCACCAGATCGATCTTGGTCTTGGGCACGCCAGCCGCCTGCCCCAGTGGGCGCAGGGCGCCACGCACGCCGAGAAGCGCGAGGCAACAAATCGGAACATTCACATAGAAGATCCAGGACCACGAGACGAATTCGGTCAGCGCACCGCCCAACAGCGGCCCGATGATGGGGCCGATCACGATGGTGCTGCCCCAGCGAGCGAGGATTGCCGGATGTCGGCTCTTGGGGTGCAGGTCCAAGAGCAGTGCCTGCGTCAGCGGTAGGATGACGCCGGCACAGGCGCCCTGAGCCGCACGTGCCGCGACCAACGCCGCGACCGTAGGGGCGAGCGCACATAGCACCGAAGCGACCGCAAAGCCGGCGACCGCACCCATGAATAAGGGCTCTCTGCCGAAGCGAAGGCGCAGCCAGCCGGCGACCGGCATGGTGGCGGACGCCGCAACCAAGTAGGTGGTCACCACCCAGCCTGCGGCGGCGGTGTCGATCGAGAGCGTGCGCTGAATGCTCGGCAGTGCCACATTGACGATCGTGGCGTCGAAGGCCTGCATGAGCGTCGCGAGCAACAGCGACAGCACCACGCGGTGGGACGGACCTCCCGGATCGGGGCCGATCTCGCTCACGGGATTCCCTCCGCCCCGGCTTCCATCGTTTCGGCCGTGCACGACTGCCATTCTACGAGATGGTGATAGTCATGCGAACAATTTCCACCGCATTTTATGCAATCGGCGAAACCGTTGCAGAGGGGCGCAGCAGCCGACGCATTTAAGCCTTCATTCATAGTGATCCAGCCAAAGTGCCCCTGGTCCGATGTGGCAGGCAGGTGCGTGTGGCCGAGTTGATGCAGAACGAGACATTTCTGGTTTCGCCGGAGGGCCGTTGGTTGCCCGAAGGCAGCCAGGAATTCTTGCGCGAGGTCGGAGACCTCGACCCCGACTACGACGCGGCGATGTTCGCCGTGAAGAATCTCGGCTTCATCAAAGTGGAGATCATCAGCGATCTGGTGGTGAGCATCACCGTCCATCCGAGCAACGTCGACCTGAACAGCCTGATTGCCGTCAACCACGTTCTCTCGAAATCCACCGCGCGCGCCTTTTGCATTCGCTTCCTCACCACGCGCTGGGAGCGGGAGATCTTGCCTAATGCCGAGCGCGCTTTCGAGCGGCTGCACGACCTCTATTCTCTCGCGCACCTTGAGGATCATCGCTCGAGCGAGCGCTTCTTTGCGACGAGGCAGGACCACGAGCGGCTCTTGAACAACAGCGAGCATCGACTCCGTCCGATCCTGCAGAAATGGCGCATGGCCTTCGGCGCCTTCGACGACACGGTGCTGCCCTTCATGGCGCGGCATGGATTCCTGCGCCGCACGGTCGTGGTCGGCGTGCAGCCGAGCGATCCTGACCCGATATTCCGCTACGTCGGCGACGCCTTCGACTGGCTGGGCGACCGTGACTTTCCCTATCGCGCCATTGGAGAGAAGGTTGCGAACCAGCCCGATCGCGAATACGGCCAATGGGTCGCCGAGGACTACCGCCAAACCGCGCTCCGTAAGCTGCCGCAATTGGATCGGGTAAATGCCGCTCTGCGCGGACGCGAGGGCCGGACGGTCTATGATCGGCTCCTGCTGCCGTGGACGACCAGGTCCTCGGAGATCCTCGTTACCGTTTCCTCTCTCGTGACGGAGGGCCCCACCGCTTTGGCGCCCGCCGGCACGACCGCGGGCGCGGTCGAGACGCCACCCATTCCGTCGGTCAAGAAGGTCGCCAAGTCCTCGTAGGCCTCGTCGCGGGAAATATAGACGAGCACCACTTCCAGGTTGCCGAGCTGGTGGCCCGGGAAAAACAGGCTGCGGCTCTCGTGCTTGTAGCCGTAGCCCGCCGCGACGCCTTTGTCGACCAAGGCGGGCTTCACCAGAGAGATTCCCCAATCGATCGGCCAACGCGCGGCGGCATAAGCCCGTCCGAGCCGCGGCATCAGTCGCGAGAGCCCGAGCCCGCGGAAGTCGGGCCGTACCCAGACGGCGCCGCCAAAAAACACCACGCCCGTGATCTTCGCGGCATCGGCAGCCTTGACGATGCAGGGTCCGGTGTCGGTGCGGCCGCCATAGAACATGGCGCGCCCTTCGTCGGCGAGCGTCGTCTCCGGCCAATAATAGACGCGGCCCGCTTGTGTCACGACGATCTCGCCGTCATCTGTCTCGCCAGAAATCCAGTAGGCGTTCTCCGGCGAGAGCCCGCCATGCGCAGGCTGGAAGATGTCGACCAGCGGATACCAATTGCCGCGCCCCACCTCGAATTCGTTTAGCGTAAGAAAATTCTCGAAGTCGTGGCGCAAGCGCAGACGGATGCCCATCTCGCGCGCTAGCTTGTCTCCCTGCAGAACGAAGCGCGCCAGCAGACTGCTCGGACCGTGCTTGATGGTCAGTGCATCGGGCAGCCGCAGATCGTTGGGCGGCGTGATGTTCGGATAATTGCGTGCCATGGCTTCCCCCTGCACGATGCGGACTACTGACCCCTCATCCGATCCGCAATCGAGCGAATACCCTGGTCCAGCATGAGCGAAGTGTGCATCATTCGACAAGATCAATTCTTCCTACCTCTGTGAGCAGTGGGTGCGAGAGCGCACTAAATTTCACTGGTTCGGCGGTTTGTTTGCCTCCAATGGGTCGGGAAGGCGCTGATCCCGCGCGAGAATCCAAGGGTCCGTACTCGCATCGCTTGTGCCTCGAGACCAGCTCGCATAAGCCGCGTTAACGATTGATTAAGGTTAGTATCTGGTAAGCATTCATACCCCGCATTGACGTAGGTCAACGTTCGCGGAGTAGGCTCCGAAACCTGGACTGTGATCGTGGAAAGTCGGCGATGAGCAAGGCCTTCACTAAGGAAACCGAGAGCGACGAGGAATTGCCCGGCGAGCCTGACCTGTTGCCGGCGGGCGTCAAGAATTACGTCACGCCGAATGGGCTTCGGCGCTTGCAGGAGGAGTTCCGGCAGCTGGTGCGGGTCGAGCGTCCCAAGCTCGTTGAGACCGTCTCCTGGGCCGCGGGCAACGGCGACCGCTCGGAGAACGGCGACTACATCTACGGAAAGCGAAGACTGCGCGAGATCGATCGCCGGATCCGCTTCCTGACCAAGCGAATGGAAGCCGCCGAGGTCGTTGTTCCCGAGCGACAGAAGAACCGAGAACAGGTCTTTTTCGGCGCGACCGTGACCTACGCGAACGCGCGCGGGACCGAGCACACCATCACCATCGTCGGCATCGACGAAGCGGACCTTGCGGAGCATCGCGTGAGCTGGATTTCGCCGATCGCCCGAGCCTTGCTCAAGGCGCGCGAAGGCGACGTCGTCGAGCTGCGCACGCCCGCGGGCGTGGATACCATCGAGGTGATCGCGATCCGGTATGAAAGCGTCGACGAGAGCTGAGCCGCGGGGCGTCCCGTGCGCCGGCTCGCAAAGGGGTATTGACGTCGGCCGGCACTCCGGCGTTTCAATGCTGCAGGTTCAATCGGAGGAGCAATGACACCGCGGGGCTTTGGAACCGTGCTGCTGCTTGCCGTCACGGCGGTGGCCGTCGCCGTTCCCGCGCGTGCCCAGGGCGGCGATGCCGCCGCTGGCGCCTATTGCGAGCCCGCCCCGCAGACCAAGCTGCTCTACAGCAACCGCGGCTATCTGATCCTGCCGAAGCCGGCGGACGCGCCGCCGCTCGCTTATTCCTATTCGATCCTGGGAACGGAGCGCAGCGTGGTGCGCGCGGGTCAATTCCTGTTCGATGACGGCGGCGACCGCTGGGCCTTCGAATCGAATCCGGACGGATTGACGCAATTCTGGCCGCTCAAGCCGCAGAAGCAATTCGATATCACCCGTATCAATCGCTACACTCGAGGAAAGGCTCTGGTTTCCTTCGTGGTGGTGGGGACCGAATCCATCGACGTCGGGGGCCGCAGCTACAAGAGTTGGAAAATCCGACGCACCGACCACATGGAGGGCGGCTCGACCACCACGCAGCTCCTCTGGTACTCGCCCGACCTCTGCACCCTCTCTGCTTTCACGGATTCCCAGCAGCGCACCGTCACGTTGCTGCGCGTGCTAAAGCCCGGCGACCGCGACTACAATCGCCCGGTCGCCCGGCGCGACGGAAAGCTGGTCTTCACGGACACCGGCGAAGCCGTGAAATAGCGGAAGGGTGCGCGGGACTACATGATCCCGGTCTTCTCGAAGACGCTCGCAGTCGATTCACCGGCATCGATCATCCCTCGCACGCCGGCTTCGCCTTCGACTTTGGCGAGCGCCAGACGGAGGATATCGGCAACATGGTCGCGCGGCACCACCAGCACGCCGTCGAGGTCACCCACGACGAGATCACCGGGCTTTGCCTGGGTGCCGTTCTCGAATTCGATCGTGCAGCGGAAATCGATCACCCGCCCGCGCAGCCGCTGGTCCTGCGCGTAGGCACCCAGTGAGAATACCGGAAATCCGAGCTGCACGATCTCGCGAGTGTCCCGGTGAAAGCCTCCGAGCACGGCGCCTTGAGCGCCGAGCCGGCGTGCCCTCGTGCTCATGAGCCCGCCCCAGAGCGCATAACGCGGCGAGGCGCCGGTGCAGAGGTAGACCTCGCCGGGTGCCAGATCATCGAGGGCGCGGAACATCAATCCAAACCCATCGGTCCGGCCGGTATGGGCGACCACGTCGCCGACGCAATCCGCCTCGAGCACCGGCATGGCACGGCCTACCAGCGTCATGTTCGGCGATATCCCTCGGATGGAGGGTGGTAGAAACTGATGCATGAGGCCTTGCGCGTCCATGACGTCGCCGATCACGGCGGTAAACAGCCGCGTGCGCACGGTTTCGAAGAGCTCGGTATCTTCGCTCATGAAAGCCTCCTCGTCGGTATCCCAATATCGCGCGAGGATCATCGCATGAAATCGTCGCCGCCGTGAGGCCGGCGGCCTTGGGCCGGCTAGCTCTCGGTGACAAACGCGCAGGGCGGTGGCACGATCTGAGGCAACTAGGTCTTCAGGAGCCAACAATTCATGACCACCGACGCGGAATGGCGGCAGAAGCTGACGCCCGAGCAGTTCCGGGTGCTTCGCCAGCATGGCACGGAGCGGCCTTTCACGAGCCCGCTCAACGACGAGCACCGCAACGGCGCGTTCGTTTGCGCGGCGTGCGCTCTCGAGCTCTTTCGGTCGGACACAAAGTTCGATAGCGGGACGGGCTGGCCGAGCTTCTTCGCGCCGATCGAGGGCGCGGTCGAGACCTCGCGGGATTTCAAGCTGCTCCTGCCACGCACCGAAGTTCATTGCAGCCGCTGCGGCGGGCATCTCGGCCATGTCTTCGACGACGGCCCCGAACCCACGGGCAGGCGCTATTGCATGAACGGCGTCGCCATGCAGTTCAAGCCTGACGCCGCCTAGGCTCGATCGATCAGCCATGGGGGGACGCGAAATCGCGGTCGTGGGTGCCGGCGTCGTCGGCATGAGCGCGGCGCTCTATTTGCAGCGCGACGGCAATCGGGTGAGCGTGATCGATGCGCGCTCGCCGGGCACGCTGACCTCTTACGGCAATGCCGGCGGCATTGTTACGGGCGCGGTGACGCCCACCAGCACCCCGGATCTCTGGAAGCAGATCCCGGCGATGCTGCTCGATCCCGCGAGCCCCATCCGGCTGCGCTGGCGCTACTTGCCGCGCCTCATGCCATGGCTCGTGCGCTTCCTGCTGGCGGGCCGCTCGGCTCAGGTGGACAAAAGCGCGGCGGCACTCGCGCCCATTCTGGCGCAGGCCAATGACGCCCATCGCGAGCTCGCGGCGCTCGCGGGTGTGCACGACGTGCTGCGCCCGGTCGGCTGGCTCAAGGCCTACGAGACGGAGAAAGGCTTCAGCGGGAGCGCGCTCGAGCGGCAGCTCATGAGCCGGCACGGCATCAAATTCGAGGTGCTCAATGCGGACGAGCTCCGTCAGCTGGAGCCGCATCTGGCGCCGCGCTTCATCAAGGGGCTGTTCCAACCCGATAGCGGTTTTGCGAGCTATCCCTGGCGATTGGTTGACGGCTACGGCCAATATTTCGCTCAAGCCGGCGGCCAGTTTCTGCATGAGAACGTGCGCACCCTGGAGCCGCGCGAAGGCGGTGGCGTACGCGTGCGCTCGGAGCGCGGCATCCGCGATTTCGACGCCGTGGTGGTGGCGGCGGGCGCCTGGTCAGGCCGGCTCGCAGCTCGGCTCGGCGACCGCGTGTCGCTCGATACCGAGCGCGGCTATCACTTGAACCTCGATCCCGGCGAGGCCGGCGAGCTCCGGCGACCGGTGGTGTTTCCCGAGCGCGTCTTCGCACTGGTGCCTATGCAGGACGGGATCCGCGTCACCAGCGGGATCGAGCTGGCGGGCCTGGAGGCGCCACCGGACTTCTCCCGCATCTACAAGATCCTGCCGCACGCACGAGCGGCGCTGCCGGGGCTCGGCGATCGCGTCAACCGCGAGTGGATGGGGTATCGCCCTTCGACGCCCGACTCCGTGCCCGTCATCGGCGCCTCGCCGCGCTGCCCTTCGGTCGTTTACGCCTTCGGCCACGGCCACCTCGGCCTCACACTGGGGCCGGCCACCGGCCGGCTGGTGGCTTCCGTCGTGGCGGGGCGGCCGGCGGCGACCGACTTGGCCCCTTATCGCCCCGATCGATTCTGAGCGGCGCCGGCTTGGCCGCGGCGCGCGGCCGACCTAGGATGCGGGCGGCTCCCGACAGACCAGTGGAGGCGTGCCGATGTTGCCGGCGGGCGAGCGCGTGGTAATGATTTCCGGAGCCAACCGCGGCATCGGGGCCGCGACCGCACGGCGGCTCGCCGCAGGTGGTTTCCGGCTGAGCCTCGGCGTGCGCAACGGCAAGGTGCCGGCGGTGCCTGCCTCCGATCGCTGCCTCGCCGCGCGCTATGAGGCGCGCGAGCGCGAGTCCGCCAAGGCTTGGGTCGACGCCACCCTGGAGCGCTTCGGCCGCATCGACGCGCTGGTCAACAACGCGGGCGTCGCGCGGCTCTCCGCCGTGGAGGACGAAAGCGAGGACACGCTCGACGAGATGTGGCTGGTGAACGTGAAAGCGCCGCTCCGGGTGATCCGCGCGGCGCTGCCGCACCTCAAGAAATCCGGCATGGGCCGCGTCGTCAACATCGCATCGCTTTCGGGCAAACGGGTGAAGAACGCCAATGCCGGCTACGCCATGACCAAGTTTGCGTTGATGGCGCTGACGCATTCCGTGCGGCGGGTCGGCTGGGAGCACGGCATCCGCGCCACCGCGATCTGCCCGAGCTTCGTCGCGACCGACATGACCGCCGACGTCCAGGAAGTCGACCGCGCGGACATGATCCCGCCGGAGGATATTGCGGAGCTCGTGGCCTGCGTCTTGAGCCTGCCGAACAACGCGGCGATCGCGGAGCTGCTGGTCAACATGCGCCACGAGGACATGCTCTGACGGCGAGGCGCTATTGCCCAAGCTTTCAACGGTGGGCGCCGATCGGTATCATCCGGGGATACCGCCGGCAGCCTCGGCGGATCGGGTGGGGAGGAGAGGGCGAGATGAAATACGGACCATTCGCGGCGGCCGGCGCCATTGTCGGCGCCGCTTGGCTGGCGCTGGCGCCCGCCAATGCCGAGACGGTGCTCAACATCGGAATGCAGGCGCAGGACATGCAGGCGCTCGATCCGCACAAGGCGTCGACTACGCCCGACAAGGCGATCGTCGGCTGGATGTTCAACGGCCTCGTGCGATTCAAGCCCGGCACCATGAATCCCGATCAGATCGAGCCGGATCTCGCGGAGAGCTGGGACACCTCGTCCGATCTCAACACCTGGACGTTCCATCTGCGCCACGGAGTCCAATGCAACAACGGCTACGGCGAGCTCACCTCGGATGACGTGGTGTTCTCGTTGAAGCGCGCCGGCGACGCCAAGACCTCGGCCTTTTCCTCGGACTTCGCCGGTGTCGACTCTTTCGAGGCGCCCGACGCCTACACGGTCCAGATCAGGTTCAAGCAGCGCCCGCCCAACGTTCTGGGCCTGCTCACCGCCTATCAGAGCGGCAATATCGTCTGCAAGAAGGCTGTGGAGAAGCTGGGCGAGGATTTTCGCACTCAAGCCGTCGGCACCGGACCCTTCGCCTACTCCGAGTATACGCCCAATCAGTCCGTGGTGCTGGTCGCCAACAAGAGCTATTTCCGCGGCGCGCCCAAGATCGACAAGGTCGTCTACAAGTACATTCCCTCCGACGCTACGCGCGACCTTGCCTATCAGTCGGGCGAGATCGATCTGATCTACGGCCGCCAGGACCAGACCTGGGCCGAGCGGATGCAGAAGGAGCCGCACACCATCGTCGACGTCTTCGGTCCGGGCGAGCTCTCGAATATCAGCCTCAACATCACCAAGCCGCCGCTCGACGACCTCCGCGTGCGCCAGGCGATCGCCTACGCCCTCAACCGGAAGGACCTGGTGAAGTTCAAGGGCGAGCTCACGGCGCGGGAGGCGGTGTCGATCGTGCCGCACGACTACCTCGGCACCGACG
>DASZHJ010000138.1:0-4812 GCA_035938015.1 Allostellaceae bacterium
GAGCGCGCAAACCTCGCGGGGCAGATCGCCGCGCAGCGCGCCGAGCTCGGGGCGATGCCGGCGGCTCGCTATCGCTGGACGGCCGGCGGGACCGAAAGCTTCGAGCCAGGACCCGTCGAAGCCCTCGCGGGTACTGCCGGCAGTTTCCGGAAGATACTGCTGCGCTTTGCCGCACCCGATGCGGCGTCGATCGAGGCCGCGGTCGCAAAGCTGCGCGGCGAGGGTGCGCCCTTCGCCTTGGCCTCGGCGCTGACGAACGGCGCGAGACTCGACGTGATCGGGACGCGCGTCGTCGGCCCTGATGGCGCCTCCGTCGCCGATATCGTGTGGTTCCTGGACCCCGCGAGCGCCGGCGAGCTCAGCGCCGAGCGCGATGCGGCGCGCGGCGAGCGGGACCGCTTGCGGCGTGTCCTCGACGCGTTGCCGCTGCCGGTCTGGCGCCGGCGCGCGGACAGCCTGGCGCTCATCGAGGTCAACCGCGCCTACGCGCAGGCCATGGAGTCGAGCCCCGGCCAAGCGGTCGCCGAGCACCAAGAGATCGGCGCGCGGGTGCTGGGAGACCACGGCCGCGAGCTCGCCGAGCGCGCGCGGCAGACCCAGGTGGCGCAGTCGGAGAGCCATCATATCGTCGTCGTCGGCCAACGGCGTCTCATGGAGTTCACGGAGCAGCCGTTGGATGGAGGTCAGGAGGTCCTCGGCTTTGCCCGCGACTTCACCGACCTCGAGACGATGCAATCGGAGCTCGCGCGGCATGTCGCGGCGCACGGCGAAGTCCTGGAAAACGTCGCGGTGGCAGTGGCGATCTTCAATGCGGAAGCGCGGCTTAGCTTCTTCAACTCGGCCTTCGCGCAACTCTGGCGGTTGGAGGAGGATTGGCTCGCGGCGGAGCCCTCCCTGGACGAGCTGCTGGAGCGGCTTCGCGAGCGGCGTCGCTTGCCTGAATACGCCGATTTCCGTGCCTTCAAGCGCCAGCAGCTCGCTATGTTCACCTCGCTCCTCGAGCCGCAGGAGGAGCTGCTGCATTTGCCGGACGAGCGCACGCTGCGCCTGGTGGTCTCGCCACATCCGTTCGGCGGCCTCACCTTCGTCTACGAGGACGTCACCGACAAACTCGCGCTCGAGCGCTCCTACAACACGCTTATCGAGGTGCAGCGCGAGACGCTGGACAATCTCTACGAGGCGGTGGCGGTGCTCGGCACCGACGGCCGGCTCAAGCTATGGAATCCCGCCTACGCACAGATCTGGAAGCTCAGCGCCGCGGACCTCACGGGCGACTTGCACGTGAGCGATCTTGTTGAGAAGACGCGCGCCTTCTTCGAGTTCGCGGATTCCCGAGAGGAGTGGCCCGCGCTCAAGGAGCGCATCATCGAGCGCCTGACCGGCCGCACCGAGACGAGCGAGCGCCTGCACCGCGGCGACGGGTCGATCCTGCAAGCCTCGATCGTACCTCTGCCGGATGGCAATATTCTCTTGAGCTACCTCGACGTCACCGACTCCACGCGCGTCGAGCGCGCGCTACGCGAGCGCAACGAGGCGCTGGAGACCGCGGGTCGGCTCAAGAGCGAGTTCATCGCCAACGTCTCCTACGAGCTCCGCACGCCCCTGAATGCGATCATCGGCTTCGCCGAGATCCTCGCGAACCAGTATTTCGGCGAGCTCAATCCGCGCCAGCTCGACTACAGCCGCGGCATCCTCGACAGTTCGCACCGCCTGATGTCGCTCATCAACGACATCCTCGACCTCGCCACGATCGAGGCGGGCTACATGACGCTCGAGACGCAGGAAATCGACATTCACGCCATGATGTCGGGCGTGCTGGCTCTCTCGCGGGAGCGCGCGCGCAACAAGAATCTGGCGCTCAATTTCGACTGTCCAACGGACATCGGCACGCTCATGGGCGACGAGCGCCGCTTGCGGCAGGCGCTCTTCAACCTGATCTCGAACGCGATCAATTTCACGCCGGGCGGCGGCAGCGTGACGTTGAGCGCGCGTCGGGGCGCAGGCGAGATTGCGCTCGCTGTGATCGACACCGGTGTCGGAGTCCCGCAGGAGGACCAGGCGCGCATCTTCGAGAAGTTCGAGCGCGGCAGTCCGCTTGCGCGGCAATCGGGACCCGGGCTCGGACTCTCGCTCGTGAAGAGCTTCATCGAGCTCCACGGCGGCCGGGTGGAACTCACCTCGAGCCCCGGCAGCGGCACTACCGTCACCTGCTATCTCGCTTCTGGCGCGGCGGAGCTCGCCCCGGCCCCACGCGTCTCGGCCGGGAGCTGAGCCGCCCGGCTACTCACGCTTTGCCGGGCACGCCCTTGGTAGTCGAGTACTCGAAGTGGAGGGCTTCGCCGGGGTGAACCAGCGGATAGATCGCATGCGCCGCCTGCGCCGCCTCCGCGAATCCCGACAGGATCAGCTTGAGCTTGCCGGGATATGTCGCGATGTCGCCGATCGCGAAGATGCCGGGCACCGAGGTTGAGCAGGTAGCCGGCGCCACCGCGATGTGATTGCGGTCGAGGTTGAGGCCCCACTCCGCGATCGCACCGAGGTTCATCGAAAGTCCGAAGAACGGCAGCAGGCAATCCGCCTCGAGCGCGCGGGTCTTGCCGTCGAGATCCGCCACCAGGACACGGCTGAGCCCGCCGTTCTCGCCCTCGAGCCCAGCCAGCTGGTAGGGGATGACCAGATCGATCCGGCCGCTTTGCGCGAGAGCCTCGAGCCGCGCGCACGAGTCGGGCGCGGCACGAAACTTCGCGCGCCGGTGCACCACCATCACGCGCTCGGCGACCTCCGCGAGCGAGATCGCCCAATCCACCGCCGAGTCGCCGCCGCCCGCGATCGCCACGCGCTTGCCGCGGAAATCCTCGCGGCGCTTGACGAGATAGAAGACGCTCTTGCCCTCATAGGCCTCGATGCCCGGCAGCGGCGGCCGGTTCGGTCCGAAAGCGCCGACGCCCGCTGCCACGATCACGGCCTTGGCGACGACCGAGATGCCGGCCGCGGTGGTGAGCCTGAAGCCGCCCTTGACGGCCGCGAGCCCCGTGACGGTGGCGCCGAGGTGGTAGACCGGCTGAAACGGCGCCGCTTGCTCCGCGAGCTTCTCCACCAGCGCCAGTGCCTCGATCTTGGGGTAGCCAGGTACGTCATAGATCGGCTTCTCCGGATAGAGTGCCGTGCACTGTCCGCCCGGAAGGTCGAGAGCGTCGAATACCTGGGCGCGCATCTTCAACATGCCGCACTCGAACACCGCGAAAAGCCCGACCGGTCCCGCGCCCACGATCGCCACGTCGGTCTCGCTCATCGCCTCAACCCCGCCGCTCAAAGCGGGCCGCAGAATGACGGCAAGCGAGTGCCGGCGCAACCCCGCTGGGGTTGCGAGCCTCGGTCCGAAGGGACTAAAAGGGCGGCGTGACCACCGCTCCTGCCGATGCCGCACTTTCGCTGGATCTCGCTTCCGAATCCGCGACCACAGCGCTGGCGGCGCGCATCGCCCGCTTGGCTGAGGCGGGCGATGTGATCGCGCTCCGGGGTGAGCTCGGCAGCGGCAAGACCAGCTTTGCCCGCGGTTTCATCCGCGCGCTCGGCCGCATCGAGGAAGAGGTGCCGAGCCCGACCTTCACCCTAGTCGAAGTCTACGAGTCCCCGGAAGGCGCGCCCGCGGTGTGGCATTTCGATCTCTATCGCCTGGGCAAGAGCGAGGACGTGTGGGAGCTCGGCCTCGAGGAGGCGCTCGGCCGGGGAATCCTCCTGATCGAATGGCCGGAGCGGTTGGGGCCGTTGCTGCCTCGCGAGCGGCTCGATGTGGCGCTTGCCGCGGGCTCGTCGCCCATGGAGCGCCGCGTCCGGCTCGACGCGAGCCCCGCCTGGGCGCGCCGTCTCGCGAGTTTGGCCGGCTCGTGAGCGCGCGCGCGGAGCGTATTCGATGCTTCCTGGCTGAAGCTGGCTGGGCCGACGTACCGCGTCGCCCGCTCGCCGGCGACGCTTCCTTTCGGCGCTACGACAGGCTGGAGGCGGCGGGGCGCCGGGCCGTACTCATGGACGCGCCGCCGCCCCATGAGGACGTGCGGCCCTTCCTCAGAATTGCCCGGCTGCTGAAGCAGCTCGATCTGAGCGCGCCGGAGATCCTGGCCGAGGACATCGAAGCAGGCCTGCTTCTTCTCGAAGATTTCGGCGACCGCACCTATACAAGGCTCTTGGCCGACGGCGGCGACGAGGCGACGCTCTATCGGCTGGCCGTGGACGTGCTGATCTCGCTGCACCATCGCTTCGAATCCGCCCTCGGCGTGGGGATACCAGCCTACGACGACACGCGCCTTCTCGCCGAAGCGGCGCTGCTGGTCGACTGGTATCTGCCGGCGGTTTCGGGAACACCGACGCCACCGGACCTGCGCGAGGAGTATCTCGCGACGTGGCGGACGATGCTGCCGCTCGCGGGCGCGGTCGCCCCGACCCTGGTACTGCGCGACTACCACGTCGACAACCTCATGCTGCTCGAGGGTCGCAGGGGGCTCGCCGCGTGCGGCCTGCTCGACTTTCAGGATGCGGTCATCGGCTCGCCCGCTTACGATCTGGTCTCGCTCCTGGAGGATGCGCGACGCGACGTTTCCGTCGCTCTCGCAAGCGCGCTCTCGGAGCACTATCTGGCGGCCTTCTCCGGGGTCGATCGAGCCGCGTTCGCGACCGCGGCGGCCGTGCTGGCCGCGCAGCGCAACTGCAAGATCCTCGGCATCTTCACGCGGCTTTGCGTGCGCGATCGCAAGCCGCAATACCTCGCGCACACACCGCGGCTCTGGCGGCTGGTCGAGCGGGATGTCAGCCATC
>DASZHJ010000139.1:0-4293 GCA_035938015.1 Allostellaceae bacterium
GGCCGGTCGAGCACGAAGCACTGGCCGGCCTTGAGCACGATGTCGTCGCTGTCGCCGTCCTGGGTGATCCACAGCGCGCCGCTGAGGCAGCGCACGGCGAGGCCCTGGCCGTCGCGGATGTCGAGCACCTCGCGGGCGCGCAGGTGCACCGGGGTCTGGCTTGGCCGCAGAGTCATCGGGCCCTCCACTTGCATGAGGCCGGTGCATGCGATTTCATGCATCCCGGTCCTCGGCTTTTTGGCTTGCCCGCAGAATGCGCCGCCTTATCCCGGGGCTCAAACGATCGCTTCTCACCCGATGCATGAGTTGTACGAATGCCAAAGCGCTACAACCTGCCCCCGCTCGGCTTCTTCCAGGGCTTCGAGGCGGCCGCCCGGACGCTCAGCTTCACCAAGGCGGCGGAGGAGCTGTTCATCACCCAGTCGGCGGTGAGCCGGCAGATCAAGGCGCTCGAGGACCACCTCGGCATCCGCCTGTTCGAGCGGCGGCCGCGCTCCCTCGCGCTGACCGAGAGCGGCCAGGCGCTCTACCGCATGTCGGCGGACGTGCTCGAACGGCTGCAGACGGCGACCGACCAGCTGCGGGCGGCAAGCCGCACGCGCCAGCTCGCGCTCACCACCACCACCGGGTTTGCCTCGCTGTGGCTCATTCCGCGGCTGCAGCGGTTCACCGGCCTGCATCCCGACATCGACGTGCGCATCTCGGCCACCACCGATCCGCTCAACCTGGAGCGCAGCCTGCTGGACCTCGCCATCCGCTATTGCCTGCCCGAGGCGGTGCCGGACGGCGCGGTGCGGCTGTTCGGCGAGGAGATGATCCCGGTGTGCGCGCCGGCGCTGCTGCGCGACCGCGCGCGGCCGCTCAAGCGGCCGCAGGATCTGCAGCATCACGTGCTGCTGCACTTCGATTACCCCGGCGCGCACCGCATGTTCATGGATTGGGGCACGTGGCTCACGCCGCTGGGCATCGGCGAGATCAAATCCGCCGGCGCGCTGCACTTCTCCCAGTACGAGCAGATGATTCAGGCGGCGATCGCCGGGCAAGGCGTGGCGCTCGGCCGCCAGCCGCTGGTCAACGACCTGATCCAGTCGGGCATGCTGGCGGCGCCGTTCAAGCAGTCGGTGGTCGGCTCGCGCGGCTATTTCGTCATCGAGTCGCCGCTCGCCGCCGGCAAGCCGCACGTGCGCCAGTTCGCGGCGTGGCTACTCGACGAGGTCAGGCGCGACGCGGAACGCGACGGCCATGGGTGAGCGAGCAGCGCGCAGCCGCTTGCCAACGGGAGCGAAGTCCGCTTAATAGGGCGAGCAAATTTTCGGATTGCAAAGTTGCGTGTGCTTGACAAACTATGGTCGCGCTTTGCGAGGCATCGTGTCTCGCCGCAGTATGCCTCGCCGCTATCGCCGACGAGCGAGTACAGGGCCTATACGACCGACTTCGACCGCGAAATACATGGTCGCGACCTGAGAAGCTGGCTCGGGTCATCGGGCGAACAGGCCTTTTACGCGTATGTCGAGGGCTATGAGAACAGAATGGGGCCCCGGCGGGGCGCCGCCCATATCGTGGCGAGAAGCTCGGTTCAAAAGCTCAAGGCCACGGTCCCTGCGTCGAGCATGGCAGACACGGTCGCGGCCCTGTTGGTTGATCATTCGGGCTCGCTGCGCGGCGAGCGCGCCATGCTCGCAACCGTCTTGAGCGAGATTGTCGCGGACTATTGGAAACTCCTGGGCATTCCGTTTGAGCTCCTCGGATTCACCACATCCTCCTGGAAGGGCGGAATGTCGCGCGCGGCATGGGAGCGCGCAGGACGACCCGCCAACCCGGGACGGCTGTGCGACCTTCTCCACGTTATCTACCGGTCGGCGGACGCGACCTACCCCGACGTGCCGTGGGGCATCCGCTACCTGATGCGGCCGGAACTGCTGAAGGAGAATGTCGACGGCGAAGCCCTTGCGTGGGCGGCGCGGCGTCTGCGCGAGCGTCCGGAGGAGCGCAAGATATTGATTGTTCTCTCCGACGGCGCTCCGGTCGACGATTCCACGCTCCTCGCCAATGAGGACCCCGCGATTCTTGCCCGGCACCTGAAAAAGACAATCGCGGAAATCGAAACGGCTGCGGATTTCCGCCTGGCGGCGATCGGTCTCGATTATCTCGTGAACCAACATTATTCGGATAGCATCGCTGTAAGCGCTGCGGACAATCTCGCGACACGTATCATCCCGTTCCTGGAACGCCTTTTGGAAGATTCGCCGCAAGCATCTTGATCGACCGCCGTCACGCTGCGGCCGGTCACGCCGAGGCACCGGCGGTGCGCGCGCCGACCCGCGTCTCGAGCGCGCGCACCAGCTTGCTCAAGGCATAGCAGAGAACGAAGAAGATGACCGCCAGCGCGATGTAAAGCTCGATCGGTCGCTGCTCGCGCGCGCTGATGATGTTGGTCATCTGGAACACGTCCGACACGCCGATGACGCTGGCGATGGTCGAATCCTGAAACGCGATGATGCTCTGGCTGAGCAACGACGGCAGCATGCGCCGCAACGCTTGCGGCAATATCACCAGGCGCATCGCCTGGCCGGGCCGCAGGCCGACGGCGAGCGCCGCGTCGCGCTGGCCGACGGAGATCGACTGCAGGCCGGCGCGGATCAGCTCGGTGAAATAGGCGACTTCGAAGGCGGCAAGCGCGACGAGCGCCGCCGTATAGGCGCTGGTGGGCTGGCCCGTGATCATCGGCCCGGTGTAGTAGGCCCAGAACATGATCATCAGCAGCGGCGAGCTGCGCAGCACGTTCACGTAGGCGGTGACCGGATAGTAGGCGATCGGACGGCGCGACAGGCGGGCGACCGCGAACAGGCATGCGATCGGCAGCGCGATCGCGATGGCCGTGGCGGTGAGGCACAGGTTGAACGTGAGGAGTGCGCCCAGCAGCGTGGCGACGTCGTGCAGGAGCGCAGTCATCCGGTTCCTCCGCGCCGCAGCAGGCCGGGCACGAAGGTCCAGCGCTCGATGAGGCTCATGAACCCGGCGACGCTCCAGGCGCAGACCAGGTAGACGAGCGTGCCGACCGTGCTCGCCTCGACCCAATGGAAGGTCTGCAGGCCGAGCTGCTGGGTGAGGTATGACGTCTCGACGACCCCGATCGTCATGGCGAGGGAAGAGCTCTTGAACACCGTGACGAACTCGGAGGTGAGGCTCGGCACGATGATGCGCAACACCAGCGGGCCGACGACGTAACGCTGCGCGGCGATCCAGGTCAGTCCCGTCGACATTGCCGCCTGGCGGATGCCGACGCCCACGCTGTTGAGGCCCGAACGCACGTGCTCGGCGACCTTGGCGGCGGTGTAGAGCGACAGGGTCAGGACGGCGGCGGCGAATTCCCAGCCGAGCTGGAACAGGACCTGGCGCAGCGGCAGCGGCAACGCCCGCGGCAGGACGAAATAGATCAAGAAGAGCTGCACCAGGAGCGGCACGTTGCGGAAGATTTCGACGAAGCCGGTGGCGACGAGCCGCACGGCGCGCACCGGCGCCTCGCGCATGAGCCCGATCGCGACGCCGATGATCAGCGCGCATATCCACGACACCAGCGAGAGCTGGAGCGTGGTGAGCACGGCATCGGCCACGCGCTCGCCGTAGGGCGCGCGGAACAGGATCGACCAGTCGAGGGACATGACGCCGCCCGCGTCGCCCGTGCGTTTACTCCGCCGGCCAGGCGTTCATCAGCGCGAGGGTCGTCAGCGCATCCGACTTCTCGAAGGGCGCGACTCCGTGCGGCCCGAAGTATTTGTCGTACAGCCGGTCCCACTCGCCGCTGGCAAAGGCTTCGACGACGGTCAGGTCGGCGATGCTCTTGAAGCGCGAGCTTTGCGGCCGGAGCGGAAACGCCTGCAGGAAGACGTTGGCCCCGGGATCGAAAATTCGCCATTGCGCCGGATCGACCGCCTTCGCCTTCAGGCCGAACAGGATCGGTCCGTCCGAGCTGTAGGCGTCGATTGTCCCGGTCCCGAGCGCGGTAAACCCCTGCGGATGATCCGGGAACGCCACGAGGGTAACGGCAGGCTTGAGCCGCTCCGACTGGTTGAGACCGCGGTAGAGCGCTTCCTCGAGCCCGCCCAGCGGCACGCCGACACGCTTGCCGGCGAGATCGGCGAGCGCCTTGATCGGGCCGTCGGCGCGCACGATCGCCTCGGTTGAGGTGAGGAAGTGCGCGACGGAGAAATCGACCACCTTGATGCGGCTGCGCGTCACCACCGTCGCGCCCGCCTCCATGTCGATCGTGCCGTTCTGCAGCAGCGGAATGCG
>DASZHJ010000140.1:0-13049 GCA_035938015.1 Allostellaceae bacterium
CGCCACCCGCACCCTAGCGGGCGCTCGCGAGTTCGCGAGCGAACTTTCCTCGGCTCGATTTCAATAAATTGTCACCGAGATTCACCGACGAATTTCAAGGCGACGCGCCCACAAGTACGCGCGCGTTAAGCCGGATTTAACCGAGACCGCCCACGCTACAGGCGGGTGGCCCGCGCCAGGCGATCGCGCAGCGTTGGCCACGAGGTGACTTATCCCATGTCCGAGGCTGCCGCTGCACTGACCGACGTTCGCGACCGAATGCGCGAGAACCCGACGGCCCGAGTCCGAGCCGACGCGGCCAAGCACGTCGGCAACCTATTTTCGACCTCGCCTCTGACCGCAGCCGAGCGCCAGACCGCCCTCGCGATCCTCGAGGAGCTCGCCAGAGATGCGGAGCAAGTCGTGCGCGAGTCCCTTGCGATCCACGTAGCAAGTTGCGCGATGCTGCCGCCCATGCTGGCCCGCACGATTGCGGCCGACCTGGAAGCGATCTCGATCCCGTTCATCCGCATCTCACCCGCGCTGTCGGAAGCCGATCTCGTTTCGATCGTTCGGCTCGGGAGCGCCGCCAAACAAGTGGCGGTCGCCGCAAGAGAGCGAGTGACGGGACGCGTGGTAAAGGTGCTGGTCACCACACGCAGCCCCGACGTCGTAACGACCCTGCTGCGCAACAGCGGGGCCGAGATATCCGAGCCGTCTTATCACATGATCATGGATGGCTTTGCGAGCGATTCCACGGTTCAAAGCCTGATGGTCGAGCGCGCGGCATTGCCGCTGACGGTGACCGAGCGCCTCATACAGGTGGTCTCGGATGTTCTGCGCGACCGGTTGATCGAAATGCACGCCTTGCCGCCGGAGATCGCCACGGAACTCCTGAACCAGGCGCGCGAGCGCGCGCTGTTCCACAGCGCCGCATCGGCGCCCCGTGCCTTCAACGTCGAGGCTTTCGCCATTCGGCTCAACAGCAAGGGCAAGCTGACCGCGACACTGCTGATGCGAGCACTGTGTCTCGGCGACTTGCCGTTCTTCGAGGCCGGAATGGCCGTGCGCGCGGGCATCTCCCTGAGAAATGCCGTGGAGCTGATCGCCGACCGCGGCCATCTCGGCTTCAAGGGACTCTATGAGAAGACGAGACTGCCCGGGGAGCTGTATCGGGCGTTCCGCGCCGCCCTCGACGTCATCGGAGAATTGCGGGACGGCGGCCAGGACGTCTGGAGTCCGGCCCATACCCAAATGATCCTCGACCGGGTAATGCGAGACTACGACGAGGCATGCCCTGCCGGCCTGGAACATCTTCTGAGCCAAATGTCGCGCCGCATCCTCGGCCGCTCCGATCAGCACGGGCGCTCTTAGCCGGGTCTCGTGACGACCGGGGTCGTCGCCCTAATCTTAGGCCGCCTTCAGGAATCGCTCGATCGCCAACCCATAGGGAATCGCCCCGGCAACGATGAGTACGATCCAGAGCGGCGAATCGGCAACAAGCTCGATCGCGGCCTGGAGCGGCGCAATTCCCGGAGCCGCGACGTCCGGCGACAGATCGAGCACCGAGCGAAGCGTCAGCGGCGGCAGCTGGACGCCACGCAGGGCGTCGAAGATCTCGACGCCACCGGCGACGGCCGCCGCCAGCAGACAGACCCTGCCGATGCGCCGATACCATCGGCCACGCGCGACAACGGTCTGGCGGCTGACACGCTCGGGATAGGCCCGGCGCACGAGGGTGAAACGCTCTTTCATCCGGGCCAGCCTGGCATGGACGACTCAAGAAATACAGTTAATGACGATGCGGTGTTCACTCAACGTTAACGTGCGATCGATTGAAATACCCGATCCTGGGCAGACCGCCCGACAATCTTGGCACTCCTCTGGAGGGGAGCCATGGACGATGCATTGCCCATCGACGCGCGCGACGCGACGCCCGCGAGCGGACCGCGCGGTCCAAAGATGCGGCTGCGGTCCGTCGAGCAGATCGGCATTGTCACGGCGGTATCGGGGTCCAAGCTCTCCTTCGCGCTGCTCAACTCCGCCTTGGTGAGCGGGGGCCGGGCCGATTACGAGCGCGTGCAAGTCGGCGCGCTCGTCAAGATCTCGACTCCCACCACCTCGGCCTTCGGCTTCATCGAGAGCATTGCCTTTCAACGCGCGCCCACGGGTGGCGCGCCCGACAGCCTCGCGATCGCCAATGTCGAGCTCTTAGGCGAGCTCGGGGGCAGCAGCTCGGATGCGGGCGCTCGCTTCTCGCGTGGGGTCTCGGTCTACCCCGCGCTCGCCGCATCGGTCTTCATGGCGGGTCCCGACGACCTCACGCTCATCTATGCGAAGCCGAAAACCTGGACGGTGCCGATCGGCACCCTTTATCAGAATCCCGACCGCACCGCGCATCTCCTGCTGGAAGAGTTCCTCTCCCGGCATTCGGCGATCCTGGGCACCACGGGAACCGGCAAATCCTGCGCCTTGGCGCTGATCCTGCATGCCTTGCTGGAGCAGAACCCGAACGCTCATGTCGTGCTGATCGATCCGCACGACGAGTACAGCTCTGCCTTCCGAGGCATCGCCGACTGCATAACGCCGCGCAACTTCCACCTGCCCTACTGGCTGCTCAGCTTCGAGGAGATCACCGAGCTGCTCTGCACTCGGGACCCCAACGCGCGCAGCCGCGAGGTCCCCATCCTCAGGGACGCGATCGTGAGGGCAAAATGTGATTACGCCAGCAAGTCCGGCGATGCTTCGCACCTGACGGTGGATACGCCGGTGCCCTATCGGATCATGCACCTGGTGCAGAACATCAGCGCCGCGAGCGGCAAACTCAACAAGCCCGACGACGCGACGCCCTATCTCCGCTTGATCTCCCGGATCGAGAACCTGTGCCGCGACAAGCAGTATGAGTTCATGTTCGGCGGCGCCATTGCCGACAACATGCGTATCGTGCTGTCACGGCTGCTGCGAATCCCGGTCCGCGGCCGGCCCATTACGATCTTTGACATGTCGTCGGTACCCTCGGAAGTCGTCGACGTCGTCGTGTCCCTGATGTGCCGTCTGATTTTCGATTTCGCGCGGTTCAGCAGCAGGGACCACGGTTTTCCGATGCTTTTGGTCTGTGACGAGGCGCATCGCTATTTGCCGCGCGACGAGGCGTTGGGGTTCGAGCCGACGCGCCGAGCCATCTCGCGGATTGCGAAGGAAGGCCGCAAGTACGGCGTGTCGTTATGCCTCGTCACCCAACATGTCTCGGAGATCTCCGAGCGCATCCTGTCCCAGTGCAGCACCATCCTGGCGCTACGGCTCAGCAGCGAGACCGACCAGGCTTTCGTTCGACGGGCGCTCACGGACAACGCCGCGGGTCTGCTGAGCTCGCTCCCGGCGCTGCAGCGGCAAGAGGCCATCGCGTTCGGCGAGGGCGTGCCGCATCCCATGCGGATCCGTTTCGCCGAGCTCGACGCGATGCTTCGGCCCAAGAGCACCTCGGCAAGCTTCCACGACGCCTGGAAGCACGACCGGCGAAATCACGACTTCGTGGACGCCATCATCGAGCGCTGGCGCGACCAGTCCTACTGACGCGAGGTCGCTCAGAACCGCTCGCCGTAGCCACCCTGCTCCTTTGCGTGGCCGCCCCAGGGCTCGCGGGCGAACAAGCGCCGCACCATGGGCGCGAAGGCTTCGATCGGCATGGTGTCGTAGTCGGGATCGAAAGACATCTGGTCGTACTTGTCGCAGAAATCCCGGCACATCTGATAGGCGGGGTGGTCGCGGAACTTCTCGCGGGCGTTCCGGTCGATGCCGAAATGATGAAAATAGTAGTAGCCCTGGAAGAGCCCGTGCTGACGGATCATCCAGTAGGTATGGGGCCGAACGTAGGGCTTGAGAATCGAGGCCGCGTACTCCGAGTGATTCTCGCTCGCCAGCATGTCGCCGAGATCGTGCAGGAGCGCTGCCACCACGAACTCTTCGTCTCGCCCGTCCCGGTGCGCGCGGCTTGCGGTCTGAAGGGAGTGGACGTAACGGCTCACGGTCTCGCCGGGGTAGCTGTTCTTGAGGGATTCCAACGCCGCCAAGACGCGATCGGCGAGGCCGAGCTCGAAGCTCTTCAAGAGCTCGAATACGCCCAGGTACTCCTCCTTCGTCCCATCCTCCATCCGCCGATAGCGGGCTCGGAATTGAATTTTGACGTCGTCGGGCATCGAGGCCTCCTTTGGGTGTTCAGGCGCCGGTCGGCGGCTTCCCGCTGACCATTCCCGCGAGCGCGCGGGGCGGCCGTTGGGCGCCCCGGAACAGAACGCTCGCCTGGATCTCGACCGCGCGTTGCCACGCGCTGAGCTCAGCCGCGCCCATCTCGGTCTGCGGGCGCCGATCACCATCGAAATTCCCGTACGCGTCTCGGCCCCGCACCAGAGCAGCGGACTCCCGCGGCGAATGCTGATGGGCGTGCGTGGGAACCATCTCGAGCAGGAACAAGATCCGCCGGTCGGGGCCCAGGTTGGGATTGGACGAGTGGATGATGGCGTTATTGAAAAGCGCAACCTCGCCGGGATCGAGCGCGAAGTCGACCGCAGTGGCTTCATCGACCCGAGCGTCGATGTACTGCTCGCGCGTCAGCAGGCTGTTCGTATCGAAAGCCTCCTTGTGCGGCAGCAAGGGTCCGCGGTGCGATCCCGGGATACCGCGGATGCAGCCGTCGATCGATCGAGAGGAGGAGAGCGCGAGGGCGACGATCAGGACGATCGGCTTCACATCGGCATAGGCCGTGTCCTGATGCCACCCGGCGAACGTCTTGCCGTCCGCCCGCTTCGCGCGGAGCGAGGTGCCCCAGCACAGTATGTCGGGCCCCAGCAGGTCCTCGGCGGCATCGAGAATGCGGGGCTCGCGGATCATCTCATCGACCCAGGGGCACAACAGATGCGCTTTCTGATCGAGCTTGATCCGCGCCTCCGGATAGGTCGCCTCGAAAGCCTCGAGGCGGTCGCGGTAATATCGCGCGCGTTCCTCGGAGATCGCGCGGACCGAGGCCACGAATCCATTTCGATGGAACGCGTCGATCTGGGCTTCTGATAGAATCCGTGGCAAGAGTGCTCTCGCGCTCGGTTCGGAATGCCTGCAATTATGGCGGCAAACGCAGCCCCGTTCAATTGCAAGAGCGGCGTTCGCATACTTGAACGCGGGCGCGATCCGTTTCCCGGTGTTCGACTTTGCGAACATCAATCACATAATTGAACGCGGGACGCTCTGACGGCATAATCGCCGCGGCGAGAAGGAGGCTCGAATGGGGCGCAAGCTCGACCGTGCGCAGGTCTTCCCCGAGGCGCAATTACCCGACGCTGGGGCCCTGATCGCGGAAGGCCGGAAGACCGCCGAAACCGTCAAGGTCGGCAAGTCGCCGTTCCTGGAGGCGTTCGGCGTCGGCTCGGAGGCCGACTACAAGCGCCGCTCGGTCGAGCAAGGTCGCGTGATGATGCACGCCCAAATCGGCTTTCGCGCCCCCGATAAGAGCCGGCGCGCCTATGCTGAGATCTGGGAGGCGGTCGACCAGGCGGGCCATCGCGTCGACCGGTACGGGATCTGCCTCGACTGGAGCATGGGTTATCCGCGCGCGCGGCGGAAGGACATGCCGCGCGGCACCGGGCTCATCATGGCGGAGATCGAGGACTGGATCGCGATGACCCGAATGGCGCCGGTCGCTCCGCATTTCGGCGATTTCGTCATCGGGACGCCTGCGGCCTTCGAGAACACCATCGCCGCCCTGCTGGCGGGCTCGACCTCGATCGGGAATCTCGGCCAGTATTTCGCGTTCCGGCAGCCGCACTGGGACGACGACGTCTTCACTACCGCCGAGTCCCTGAAGGCGATCGCGCTCACCGCCGCGCAGCCTGTCGAGGTGATCGTTCATTCGAGCCTGGACGACGGCTTTGCCTCGTTGTTCACCGATCTCGCCTGCTCGCTGGGCGCGATCCTGCTGGAGCAATACATCGTCGACGAGCTCTGCAGCGGCCATTCGAGCTACTCATTCGGCAATACCTACGCACGCCCGTACACGCGGCATGCATTTCAGCGTGCGGCACAGAAGATCACCCGAACCCCCGGCACGATGATCTATGGCGCCACCACCATGTACGGCGAGAATCACGCCGAGAACTACGCGGCGCTGGTCACTTATCTGCGCATCGACATCCACGGCCAGAAGACTCGGCCTGCGGGCCATGCCGTCAATCCGACGCCCGTGACGGAGGCGCAGCGGATTCCGGACATCGACGAGATCATCGACGCGCACCTGCTCGCGAACCGGTTGGTGGAGCTCGAGGAGCCCCTGCACGGCCTCTATCGGGACGAGGACGTCGACCCGATCGCCGACCGCATTGTGGCAGGCGGAAGACGCTTCAAGGAGAACGTGCTCGCTGGCTTCCAGGAGGCGGGCATCGACATCAAGAATCCCTTCGAGATGCTGTTGGCGATCCGGCGGGTGGGCTCAAAGCGGCTCGAGGAGCTGTTCGGACCGGGCGTGCTGGCGCCGGGCCGTCTGCGCGGCCGTGCACCCGTCTCGCCCTCTCATTCCATCGAGCAGCTCGAGGAGATGGGCGAGGGTTTGGTGGCCCGGATGAGCGGCATCAGCCGACAGCGGATCGAGAGCGCGAGATTGCGCGCCTGCATCGCCACCACGGACGTGCACGAGTACGGCAAGATCCTGATCGAGACGGTCCTCGGCAAGCTGGGCGTGACCATCGTCGACGGCGGCACTTCGACCGACCCCAACGATCTCGCGCTTCACCTGCAAACCACCGGCGCAGATTTCGTGGCGCTGTCGTCCTACAACGGCGTCGCACTCGATTTCGTATCCGACTTGAAGCGGGACCTGGGAAAGCTCGGTATTTCCGTGCCCATCTTTGTCGGCGGCAAGCTCAACCGGGTTCCCGACGGCAGCAACACCAGCCTTCCCGTCGATATCAGCAATGAGCTTGCAGCCGCCGGCGCGATCGTTTGCCCGGGCGTCGAGACCATGCTCGAGCGCATCTCCCAAATGGCGCTCGAGCAGGCGAAAGCATCCCGCGATCCGAAGCCGGAGATTCTGCCATGACACTCGTCCGCGACGCCGCAATCCGACACGAGGCGGCAGAGCTGATCGCTCGCCGCAAGCGCGGGTATAGCCTCGAAGCGCCGTTCTACCGCGATCCCGATCTCTTCGATCTGGATATGGATGGCATATTCGGGCGTCATTGGATCCATGTCGGCGTCGCTGCCGAAGTGCCGAGCCCCGGAAATTACATGACCGTCGAGTTCGGACGATATGCTCTGATCATCCTGCGCGATCAGGACGAGCAAATCCGCGCCTTCCACAACGTCTGCCGGCATCGCGGCTCGCGCATCCTGATGGATCGGCGGGGAACCCTGAAGAAGATCGTCTGTCGGTATCACAATTGGACTTACGAGCTGGATGGTAAGCTGTTTTTTGCCGATCACGTGGCGGCGAACGCCGATCGCAGCTGCCTCGGGCTGAAGCCGGTGCACCTGCGCAATCTCGGCGGCCTGCTTTTCGTGTGCACCGCGCAACAGCCGCCTGCCGACTTCGACGATATGCAAAGGACCGTCGAGCCTTACCTCGAGCCGCATCGCCTTGAGGACTGCAAGGTCGCCCATCAGACGGATTTGATTGAGGACGGCAACTGGAAGTCGGTGATGGAAAACAACCGGGAGTGCTACCACTGCACGAGGCACCCCGAGCTCCTGCGGACGTTCTTTCAGTTCTTCGCCCACTCCGATAGCGACGTGACCGCGGGGCAACGGGAGTATTACGCGCGCTATCAACGCATCAGCGGCGAGTTCCATGACATCTGGGGAGGGCTCGGCCTGCCCTGGCGGCCCATCGAGCTCCTTGATGACCGCACGACCGCGTTCCGCGTGGAGCGGTTGCCGCTCGATAACGCCGGCGAGTCCTATACGCTCGACGCCCGCATCGCTTCGCGGCGGCTGGTCGGCAATTTCTCGACTGCCCGGCTGGGCGCGCTCTCCCTGCATACGCAGCCGAACTCCTGGAACCATTTCCTGAGCGATCACGCCGTGACGTTCTCAGTGCTGCCGCTATCAGCCGACAAGACTTTGGTCCGCACCACCTGGCTCGTCCACAAGGAGGCGATCGAAGGCACGGACTACGACCTTGAGACGCTGACCAGGGTTTGGAGCAAGACCAACGTGCAGGATGCGACGTTCGTGGCTTGGGCAAGCGCCGGCACCCGCAGCCCCGCCTATGAGCCGGGACCCTATTCGCCCAATGAAAACCAGCTCGAGAAGTTTCTGGATTGGTACATCGAGCGGATGTCCCACTACGTCGGCGACCCCGCGAACTCCAAGGTAAGCGCCAACAAGAAAAGAAAGCGGAGCGCGGAGCGCCATGCGGCCGCGGCGGATATCGCGAGCCGCTAGCGCTTGCCCGTGGCAAGAGTGCCCGATCTCAGACCTTCACCGCACCGGGCGCCGCGCTCCGCGCTGCGAATTCCGCAGCTGCTGCGGCTCCTGGCCGATCTGCCGGATGGCGCGACGCTCTCCCGGCTCAGCAAGAGCAATGGAACGCCGAAGAGCAGCCTCTTGGCCCTGCTGCGCGCGCTCACTCAGACGGGCTTCGTCCAACATCATGACGGGCGTTACGCGATCGGACCGGAATCGATCAAGCTCGCCTCCGCGATCGCCGCACAACGCCGGTTTCCGGACATCGCGCTCCCCGTGCTCAATACACTCGCGGATGCATCCGGCGAGAGCGCGTTCCTGGCCCAGCTCGCGGACGATGGGCCCGAGGCGGTCTACATCCATCGGGCCGACAGCGCCAGCGCCTTGCGGTTTAGCGCCGAGGTCGGCTCGCGAGAGCCGCTCTATTCCTCCGCCGTGGGCCGCGTCTTACTGGCGTTTCAACCCGAGCCATGGCGGGAGAGGTATCTGCGCCACGTCAAGCTCGTGGCCCGCACGCCCAAGACCGTCAAGAGCAAGCCGGAATTGCGCCGTATCCTCGAGCGAGTACGGCGCGAGCG
The DNA here is from genome assembly GCA_035938015.1 of Allostellaceae bacterium. Lineage (GTDB taxonomy): Bacteria > Pseudomonadota > Alphaproteobacteria > ATCC43930 > CGMCC-115725 > DASZHJ01. The sequence continues at coordinate 9,003 of DASZHJ010000140.1, forward strand.
CGGGGCAACCTCCTTCGAGGAGACCATCGACGGCGTTGCCGGCATCGCGGCGCCGGTGTTCGACGGCACGGGCAATCTGTTGGCGGGTTTGGTGGTCGGCGCGCCCGCCTCGCGCGCTCGATCGAAAGTGCAGATACTGGTGGCCCAGGTCCGCGACGCCGCGCGAGAAATCTCGAGCCTGATGGGATACAGGGCGCCAGCGGAATGACACGCGAGCGCCTAGGCCAGATTTGCGAACGCACCGTGGACGGCTGAGATCACGCGGCCGACCTGCTCTTCGGTAAGCTGCGGGAACATCGGCAAGCTCAGCACCTCACGAGCGGCTCGCTCGGTCTCGGCGAGGCCCGAGGGTCCGAGCGCGACGCGGCCGCGATAGGCGGGCTGCAGGTGCACGGGGACGGGATAGTGAATGTTGGTGGCGATGCCGCGCTCGCGGAGCGCGCGCTGCAGCGCGTCGCGGTGCGGAGTGCGTATCACGTATTGGTGAAAGACGTGGGTAGCATCGCTCCGGCGGCCCGGAAGCGCGAGCGGCAAGCCCGCGAGCCCGCCGTCGTAGGCGGTGGCGATCTCGCGCCGGCGCTGATTTTCTGCCTCGAGCATGGTGAGGCGCACGCGCAGAACCGCGGCCTGGATCTCGTCCAGGCGCGAGTTTACGCCGGCGATGTCGCTGACGTAGCGGCTGCGCCAGCCGTATTGGCGGAGCGCCCGCAGCCGATCGGCGAGCGCGTCGTCGCTGGTCACGACCATGCCGCCGTCGCCGATCGCGCCCAGGTTCTTGGTGGGATAGAAGCTGAAGGCTCCGAGCCGGCCGATGCTGCCGACCGTGCGAGTGCCCGAGAGCGCGCCGTGGCATTGCGCGGCATCCTCGACGAGCGCGGCGCCCGCGAGCTTCACCGCAGGCTCGATCGCGGCGAGATCCGCCGGCTGGCCATAGAGGTGCACCGGCATCACGGCGGCGATCCGACCGGGCGGTCGCGCCAGCACCTCGGCGAGCGCGCGCGGCGACATGGTGGCTGTGCCGGGCTCGATGTCGACCAGCAGCGGCTTGGCGCCTGCGAGCTCGATCGCCGCAACCGAGGCAACGGCGGAGTGCGAGACCGTGACGACATAGTCGTTAGGGCCGAGGCCGAGGGCCCGCAGCGACAGCATCAGCGCATCCGTTCCGCTCGCCACGGCGATGCCGTGGCTCACGCCCACGAAGGCGGAGAATTCCTGCTCGAAGCCGTGGACCTCGCGCCCCAGGATATAGGTGCCGCTCTCGATGACCTGGATGATCGCGATCTCGATGCGCGAGCGCAGCGCCAGGATCCCCGCTCGAGGATCGCTCTGCGGAATCGGCTCGTCGGTCATGGCCCTCCGGGTCGGCTCTTGCCGACCATTTAGACATAGTTCGGCAGCCGAGTGCGGAAGAAATCCAGGGATTTTTCCAGACCGGAGCGGATTCCAATCCGCGGACGCCATCCGGTGGCACGCCTAAAAGTTGTGTCGTCGGCCCAATAATCGCCGATATCGATGGCCTTGCGCTCCGGCGGAAACTCCTTCACCACGAAGTGGCCGCCGCCGTTTGCCGCCACCAACGCCTCGGCCAACTCCCTCAGCGTGAGCGCGCCGTCACCGCCGATGTTGTAGACGCCGCCCTCGGTTTCCGGCGTCGCCGCCGCCGACAGGAAGGCGTCGGCGGCGTCCTCGACAAAGCTGAAATCTCGCTTCTGCTCGCCGCCCCAGAGTTCGAACGGTCGACCCTCCAGGACGGCGCGAAGCCACACTCCGACGAAGGTCTGCCGGGCGTCACGGACGCGCATGCCCGGCCCGTAGGTGTTGGTGAGCCGGAGCGCGGTGGTGCGCAAACCGTGGACGCGCTGATAGAGGAGGTGAAACGCCTCGGCGGCGAGCTTGTCGATGCCATTCACATCGACGGGACGGAGCGGGTGGCGCTCGTCCACGGGAAGGTAATCCGGCTTCCCGTAGATCTGCCGCGTGCTCGCGAACACGATGCGCAGGCCCGGATTGACTGCGCGCGCGGCCTCGAGCAGCGCCAACTGGGCGCGCGCGTTGACGTCGAGATCGGCGAGCGGCGCCTGCATGGAGCCCAAGTGGCTGGTCTGCGCCGCGAGATTGAACAGGACATCGCGGCCCGCGAGGGCGCGCCGGACCGCATCGACGTCGCGCAGATCGCTGATCACCGCCTCGATCCGGCCCTCGAGCCCTTCGAGGTTGGCCCGATTGGCTCCCGAGTCGGGCTCGAGATTGTCGAGCACGCGGACTTGCGAGCCCGCCGCCACCAGGCGGCGCGTCAGCGCGGACCCGATCAAACCGAACCCTCCCGTGACTAGGGTTTTCGCGGCTTTGAAGGGGGTCGCGGGATCAGGCGCTGGAGCCGGCGGGGCGGCTGTCATGGCGGGACTCTTGACGTCGGGAGTCTCATGACAGACAAGGCGTAAAGGGAAAAGCACTTTCGTGGCCATCGGACCCGCGAGAACATTGCTTCGGCTCGCCGCCGCACTCGCGGTGTTGGTCCCCTTGATCGCCGGCTGCGCCTCCCCGCGCCCCACGGCGCCAGGGCAGACACTGGCTCCCGCCTCGGCCCTGGTGGGCGAGCAATGCCTCGACGATCTCAGTGCGCGCGGCATCACCTATCGCGTAGCGGCCATACCGGTCAGCATCGGCGCCTGCTCCGTCGAGAATCCCGTGCAGATCACCGGTACCGCTGTTGCCTGGAATCAGCCCACCGTGATGAGCTGTGGCCTCGCTGACCGGGTCGACCGGTTCCTGGTCGAGGCGGCCGGACCGCTCGCGCGACGCTATCTCGCGACCGATATCGTCCGCCTCGATCATTTCGGCGCCTATACCTGCCGTCGGATAGAGGGCATGGCCGGGCGCTGGAGCGAGCACGCCGCCGGCCGCGCCATCGATGTCTCGGGATTTCTGTTGAGAAACGGCGAGCGCGTGACCGTCGAGCACGACTGGAACGCGCCAGGACCCAAGCGCGATTTTCTGCGTGCCGTCGCCCAGCGCGCTTGCGATTATTTCAACGTCGTGCTTACCCCCGAGAGCGACAAATTCCACTACAACCACCTCCACCTCGACATCGGCCGCTGGCGACTCTGCCAAGCCTAGCCCCACTCTATCAGCCGTCGATGCGCGAGAGCAGCTCGGTGAGCGCTTCCGCGGCCGTGCGCGCCGCCGTATCGATCGGGATTCGGGGACGATCCCACGGCTCGTAATCGCGCCGCATGACGTCCTCCCAGCTGGGCAGCTTGAGTCCGGCGACGTCGGTCGACCTTGTCTCCACGCGTCGGCGATGCTCGGCCCGATCGGAACAGATCACTTCGATTTCGACGATCCTCGATCCGGTGCGCTCTGCGGCCTGCCGCCACGCGTCGCGCGTCAGCGCCAATAGGTTCACGCAGTCCGCGACGACGACCTGCCCGAGCCGCAAGTTCGACTCAGCGAGAGGGTAGGCGACCGGATAGCCGGCGGGACCGACCTCGCCGGCGAGCCCTGCGGAGGACCCGAGCGTCTGCTCGATGGCGCCCATGCGAAGGTACACCGCGCCCAACTGAGCCGCGAGCGTACGGGCAAGCGCGGTTTTCCCCACCCCGGGCAGCCCACCGAAAACGATCAACATGGCCGCGCTATCGCTGCGCTTTGGACGCGAGCTCATCGTCTTCGTAGACCAGCAGCGGCGACCAAACCTCTCCTTGGTCGGCAAGCGGGTTCGGCGGCGTGGTCTCGACGTAGAGCGCTCGGGCCTCGCTTGCGGGGCCTCGGCGCTGGGCGAGAGCAAGCACCTCAATGCGGCGCTCGAAACGACCGAGGCGGAGCGTCAGGCGGTCGCCGACGCGGACCGCGTGATGGGCTTTCTGAACCGCGACACCTCCGAGCATCACCTGCTCGCTCGTGCAGAGCCGGGCCGCAAGCGCGCGGCTCCTCGTGAAGCGCGCGCACCAGAGCCAGCGATCGAGGCGTTGGGTTGCGGCTGGAGGTGTTTGCGCCATCGACTCAGCGGGCGAGGCGCAAGGCGCCGAGCTTGGCGAACGGCCCGTC
>DASZHJ010000141.1:0-9128 GCA_035938015.1 Allostellaceae bacterium
GCTGGCGGGCCATATCCAGCGCGAACACGTAACCTTCGCAGACAGCGGCGATGATACCCGGCGGTGCCGCGCCGCCCGCGGCGAGCTCCGCCAAGTACTCGCGCGATGCCTGCTCGACGCTTGGCGCCGGCTCGGACCTACCGTCAAAACCGCGGGACTCCAACCCGTAGATCGGCCGATCGGAGCCGAGGTGCCGGGCGAGCCTCCGGCCGCGATCGTAAGCCACGATGCCCATCTGGCCGTGCACGAGCGCAAGCGTCGGTTTCGAGCCCTGAACGGGTTGGATGGGCAGGAGCATGCGACGGGTTAGCCCGCGCTGAGCGTCGATGCGCTCGGCCAGCAGCGCGACGCTCCGCGCCGCCACCAGTGTCGACATCGGCATGCGCACGCCGAACACCCGCTCGATCTCCGCAAAGATTCGGGCCGCGATCAATGAGTCGCCCGGCAGCCAGAAGTAACTGTCGTCGACGCCGACCCGATCGAGGTTGAGGGCAATCCGCCAGATTTCCGCCAGCTGCCTCTCGGTGTTCGAGCGAGGCGCCACATAGCTCTGGGCCAACCCCAACTCGCTCCGCATGACCGACATTCCCGCTTCGCCCCGTGACCTCCTTCACCGCTACCACAAAGGCCGCGCCGCTTCCAAACTCCGACAGCTCAAAATCGGCGCGTGCCGCGATCAGGCCAATCATCGAGACCAGCAGCTGGTGCAGGAACGCCGCCTCGCTGCGCGCGCCGACGGGCCGGCGAAAAGCCTGGTCACCTCCTGGCGGAACCACCGGTCAGATCGGCGGCTCGATTTGCCGCTCTCTGTGCAGCAGGATCCACTCGGCGTTCTCGGCCAGCGCCTCGCGCCCCAAGGCTATGAGAACGCCGCGCGATCGATCCATGGGAGGCCTTTCCTCGATACTGTCGAGCCGCTTGCGCGCAAGCGAGAAGATCCTGGCCATGCGGCCATACTGCTTGGCGTGCTCCGCGTAAGCTCGCGTGATCGCGAAGCCCTTTATCGCTCCCGCGACCGCCGATACGAAGGCAATGGTCAAGAGGGCACCGACGATGATCGGCGATCCGTGCGAAAGCGGTTCTGGATCGGCCCGGTACTCGAGCACACCCAACGTGATCGTGATGACAAAGCCAACGGCGAACACGCTGGCTGCCAGCCACGACGTGAGCCTTTCATAGGTCCGCTCGCGTTTGGCCGCCGCGGTGAAGAAATCGCTCTGGTCCCACACCCAGCGCTGTCGCACGAGGTCCAGGCGCGCCTCTGCCACGGTCACCCGAACCATGGCGGACCGGAGGGCATCGCGGATCCAGCGAAGCTCACTGCGCACTTGATGGAGATAGTTGTCCGCCACCGCGTCGGTGAGTCCCGCCAAGCGCCAAAAAATCTGCACCCGGAAACCCTCGGCGAGGCATCGATAATCGAGAAATCTGCCGTGAATCTTGCGCCAGTGCTCGAACCAATAAACCCCATTGGCGACGAAGAAGAAGACGGCGTAGGCAACGATAAAAGCCCCCGCCTTTGAATGAACGGGCAGATGGCCGTAGAGTTCGAAGGCGATCACCATCAAAATGGCGAGCACCGCGATGCTCACAAAGATCACGTGCGCGCATCTCTGCAGCGAGATGGCCATGGCGTCGGCCACGGCATAGGTATTCACCATGCGGGTCACTGCGGGATCGAGTTCGACCCCGGGGGCGAGGAGGTCGTGGCGCGACTTTGCGACGCGATCGGGATTGCGCTCCGCGGAGCGGAGCGCATCGCGGTTGAAGCGTCGGAGTTGCTTCAGCGCCTTGTTGAACTCAGTCCTGAAGGGACCTTGGGGCTCGGGATAGCTGTCGTCGCGCCAGGTCGCCTCCACATCGCCCATGCTGTCGACGCGGGTGGTTCCAAGCTGGAGCACCGGGCCGCCGTCGGGCGGCGCCGGAAAGTCCTCGGTCTCGCCGGGCTGCGGGGGCACGCCGTCTCGCTTGAACCGGACGACATCGCCGGTGCCGCCCGGCTTGTCGGTGGTGACCCCGTTCCAGAGCGCGATCAAGATCGAGCTCTGCCGCACGATAAACGCGCCCGCCGCGGCGTACTGGTCGTCCCGCGAAGGCCCGTAGGATTTGACGCTCTCCGGTGATCGGCCGGACGGGACCGGCACCACGTGGGTGTCCGCCGCTTTCTTCAGGAGGACCTCGAAACGCTGCCTCAGCGCGGCCGGATCGCGATGGGGATGCGCGGGATGCTCGAAATCCCGCACGAAATCTTCAACGGGCACCGGCAATACCCCGATGATCTCGATGCCAAGCTCGGCCGCGGCTTCCACGAACAACATGTCGCCGCCTTCGGCAAGCCCAGCGAATGCCCGCAACGGGGTCGGTTTGCTGGCCGCCTGCAGCTTATTCAGGCGTTCCCTGAGCGCCGCCCGCAGCCGATCTTCGTCGTCGGGCGATATGTCGCGATGGCCGGTGAAACCGATCGCGAGCGGAATGGGCTCGAACGAACTCATATTCCCCGTCGCGGATCGATCCGGCGCTCAGCTTCGTCCGCCGTCGACGCTCAGGATCTGGCCGGTGATCCAACCGGCGAGGTCGCTCGCGAAGAACAGCACCGCGTTCGCGATGTCCTCCGCGGAGCCCAGGCGCTTCATGTAAAGCGAGTCGACCAGTCGCTTCTGGCCCTCGGCGCCGTAGGACGCCCACTGCTTCTCCGTCGTGGGATTGGAGCGCACGAACCCCGGCGCCACATTGTTGACCGTGATGCCGAAGGGGCCGAGTTCCTGCGCGAGTTGGCGGGTCAAGCCGATCTGCGCGGCTTTCGCGGAGGCATAGGCCTGGATGCCCGTGAGGCTGGTGCGGAGCCCCGCGCCGCTGGAGATATTGACGATCCGGCCATGGCGATGCGCTTTCATCCCGGGTGCCGCGGCCTGGATGCAATTGAAGGCACCGGTGACATTGACGTCGAAGATCGACTGCCATTGCTGTGGCGTGATCTCCTCGATCGGGCGGCCGACCTGCCCGAGCACGCCGCCGGCATCGTTCACGAGGATGTCGATGCGGCCGCTCGCGGTTTGTGCCTCCTTGACCACCGCGTGCACCAGCGCGCGGTCGGTGACATCGAGCCGGCGCACCTGGCAGCGCTCGCCGCAGGCCGCCTTGGTCTCCGCGAGCTCCCCCTCCAGCACATCGCCGCCCCAGACGGTGGCGCCCGCGTCGGCGAGCGTCTTGGCGATCGCGCGGCCGAAGCCGTGCGCCGCGCCGGTGACGAGGGCGGTCTGTCCCGCAAGCGATAGTGTCTTGGGCTCAACGCTCATGCCGGTACCATCTCCATTAGAAGATCCAACGTCGGCCAGTCCTGTGCCCGCCGGCCGTCCTCGATGTCGCGGACGAGTGCGACGAGCCGTGCGGTGATCGGCGCCGATATCCCGTGCTCGCGCGCGACGGCGACGATCGGGCCGAGCTGGTGCTCCGCCTCGGTGCGGCGCTTGCGTACGGCGAGGTCGCGCCAGACGCCGCTATGGGATTTCGCGGAGCGGCGATTGAAGGCGACGAGGGCGTCGAGCGATTGGATCGCCTGCGCCTCGGCGGCGCCTGGCGCAAAGGCGCGGGGATCGAAGCCGTCGAACGGCTCGGGCGCCACGCGCGCGGCAGCGGCGACGCGCAGCACCTCACGCGGCAAGGCGGTGAAGAGCGCGCGATGGCGCGGCGAGGCCAGGCAATCCGCGATCGAGGCGTTGGTGAGCGCGGTGGCAAACAGCATCGCACCTTAGGCGAGCTTCGCCCAGAGATAGCCCCAGATGTTCGCGGTGAGCACGGCACGCTCCTCGAATTCGCTCAGGAGCCGGTGCAGACTTTCTGCGCGCGGCGTCAGGCGTCCGTCGATCTCGCCCACGACCACGGCGCCGCGGCCGCCGAACAGGATGACGCCCGGCGAGATGTAATCGGCGCCGAAATTGACGAAGGCGCCGACCGTGCGCTCGGGTCCCACGACCTCCGCGATCACGCGCTCGTTGAGCCCGTTCTGCAGCGAGACGACGCAGCCGTCCTCGGCGAGATGCGGCGCCAAGGCGCGCGCGGCGCCCTCGGTGTCCTGGGCCTTGACGCACAGCAGGACGGTCCGGAAGCGTCCCTGAACCCGTTCTGGCGTGACCGCGCGACCGGGCATCTTGAACTCGGCCACGGGCCCCGTGATGGCGAGCCCATGCTTGGCGATCGCCGCAACGTGATCCCCGGCGCGGTCGACGAGGAGCACGTCGTGCCCCGCGCGCAAGAGGTGCGCGCCCACCGTCCCGCCGATCGCCCCCGCGCCCCAGATCAGAATGGTCTGCCCGGCCATGCCCGCTCCCTCGCGCCTGCCGGGAAACCTATAGGCGGGCATTGCCGCGATCAACTGGCCGAGTCCGCGCCGTCGTGTGCTACGCTGCGTTCGCGGCATATCGGGAGGCGCGCGATGGCAGCCACCGGATCCGGGCCGTCTTCCGCTGCCTGCTTGCCAAGCCCTGAGCGAATGACGGATGCGCGGGCCTATGTCGCCTTGTTGCGCGGGGTCAACGTCGGCGGCAACGCGCTCTCGATGGACCGCCTGCGGACAGCGTGCGCCGCGGAGATGGCAGCGGTCCCGCCACAGCCTAAGGTCTCGCTTCCGGCCGACTCCCGTAAGATCCCGCCTCGCCGAATCCGCGCTCGCCGTGCAGCGCGGCTTGCTCCGTGACCGGGGTCGTCATCGGTGCGGGTGTTGCGAGCACGCTCGCGATGAGCGCCACCGCGACCAAGCCGGCGACGATGGCCCAGGCCGCGACGACGGCCCCGCCGCTCACGCGGCGGTCATCGGGTGGATGGTTCATGCTGAGTCTCCCAGTGATCCGGGGCGATCCCGCTGGGCGCAGAACGTAGGGACGGCGGTCGACCATGCCTGTGATGCCCCTCACACCTCGGCAGTCCGGTTCCTGTGACAAATTTCGTCGCGCGCGGGTAAGTGCCGATGTGCCCGGATCTCCGCTACTAAGAGTACGCGCCGTGCGGGAGATCGTGATGGATCGGCGCGACGAGTTGACAGCGGTGTGTGCTCTCCGTCACTCTTTGGGTGCTGCTGTAGGGCGCATCGGCCGCGTGCCGAAGGGGCAAAGCCCACCTACGTACCCTCAACCGTAGTGCGCCCCGTGCCAAGCCTCGAGAACCTGAAGAAGCAAGCCAAGCAGATCCTGCGCTGGCATCGTAACGGCTACCATCCCGTAGCCGAGCAGATCCGGACCGTCTTACCGCGGTTCCACCATCTGAGCGATGCTCAAGTCCTCGCGCACCGCTTCCAGCTCAGCGACGCGCAGGAGCTGGTTGCGCGACGGTCCGGGTTCGCGAGTTGGCAGGCGCTCAAGACAGGGATCAAGACCATGACCAACCCCGCCGATCGCACCACCTCGAAGCCTGTCCTCGGTTCGGCCGAGCCTCATCTCTTCGTCTCCGACATCAAGGCGTCCTGCGACTTCTTCACCGAGAAGCTCGGTTTCTCCATCATCTTCGTCTACGGCGAGCCGCCTTTCTACGCGCAGGTCGCCCGGGACGGCGCACGGCTCAATCTCCGGCACGTCGATGCGCCGCTGATCGATCCGGCGATGCGAGCCCGCGAGGATTTGCTGTCGGCTTCGATCAATGTCGACGACGTGAAGCCGCTCTATCTGGAATTCCAAGCGGCTGGCGTCGCGTTTCACCAGACGCTAAGAAAAGAGCCGTGGGGCGCCACCACCTTCATCGTCAGGGATCCCGACGGCAACCTCCTGCTGTTCGCCTAGCGAGAACGAGCGTGGCGGGCGCATATAGGTTGGCTATGAAACCTGGTCATCGGCCCTGGCGGCCTCTGCTCGCTCTTGCCCTGCTGCTCGCTCTCTGGGTGCCGCGGGCTTGTTACGCGGCGGCGGCCCTGGCCCCGACCACCAGCGCGGCGAGCCCGGCGCAAAGCGCGGGCGACGACATGATGTCGGCGGGCGCGGGATGGGTCTCCGAGGCCGCCAGCGGCCTGACGGACGCACTTCGGCCGATATTCGCCGCGGTTCCGGAATTGCCGGACCAGCTGCAGCAAGTCGTGGGCCACATCGCCGAAGCCTCGGGAGGATCGTTTTCGGCCTGGCTGCTGAGGCTATTGGCCGCGCTCGCCGCGGCGCTCGTGGCGCTGCGTCTGGCGCCCCTGCCGCTCGCTCCTTGGCGCCGGAAACAACTGCGAGAGTCCGCCGATTCGCTGAGCTTGTCCGCGCGGATTTCGCTGTTCGCCTCGGATCTCCTTGGGATCATGGCCCTGCTGGTCGTTGCCTATGTCGCGCACGCCCTCTGGTTCTCGGACGATACATTGGCGAGCCGGGCCGCGATGCCGTTCATCTCGGCGCTGGTCTATTGGCGGCTCATACTCCTGCCGATCGATCTCGTGTTGCGCCACCGCGAGGCAAAAGCGCGCCTCATCGAGGTCGGCGACGATACGGTGCGCCATCTGCGACAAGCGGCGAGCGCGATCGTGGCGCTGGAAGTCTTCTCGACCGCGCTCCTGCGCGCCCTCTTTCGCGGCGGCATCCAGGTTCCCGACGTGCAGTTCGTCGCGCTTTGTCTCGGTATCGTGAATGCCGCCGCCGCCTTCTATTTCATCCGCCGCGTGCGGCTCGCCGCGGCGGCCGACGGCGGGACGATCGTTGCCGATGCGGATCGGCCGGCACCGACGTTCTTCGAGCGCCTGGGATATCCGCTCGCCATGCTGTTCGTCTTGCTGGCGCTGCTCTCCTGGCTGCTCGGCGTGACGCTCAGGAACCTGAAGCCGTTCTGGGGACTGATCGATACGGCCGGAATTCTGATTGGCGTTTGGGTGCTGGACATGATGGCCGGCGCCTGGCTCGATCATCTCGCCGCCGCATCCAAGGATCGCGAGGGGTCCGAAAGGCGCGCTCAATGGCGCCAAATGATCCGCCATTGCGTGAACGTCGCGCTTTGGCTGGGCGCGGCGACCATCCTGGTCGAGCTCTGGATCGTGGACCTCTCGCGCATTCTTCCCGCGGAGAGCTGGGCGAGCTATCGCGGCTCGATCTGGAGCGCGGCGGCGACGATCTATATCGCTTATGTGCTCTGTCGGATCGTTTTCATGCATACTGAGCGGCACATTCGGCCGACGATTCAAGCCATCCCCAGCGACGAGCCGGCGCCGATCGCGTCGCGGCTGCAGACGGTGCTGCCGCTGATGCGTGTTTTCATCCTGATCACGATCGCGCTGCTGGCCGGATTGATCGCGCTCTCCAATCTCGGAGTGAATACGACGTCGCTGATCGCGGGCGCCTCGATCTTCGGGCTCGCCATCAGCTTCGGTTCGCAATCCCTGGTGCGCGATATCGTGTCGGGCATCTTCTTCATGGCCGACGATGCCTTCCGAATCGGCGAATACATCGATACCGGCCGGCTCAAGGGTACGGTGGAGGGGATGTCGATCCGCTCATTGCGCCTGCGGCACCAAAACGGGCAGATCCACGTCATCCCGTTCGGCCAGATCCAGCAGGTCACGAATTTCAGCCGCGACTGGACCACGGTAAAATTCAATCTGCGGCTCGCGCACGAAACCGATTTCGAGCAGGTCCGCAAGGCCGTGAAGCAGATCGGCGTCGAGATGATGAGCGATCCGGAACTCGGCCCCGAGCTGATCGCGCCTTTGAAGCTCCAGGGGGTGACCGATATCGATCCAAACGCGCTCGTCCTGCGGCTCAAATTCACGGCGCGGCCGGTGCAGCCAACCCTCGTCTATCGCGCGGCGCTGAAGCGGATCCATCAGGTGTTTCGGGAAAAAGGCATCGAGTTCTCAAACCCAACCGTGTATGTGCAGACGCGTCACGCGCCGAGTGCGCCCGAGGAAACCGCGGAGGTGGTCTCCATGGGCGCGGCGGCGAGCAGCCAAACCCCGCGGCCGAGTTGACGCGGCGGCCCTGTTTTTTTGCGAGGCGACGCGAAAGGCGAAGGTGGAGCCCGTGAGCTCGACAGTGATCGGCGGGGCGATGCTGCCCCATGCCCCGCAATTCTTCACTATGCCCGAGACCGAGGACCGAGCGACGGTCGAGCGCGTCCGGAAGATCGCCGCTGACATCGGCGAGCAGCTCCGGGCTCTGAAGCCCGATCTGTGGATCCTGTTCGCGAACGATCACGCCGAGCAGTTCTTCCACAACGCGGCGCCGCCGTTCACCATTCACGTCGGCGGCGAGGCTACGGGAGAATTCGCCGGTCGGAAATTTCACTGGAAGATTCCGAGCGAGACCAGCTTCGAGCTGGTGCGCGATCTCTACCGCGGGGGATTCGACCCCGCCTTCACCAGCACGGCGAAGGTTGATTATGCCATGGGCATCCCGCTGAGCCATCTCGGACACACCGACGCGGTGTTGCCGATTTATGTGAACGCCTATCTGCCGCCGCAGCCGACAGTCGAGCGCTGTTACGCCTTCGGGCAGGCGGTGGCGCGCGCGGTCACCGGCATGGGTCTGCGGACCATCGTGCTGGCGAGCGGCGGCATGTCGCATTTTCCCGGCACCGACCGCTACGGCAATCCGGAGCTCGCCTGGGACAATCAAGTCCTCGCCAAGCTCGCGGCCGGGAATCTCAAATCGCTGATCGGGTACAGCGAGGCCGAGCTCGATGCGACCGGCAACATCGAGCTGCGCTGCTGGGCGTGTGCCGCCGGCGCGTTGGGTGAGCGCAAGCCGGATATCGTCTCCATGGATCCGAGCTGGCATCACGATTACGCCTCGCTCGCCTGGCTCGGCGGCGAGGCAGCAAAGCTGACGCCACACTACCCCTCGATCAAGCCGGAGCTGGTCGAGCTTACATCCGCTCTACACGGGCTCGCCCACGACGAGGCGGCGCGTGCAGCCTATATCGCGGACGCCGCGGGTTATGCTGACCGCTACAAGCTCGTGCCCGCCCAGCGAGCAGCGCTGATGGCGCTCGATGTTCCCGCACTGGTCGCGATGGGCGCGCACCCGCTGGTCCCGTTCCTGGCGAACATGCAGGTGCAGCGACAGCGCCGGCCTAAATGAACTACAGCCACCCCTCGGCTCGGGCATGGCCGTAAGTCTCGTCCAGCGCGAGGCCGATGATGCGCAGGATCTGCTCGATCTCCGGCGGCTCGATGATGAGCG